>CAXTOX010000027.1:0-35998 GCA_964245885.1 uncultured Chthoniobacterales bacterium | reverse complement strand
GCTTACTTCTCTCACTGCGGCTACTGTAGCTTACCGAAATGATCTATGCTCTAGCCCCGGCAGGGGCGCAAGAAGGGACGCCCTCGCTCCGGGACCACCCGGCCGGTTTTCTGCCGCCCCTGCCGGGGCTGACGCTTTTTTGTTCTTTTCCCACGGCTCACGCCGTGGGCTAATTTCTGCCGCCCCTGCCGGGGCTGCCAAAACATCAAACTGTACCACCACCGGAAGGCACGGAAATGGCTTCCTACTCTGGGAGATACAGGGTAGAAAGACATTGAAGGAGTGAACAGCCGTCCATTCATCCAACCCGCCGACGCCGAGGGGAACACCGGGGGAATCCACCGGCTTTTCGAGGCGCTGGCCGCTCGCACGCCGGAAGTCTGCGCCGTCACGGACGGCGGGGATGGTCTGACTTACCGGGAACTTGACCGCCGCGCCAACGCCCTCGCGCGCCGCTTGCGCGGCCTCGGGGTGGGACCCGACGTGCCGGTGGGCATCTGCCTGGGGCGTTCGGTCGAGGCGATTGTGAGTGTGTTGGGCGTCCTCAAGGCGGGTGGAGCCTACGTGCCGCTCGCGCCCGAGTATCCGGCGGAACGCCTTGCGTTCATGCTGGAAGACTCCGGTGCGACGGTGCTCGTCACCGACCCATCGGCGTGGACCCAGGCGGTCCCGGCCGGAGTGAAAGTCGTCCACCTCGAAAACTTGCCGACCGAAGACGCCGATCCCGAAGAGGACGTTTCGCCGGGGAGCGGCCGGCTCGCCTACGTCATCTACACCTCCGGTTCGACCGGCCGGCCCAAGGGGGTCGCCATGGGGCACGGCCCGTTGCTCAACCTTCTGCGCTGGCAGGCGCGGACCCTGCCGCTGGCGACCGGGGCGCGGGTCTTGCAGTTCGCGCCTTTGAGCTTCGACGTATCCTTCCAGGAGATCTTTTCGACGCTCGCCGCCGGCGGCACGCTGACGCTGGTTTCCGAGGAACTCCGCCGCGACCCGCGCGGGTTGCTGCGCTTCCTGGTGGAGGAAGACCTCCGGCGCGTGTTCCTGCCGCCGGTCATGCTCTACCAACTGGCCGAGCAGACCGTGCACAGCGATTTCGTGCCGACGAGCTTGCGGGAGGTGATCGTGGCGGGCGAGGCGTTGCGCATCACCCCGGCGGTCGCCCGGTTTTTCGCGGGCCTACCCGGCTGCGCGCTGCACAACCACTACGGCCCCACGGAGACGCACGTCGTCACCGCCCACGTCCTCACCGGCGAACCCGCTGGCTGGCCCGCGCTGCCGCCCATCGGCCAGCCCATCGACGGCGTGCAGGCCAGACTCCTCGCCGACGACGGGCAACCCGTGCCCGACGGCGAACCCGGCGCGCTCTTCCTCGGCGGCGAATGCCTCGCGCGCGGCTACCTGCACGACCCGGAACTCACCGCCGCCCGCTTCATCGAAACGGCCGCTGGACGCTTCTACAAAACGGGCGACCTCGCCCGGCGCGGAGAGGACGGCACCCTCCAGTTCCTCGGCCGCGCCGACGACCAAGTGAAGATTCGCGGCTTCCGCGTCGAACTCGGCGAGATCGAAGCCGTGCTCTCGCGCCATCCCGCCGTCGAGGAAACCGCCGTGGGCGTCGCTCCCGATCCGTCCGGCGGCGCGAGCCAGGAACTCGTCGGCTATTTCGTGCCGCGCGCGGGGATTGCCGCGCCGGCCGCCGCCGACCTGCGCCGCTGGCTGCTCGACCGGATGCCCGACTACATGGTGCCGACGCATTTCGGCGCGCTGGCCGCCCTGCCGTTGACCCCCAGCGGCAAAGTGGACCGCCGCGCGCTCCCGCGCTACGAGGCCGCCCGCGCCGAGGCGAGACCGACCTCCGCCCCGCCCACCGCGCCGCTCGAAAAAATCATCGCCCGGCTGTGGGAGGAAACTCTCGCCATCAAGAACCCCGGCGTGCGCGACAATTTCTTCGAGGTCGGCGGCAACTCGCTGCACGCGGTCAAGGTTCACACGCAACTCTCCCAGGCGCTCCAGCGGGAGTTTCCCCTCACGGCGCTCTTCGAGCATCCAACAGTCGCCACGCTGGCACGTTACCTGAGTCCGGAAACCGCCACCCCGCCGCCCGCGGCGGCCAACGCGATCCAGGACCGCGCCCGCCGTCAGCAACAGGCCGCCGCCGCCGCCCGTGCGCGGCTGGCGACACGCTAAATTCTCGTATGGAAAGCATTGCCATCATCGGCATGGCCGGGCGTTTCCCCGGCGCGGACAACGTGGCGGCGTTCTGGGAAAACCTCCGGAACGGCGTCGAGTCCATCACGCACTTCTCCGACGCGGAACTCGAACTCCATGCCCCGGCACCCGACGGCCAGCGTGAAATCCGCGCCCGCGGGCTGCTGGCGGGCGCGGACCAGTTCGACGCCGCCTTCTTCAACGTCCACGCCCGTGACGCCGAGCAGATGGACCCCCAACAACGCGTGTTTCTGGAATGTGCCTGGGAAGCCCTCGAAAGCGCGGGCTACGACCCCGAAAGGTATCCGGGCCTGATCGGCGTGTGGGCGGGCGCGAGCCTGAACTCCTACCTGCTCTACAACCTGTGCGCGGACCGGGAATTCATCGCGCGGCTGGTCAGCGGTTACCAGCAGAGCGGCCCGGCGGATTTCCTGGGGAACGCGCAGGATTTCCTGGCCACGCGGGTTTCGTACAAGCTCAACCTGCGCGGCCCGAGCCTGACGGTGCAAACCGCCTGCTCGACCTCGCTGGTGGCCGTCGCGCAGGCATGCCATGCGCTGCTCGGTTACCAGACCGACATGGCGTTGGCGGGCGGGGTCTCGATCTCCTTTCCCCAACGCCGCGCCTACGCCTACCAGGAAGGCGGCATGGCGTCGGCTGACGGGCACACGCGCACGTTCGACGCGGACGCGGCCGGGACGGTTTTCAGCAGCGGTGCGGGCGTGGTCGTGTTGAAACGGCTCTCCGACGCGCAGGCGGACGGCGACCACGTTGTCGCCGTCATCAAGGGCGCGGCGGTCAACAACGACGGGGCGGGAAAGGTTTCCTACACCGCCCCGAGCATCGGCGGACAGGCGGAGGTCATCCAGATGGCGCAGGCGGTGGCGGGCGTGGAACCGGCCACGGTTTCCTACGTCGAGGCGCACGGCACGGCGACGCCCCTGGGCGATCCCATCGAACTCGCCGGTTTGACGCAGGCGTTCCGCGCGGGCGGAGCGACGGAGAACGGCTTCTGCGCGCTCGGTTCGCTCAAGACCAACGTCGGCCACCTGGAAACGGCTTCCGGCGTGGCGGCGCTCATCAAGACGGCGCTCGCGCTCCAACACGCGGCGATCCCGCCGAGCCTCCACTTCTCCGCGCCCAACCCGAAGCTGGACCTGGCGAACAGTCCGTTCCACGTCAACACCCGGCTGCTGCCGTGGCCGGCGGGACCGACCCCGCGCCGGGCCGGGGTCAGCTCCTTTGGCGTCGGCGGCACGAACGCGCACGCGGTCCTCGAAGAAGCGCCCGCCGTGGTGCCGGGCACCCCGTCCGCGCGCGGGTGGGAGCTTTTCGTGCTGTCGGCGAAGACCGACACCGCGCTCGACGCGGCGACGGACAATCTCGCGCGATGCTTTCGCGCGGAACCCACCCCCGACGCGGCGGACGCGGCGTGGACTTTGCAGGTGGGCCGCCGTGCCTGGAACCACCGCCGGATCGTCGTCGCGCGTGACGTGGAAGACGCCGCCGGCGCGTTGGCGGGACGGGATGCGCGGCGGGTGTTCAGCCGGGCGGACGCCCGCGAGGGGACGCCCGTGGCCTTCCTGTTTCCCGGGCAGGGAACGCAGGCGGTCCACATGGGGGCGGGCCTCTACAAAAACGAACTGGTGTTCCGCGCGGAGATCGACCGTTGCGCGGAGATTCTCCGGCCTTGGTTCGACCTGCGGACGGCTCTTTACCCGGAATCGGGTGATGACGGCCGCCTGGACCAGACGCAATTTACACAGCCGGTGTTGTTCGCCTTCGGATATGCGCTGGCGCAACTCTGGATGTCGTGGGGAGTGACCCCGGCGGCGATGCTCGGACACAGCGTCGGCGAGTACGTCGCGGCGTGTCTGGCCGGGGTGTTCTCGCTGGAGGATGCCCTCCGGCTCGTGGCCGAACGCGCCCGGCTCGTGCAGGCGCAGCCCGGCGGCACGATGCTCGCCGTCCGCCTGCCGGAAGCGGAACTCCTGCCGTTGGCCGCCCACGCCGGTCTGGAAATCGCCGCCGTCAACGCGCCGGGCCTGGGCGTGGTTTCCGGCCCGTACGAAGCGGTCGCCGCGTTCGAAACCGAACTTGAAACTCGCCGCGTCGCCGCGCGTCGCCTGAAGACTTCCCATGCCTTTCATTCGGCGATGGTCGAGCCGGTCGTCGGGCCGTTCGAGGCGTTGGTGCAGGGGGTGGCGCTGCACGCGCCCGCGATCCCGTTCGCCTCCAACGTCACCGGCCGCTGGATCACGGACGGAGAAGCGACCAGCCCGCTCTACTGGGCGCGGCATCTGCGCGAGCCGGTGCGTTTTGCCGATGTCGTGAGCGAACTGTTGCGCGCCGAGGCCGGTTATCTTTTGCTGGAAGTCGGTCCCGGCCAGACGCTCGCCCCGCTGGCGCGCCAGCACCCGGCGGCTGCCGGGAAAACGGTTCTCTCGACGTTGCAAGAGGAGCGCGGCGACACCGAAACGGCGCTGACCGCGCTCGGGCGGCTGTGGCTGGAAGGCGTCACGGTGAACTGGACCGCCCTCCACGCCGGAGAAACCCGCCGCCGGGTCGCGCTGCCGACTTACCCGTTCGAGCGAAAGCGGTACTGGATCGAAGCGCCAGCGGCGTCCAACCAAGGTAGGGTTGCCTCTCCGGGGCAATCTTTACTTTCTCCGGAGGCCGCTTCCGCCACGCACGACCAGCCAGAAGAATCAAGGATTGCCTCGGAGAGGCAACCCTACCTTGAGAACGACGCCGCTGGCGCGGCGGGAACCCCCGAGCCCGCACGTGTCGAAGCCATCCGGGAGAAGATTCGCTCGGTCCTCAAAAATCTCTCCGGTCAGAATATGTCGGGCGCGGACCCGGACGTGACGTTCCTCGAACTCGGGTTCGATTCGTTGTTTCTGACGCAGGTCGCGGGGGCATTCCGCAAGGAGTTCGGCGTGAAGGTGACGTTCCGCCAGCTTCTGGAGGATTTCGCCACGATCAATGCGCTTGCCGGGCATCTGGACGCGCAGCTTCCGCCCGAGGAAGTTAAGCCAGTCGTCACGCCCGCGCCAGTCGCCGCTCCGGCTGCGACGAACGGCAGCAACCCCGTGCTGGACCAGATCCAGGCGCAGCTCCGCACGATGTCGCAGCAACTCGACGCCCTGCGCGGCGGGGTTCCCGTCGTCTCGGCCCCGCTGCCGTTGCCCGCTGCCCCGGCAAAATCCTTGCCCGCCAAGGTGGAGTCGAAAGCCTTCGGCCCCTACCGTCCCATCGAAAAGGGCGCGGGCGGCGGGTTCACCGCACGTCAGCAGGAACATCTCGACGCGCTGATCGCCCGCTACACCGCGCGCACCCCTGCTTCCAAGCGTTCCACGCAGGAAAACCGCGCGCACTTTTCCGACCCACGCACGGTTTCAGGCTTTCGGCAGTACTGGAAGGAAATGGTCTACCCCATCGTGGCCGAGCGTTCGGCGGGGTCTCGGCTGTGGGACGTGGACGGCAACGAGTATGTCGACCTGACGATGGGTTTCGGCACGAACCTGCTCGGGCATGCCCCGGCGTTCATCACGGCGGCGTTGGAAGAACAACTCAAACTCGGCATGGAGGTCGGTCCGCAATCCCCGCTCGCGGGAAAAGTGGCGAAACTCCTCTGCGAGATGACCGGGGCAGACCGCGCCGCGTTCACCAACACCGGGTCGGAAGCCGTGCTCGCCGCCGTGCGCCTCGCGCGCACGGTCACCGGCCGCACGCGCATCGCCACGACGGGCGGTTTCCACGGCATCAACGACGAGGTGCTCGTGCGCGCCAACGTCGTCGACGGCGAACGCCGCAGCGCGCCGGTCGCGCCGGGCATCCCCGAGCACATCGTCCGGGACGTGCTCGTCGCCGACTATGGCACCGCCGAAGGGCTGGAACTGCTGCGCGCCCACGCGCACGAACTCGCCGCGATATTAGTTGAACCCGTCCAGAGCCGCCGGCCGGACTTGCAGCCGCGCGAGTTCCTCCATGCGGTGCGCAAAATTGCCACGCAGGCGGGTTGCGCGTTGATCTTCGACGAGGTGATCACCGGTTTCCGCTGCCATCCGGGCGGGGCGCAAGCGTACTTCGGCGTGCAGGCGGACCTCGCGACCTGGGGCAAGATCATGGGCGGCGGCTTGCCAGTCGGCGCGATCACGGGCAAGGCCGAGTACATGGACGCGCTCGACGGCGGCGCGTGGCAGTACGGCGACGGGTCGTTCCCGGAGGTCGGCGTGACGTTCTTCGCGGGCACGTACATCCGTCATCCGCTGACGATGGCGGCGTCTTGGGCGATCCTGAACCATCTCAAGCGCGAAGGCGCGGGCTTGCAGCGCGAACTCAGCGCGCGCGCGGCCGAGATGGTGGGCGAGTTGAACCGCTTCTTTGTGGAGAGCGGTGTGCCGCTGCACCTGGAGAACTTCGCGTCGCTGTTCTACCCGCATTTCGACGACGAGATCAAGTTTGGCAGCCTGCTGTACTTCCACCTGCGGGCGCGGGGGATACATATTTGGGAAGGTCGGCCGTGCTTCCTGTCCACGGCGCACACGGAAGCGGACGTGGCGTTCATCGTCGCGGCGTTCAAGGACAGCGTGCGCGAGATGCAGGCGGGCGGGTTCTTGCCGGGCGAGGCAGCGCAAGCTGCCATCCCACAAGGTAGGGTTGCCTCTCCGAGGCAATCCAAATCTGGCTTGGATGAGCGTGCCCTTGGCCAGACGCTTTCCAGAAACAACAGGATTGCCTCGGAGAGGCAACCCTGCCTTCAAACGAATGCTGCGATCGCAGCGAAACCTCTCGCGTTCTCGCTGTACTACTTCGGAAATTATCCGGCCGCGTATTACGAGGACAAATACCGCCTCATCCTCGAAAGCGCGCGGTTCGCGGACCAGCACGGTTTCACCGCCGTGTGGCTGCCGGAACGCCACTTCCACGCCGTGGGCGGGTTCTCGCCGAATCCCTCCCTCCTCGCCGCCGCCCTGGCGCGTGACACCGAGCGCATCGCCCTGCGCGGCGGCAGCGTCGTGCTGCCGCTGCACCATCCGGTCCGCGTGGCGGAGGAATGGTCGCTCGTGGATAACCTTTCCCACGGTCGGGTCGGCATCTCCATCGCCACCGGCTGGCACCCGAACGACTTCATCTTCGCGCCCGAACGCTTCGAGCGCCGCCGCGAAATCTGTCTGGAAGACATTCAAACCATCCAAAAACTCTGGCGCGGCGAATCGCTGCCGATGCGCGCCGGGGCGGGGGCGGACTTCGACGTGAAATTGTTCCCGCTGCCGGTGCAAGGGCAGCTTCCCGTGTGGCTGACGTGCATCCACGAAGAATCGTTCGTCAAGGCGGGCGAGCTCGGCGTCGGCGTCCTTGGCTACCTCATGAACCAGACCGTCGAAGAAGTCGCCGCCAAGATTGCCAAGTACCGCGAAGCGCGTGCCCGGCACGGGCACGACCCGGCGAAGGGGCACGTCACGATCCTGGTCCACACGTTCGTCGGCGACGATGCCGACGCCGCCCGGGAGCGTGCGCGTGGACCGCTCAAGGAATACCTCCGCTCGTTCCTCGACAACAGTCAGAAGCGGCTCGAAAGCCAGAACGGCCAGAGCGTCGACATGGCGGCGGAAGACCTCGAATACCTGCTCGACAAATCCTTTAACGACTACGCGCAGGGCAAGGCGCTCATCGGCTCGCCGGAATCCTGCGCCGCCGTCGTGGACCGTCTGCGCGAGATTGGCGTAGACGAGATCGGCTGCTTCATCGACTTCGGCGTGAACCCCGATGTCGTGCTCGCCAGCCTGCCCGCGCTGGACCGGCTGCGCGCGAGCTATGCCGATGCCCCCGCGCCGCCGGTCGAACGCACCCTGCCGCTGACCGAGGCGCAAGGCGGCCTGTGGGTGCTCGGCCAAACCGACGAGAACGCCCTGCGCGCCTACCAGGAGTCCACCACGCTCGAACTCCGCGGCCCGCTCGACACCGACGCGCTCCAGCGCGCGTTGCAGGCGGCGGTCAACCGCCACGAGGCGTTGCGCGCACTGGTCCGACCCGACGGTGAGTCACAGGTCATCCACCCGGCCATGATCGTCAACGTGCCGCTGATCGACCTTTCCGACAATCCCGGCTGCCTCGCGGACGCGCTGGCGGGGATTGAGCGCACGGCGTTCGACTTCGAGCGCGGTCCGCTGCTGCGTGCGGTCGCGGTGCGGCTGGCAGCCGAGCGGCATCTGCTTGTGCTGACCTTCCATCACCTGTTCGGCAACGGTCCGTCGTACTGGGTGTTTTTCGAGGATCTCTGCGCGCTGTACGAGGCAGAACACACCGGCTGTGCGCCGACGCTGGAACCGGCCATGCAACTCTCCGGGTTCGTGCGCTGGCGCACGGAGGAAGCCGCGCGCACGGAGGACGACGACGAGCCTTTCTGGCTGGCGCAATTCGAGGGCGGCGTGCCGACGCTGGAACTGCCCGCCGACCGGCCGCGTCCGTCGTTGCGCACGCACCACGGCGGGCGCGTGGTGGTGACGCTGCCGCCCGAACTCGCCGCCTCGTTGCGCAAGGTCGCGGCGGCGCGGCGCGGGTCGCTGTTCATGGTGTTGCTGTACGCGTTCGGCACGCTCCTGCACCGCCTCAGCGGGCAGGACGATCTGACCGTCGGCGTGGCGTACGAGGGCGAGGCGCGCTCGCTGTCGGGCGGCGAGTGGTTGTTCGCCAACACGACGAACGTCCTGCCGCTGCGCAGCCGGGCGGGCGAGGGGACGACGTTCGCGGAGTTGTTCGCCGCGAACAAGGACCTCGTCCTCACGGCTAACGAGCACCAGAACTACTTTTTCGGCCATCTGCTGAAAAAACTCTGCGTGCGCCCTGACCCGAGCCGGTCACCGATGTTCCAGGTGTTCTTCAACTACGAGAGTGGCAAGTTCCAGCGGGAGCTCAAGGATGGGTTGGCGATCGAGTTGTTGACGGAAGGCGTGCCGTACCGCAATCCACACGACACGGCGATGTTCGAGCTGCACATGAACGTCGCCGAAAAAGACGGCGCGCTCTACTGCGAATGCGACTACAACCGCGACCTCTACGACGCCGAAACCGTCGTGCGCTGGCTGGGCCACTACCGCACGCTCCTCGACGGGATGGTGCGCGAGCCGGATGCCCCGGTCTGGTCGCTGCCGCTGCTCGACGCCGCGGAACAACAGCGGATTTTACGCGACTGGAATCGGACCTATGATTCCTGTGGGTCCGATGAAACCTTGCCGGGTCTGTTTGCCGCGCAGGCGCAACGCACACCCGACGCCCCGGCGTTGCTCTCCGAAGGGGAAACGCTCACCTACCGGCAGCTCGAAAGCCGCTCGAACCAGCTTGCCAACCATCTCCGCCGAAACGGCGTCGGCCCTGAAACGCTCGTAGCGTTGTGCTTGGAGCGCTCGGTCGAGATGGTTGTCGCCATGTGGGGCGTGCTCAAGGCCGGCGGGGCGTACGTGCCGCTCGACCCGGACTACCCGGCGGAGCGGCTGGCGTACATGCTGGCCGACGCGGCGGCTCCCGTGTTGCTGACCCAGGAGCGTCTTACTGACCGTCTGCCCGCGCACGGTGCACGCGTGATCCGGCTGGATGCGGACTGGCCCGCTATCGCAGCGGAGTCCGAGGAGACGCCCGCGGTTGAAATCCTGCCCGACCAACTGGCGTACGTGATCTACACGTCCGGTTCCACGGGGAGGCCGAAGGGAGCGATGCTCACCCACCGCAACGTCTGCAACTGCATGCGCTGGGTGGCGGACACTTATGGGTTTGGTCCGGGCGAACGCATCTTCCAGAAGACGCCGTTTTCCTTCGACCTGTCGGTCCCGGAGTTCTTCGCGCCGCTGATCGCGGGAGCCGCCATCGTGATGGCGCGTCCGGGCCTGCACGCGGACAGCGATTATCTGGCCAGGACCATCGCGGAGCAAGGCGTCACGTTCACACACTTCGTCCCGTCGATGCTGGCCGTTTTTCTGGAAGAGAAAAATCTCCCGGCACGCTGCCGGACCCTGCGCTGGGTGTGCTGCAACGGCGAGCCGTTGCCGTGGGAGGTGACCCGGCGTTTCCATGAGGTGTTCCGCGATTCGGCGGTGCAGCTCCACAACCTCTACGGTCCCACCGAGGCCGCCGTGCAGGTGACCTGCGGACCCTGCCCGCGCGACGACGACGGCGCGCGGATCGTCCCCATCGGCCGGCCTTTGCCGAACACGCAGATTTACCTCCTCGACCGGCGCGGCCAGCCGGTGCCGGTGGGCGTGCCGGGCGAACTGCACATCGGCGGTGCGCAGGTCGGACGCGGTTATCTCAACAATCCTCAACAAACTATCGACAAGTTTATCGACGATTCGTTCAGCGGTCGGCCGGGTGCGCGTCTCTATCGCACCGGCGATCTCGCCCGGTGGCTGCCGGATGGCCGGCTCGTCTGCCTGGGCCGGCTGGACCACCAGGTGAAGGTCCGTGGGTTCCGCATCGAACTCGGCGAGATCGAATCGGTGCTCAGCCGGCAGCCCGGCGTGAAGGAGAGCGTGGTGCTGGCGCGTGAGGACCAGCCGGGCATCCGAAGGCTCGTCGCCTACGTGGTTGCCGCGCCGGAAGACCGCGAGGGCCTGACCGCCCGTTTGCGCGCGGCGGCGCGGGCCTCCCTGCCCGAGTACATGACCCCGGCGGCATTCGTCGCGCTGGATCGTCTGCCGCTTTCCCCCAACGGCAAGGTGGACCACCCGGCGTTGCCCGCACCGGATTTTTCCTCGCGGGAGGAACCGGCTGCCGGCCACGTGGCACCGCGTGACGCCCTGGAAGGACGCCTGGCGGAGATCTGGCAGGCGGTGCTCGGCTTAGAGCGTGTCGGCGTGCACGACAACTTCTTCGAATTGGGCGGTGATTCCCTGCTCGGACTGCGGACCGTCAACCGGTTGCGCGACTTGCTCGGCGGTGAACCCCTCTCGCTGGTGGTCGTCTTTGAAGCACCCACGGTGGCAGCTTTGGCAGCCTCGTTGCGGGAGAACCACCCCGCCGCGATGGCGCGCGTACTCGGCAGTTCCGACGACGACGCCCCGCCGCATCCGCCGGAACCGGCGGGAGCTTCCACCGCGGCCGACCCTGCCGGG
The DNA here is from genome assembly GCA_964245885.1 of uncultured Chthoniobacterales bacterium. Classification (GTDB taxonomy): domain Bacteria; phylum Verrucomicrobiota; class Verrucomicrobiia; order Chthoniobacterales; family SZAS-18; genus CAHJWO01. The sequence goes on along the minus strand of CAXTOX010000027.1, from coordinate 24,680 downwards.
ACGCCAGCCATCGTGGCGGTCTCGCGTGATGGGCGGCGGACGCGGCGTTCCTCGCTGGTCGGCGACCGGGGTTGAAGGGGACGACGCCTGCGGCGGACATCGCTTCCCGTGCGTCTCGGGACGGCAACCTGACCTCAAGCGGTTGCCTTTGTCGAAAAATCTTCTGACCATTTTCGGCGGAGGCTGGTAAATTCCCCGACGGAGGGCGCGTCTTCTGCTTTGGCAGGAGAGGTGCGGGCAACGTCGTAATATGATTGCACCCCTGGTCGAAGAATCCATTGGTACACAGCCATTAACGGTGCCCGCAACGGCGGACAACGAGGTCTTTGTTTTTCCGGCCACGGCGGCGCAACAGCGTTTCTGGCTGCTCGACCAGCTCGCGCCGGGGGGCAACCCCGCCCTGAACACCGCCGTCTCCGTGCGCCTGCGCGGACGCCTGGACCTCCTGGCGCTGGAACGAGCGTTCAACGCCCTCGCCGACCGTCACGAGGCGTTGCGGACAGCCTTCCAGTACGAGGGCGGCGAGCTTTGCCAGATCATCGCCCCGGGGTTGGCCGTGCGGGTGGCGTTGGTGGACGTGCGCGACTTCCCGGCGGCTGAACGTACCGACGTTCCCGGCCACTTGGCGGTCGAGGAGGCGGCACGATCCTTCGACCTGGCGCGGGGTCCGCTGTGCCGCGTCCTTCTCGTTCGCGTGAGCCCGGTGGAGCACACCCTACTTTTCACCCTGCACCACATCATCTGCGACGGCTGGAGCAACGGCGTCCTCCTGCGCGAGTTCGCCGCGCTCTACGAGGCGTTTTCGCACGGCAAACCGTCGCCGTTGCCACCGCTCCCGCTCCAATTCGCCGATTTTTCGCAATGGCAGCAGGACCGCGCGGCGGCGGGAGGTTTCGACGCTGATCTGGCCTATTGGCGGGAAAAACTCGCCGGTACGCTGCCGGTGCTCGACCTGCCCGCCGACCGCCCGCGCGGCGCGGCTTCGCGGACGCGTGTCGCGGCGGCCGGCACCTGCTGGCGGCGGCTGCCCGGCAACCTGGCGGCCTCGCTCAAGACGCTCGCCGCCCGCGAGGGCGCGAGCGCGTACATGCTCTACCTGGCGGCGTTCACGGCCCTGCTTTCCCGCTACGACGCCGGCGGCGGCGAGGACATCGTCATCGGCACGCCGTCAGCCAACCGCAGCCGTGCGGAGATCGAGGGGCTGGTGGGTTTGTTTGTCAATCCGCTCCTGCTCCGCGTCGATCTCTCGAGCGACCCGACTTTTCGGGAACTGCTTGCCTGCACCCGGCTGACCGTGCTCGGCGCGTTCGAGCACGCGGAGGCTCCGTTTGAGAGGCTGATCGAGGAACTGCAAACACGCCGCTTCCAGGTCAACTTTCTTTACGCCAGCGCCTTTCTCCAACCGGTGCGCCTGTCCGACCTGGAACTGCTGCCGCAGGACCCGGCGAGCGGCGGCGCGATGTACGAGTGGGACGCGAGCGTGATCGAAGACGCGGCGGGGGTGCGCTTGAGCATCGAGTACAACGCGGATTTGTTCGAAGCCGCCACCGTGGATCGGGCGTTGGCGGATTACGAGGCATTTCTGGTGGCGGTAGCCGCGCCGGCCGGTTTGGAGACGCCGGTCCGGCGGCTGCCGCTCGCGCCGGTGCAGTCGTCGTCGACCGTGCTGCACGCCCCGCGTGGGCGGCTGCCGCGGTCGGACGCGGAGTGGGTGGAGCGATTCTTTGAACCGGCAGGGAACGGTGCCGATGCGGCTGGGCACCGCGCGCGGACGGGTGTCTGGTTGCGCATCGTGAACCGCCACGGCGAGGAGACGCCGTCGGGAGTGGCGGGCGAGATCTGCCTCCACGCGCCCGACCAACCGGCGGGCGGGTTCCGAACGGGAGCCCTCGGCGTGCGTCGGGCGGACGGACCGGTGGAATGGCTGGGCCGGTTGCGCGCGCAGACCTTCGTCGGCGGCCAGCGCGTGGACACCCGGGCGGTCGAGCGGGCGCTCGCCGCGCATCCGCACGTCCGGGAGGCATTGGTAAGGCCTCGGCCGGACGGAACGCGCACCGAACTGGCGGCCTGGTTCCAAAGCGACGGCGCACCGGCCGCGCTGGTCAGCCCGGAGCAACTCCGGGCGTTCCTACGCGAGCGGTTGCCGGAAGAATGGCTCCCCACGGCTTACGTGCGGGTGGAAAAACTTCCCGTCACTCCAGCCGGCTACCTGGACGAAGCGTGTCTGCCGACCCCGACTGATTCGCTGCCGTCCGGGCCGGCCGCCGGGGCGGGGGAGCCCTACCTGACGCTCCACTTCCAGCTCATCGATCTCTGGCAGGAACTGCTCGACGTACCGCGCTTCGGCATCCACGACGATTTCTTCGCTCTCGGCGGCAACTCGCTCCTCGCCATCCGGATGCTCTACCGCGTCGAGGAGCTTTGCGGCCGGAAGCTGCTGCCGGCCACTCTGTTCCGGCAAGCGACGATCGAAGGTCTCGCGGATGCGCTCCTCCAGCACGGCGGCGACGGACCGCCGCCGGAGTTGATCCCCGTTCAGGAAAAAGGTTCCCGGACGCCGATCTTCTACCTGCACGGCGACATGACCGGCGGCGGTTATTATTGCATGAAGCTCTCGCGCCGGTTGGGTCCGGAGCAGCCTTTCTACGCGATCCCGCCCGCCGACGTGACCGCCTGGCGCGAACTCCCGGGCGTCGAGGCCATGGCCGACCGGCACCTGCGCGCGATTCGTGTCGTCCGGCCGCACGGGCCGTACATCATCGGCGGGTTTTGTCTGGGCGGGTTGGTTGCCCATGCCGTCGCCCGGCAACTCGCCGCCGAGGGCGAAGCCGTCGAGCGGTTGCTCCTCATCGACGCCACCGCGCGCAACCGCCGTTCCCGGCGGCTGCGGCGGTTGGCCGAACTTCTCGGCCGCTGGCAAGGTTGGGACCCTGCGCGGCAGCTTTATCATTTTTGCCGGTGGCACTTCCTGGTGGAGCGGTTCAACCGCTGGAGAGAGTTGGGTGTCCACGAACAACTCGCAATTCTGCGTCGACGGGTTGCAGGCCTGGTACGGCGGGTGTCAGGGCGTTTTCTCCCGGTGTCTCCGGGCGAGACGCCATCGACAGCCCCCGCGGTGGCAGACCTCGCGCCGCGCGACCGGGGTGGTTCGGGGAAGGATGGCTCGTGGTTCAACCCCCGCTGGGACATGCCGCTGGTGTTCCTTTGGGCGGAGGGCGGTTATGAGGTGAAGACGTTTTCAGGGCCGACGACGTTGTTGCTTTCGCACGACCTCGCCGGGGAGTCGGTGGTCCGGGAATGGGGCCGGCATCTGCCGAACCTGGACACCCGTGAACTCGCCGGAAGCCATCTGGCAAGCATCACCGAGCATGTGGACGGCTTGGCGGAGACCCTCCGCGAGGTGCTGGCAAGATAGCGTGGACTGCACTGGCGGAGACGCGTCGGCGGGTGCGTCCGCTGTGGGATCGTGCAACGGCCCTTGCGATAGGCTCAATTCGGTCTAGAAAGCGTCATGCCGTCGAATTTTCCCGCTCCCGGCGAACTGCTGCCCCACCGGCCGCCCATGCTCCTGCTCCGTGCCGTGCGGGCGCACGCGCCAGGCGAAACCATTTGCGAGACCATCTTTGACGAGGCATTCGCACGCGCCTGCGGTGGCGAGGTGCCGGTGGCGTTTGGTCTGGAACTCATCGCGCAGGCTGCGGCTGTTCACTACGCGCTGACGCAACTCGCCTCCGGCGGGACGCATGTGCGGGCGGCACGGGGGCTGTTGCTCGGCAGCCGCCGGCTCGGCTTGCGCGTGCGTTCGCTGCCGGTCGGCGAAATTCTCGTAGTTACCGTGGCAGGTGGCGGCGAGCCACCCGGCCCCGGCGGTCTGATCCGGTTCGAGGGACGGGTGGAAGATGCTGCCGGCACGCTCCTCGCCGGGGGCGACGCGACCGTCCTGGAAATGACGGCCGACGACGCGCCCAACGCGGCCTAGCTGGCCGGGAAGAACGAAAAGTAGTGCTCGAAAAACGCTTCCGGCCGCACGGTCAGAGCCACCTCGTGCGGCGCGTCGCTGGCGGGCTTCCAATGGGTCAGGCCGGCCAGGTGTTCGCACTGCCGTTCCACCTCCACGAGTCCGCGTTCGTAACCGCAGAGCGCATCGTCGAAGATCGTCGCCGCCGCCAGCGGATCGTGAAACACGATCTTGTCCGCTTTTTCAAACCATACCTCGGCGAAATCCAGCACGGGCCGCAGCAGGGCGGACTGGCGAAATTGGGCGCGCACGGCATCGGCCGGCATCGCAACCTGCGTGGTCACGTCCAGCCCGACCGAACGATGCACTGCCGGCCGCGCAGCGTAGACGATGGCGGCGGCATCGGGGTCCAGGGCGGCGTTCCACTCCGTCGGGGGTAAACCGGGCACGCGGTTGGAAAAGGTTCCGCACATGAGGACGAGCGATTTGAGCAGCGCAGCGACGCCCTCGTCGGCCGCGAAAAGCGCGGCGAGGTTGGTCATCGGTCCGGTGCCGAGCAGGACCACCTCGCCCGGGTACGCCCGGATGGTACGGGAGAGAAAATCGACCGCCGCGCCCTGCGGATACTGGACCCCGTGCTCCCACCGGTCGAGCGCGGCGGCCTGCGGAACGTCCGGCTGGCGTTGCGCGACGACGAGTGGTTGCTCCCGGCCGGGGTAGATCGGCACGGTTTTGCCCGCGACTTTGCAGAGGGCAGAGGCGAGGCAGGCGCGGGCGTACGTGTCGCCGGTGACCGTCGTGATGCCGAGCAGTTCGCAGTCCGGGTTCGCCAGCAGGTAAGCCAGCGCCACGGCATCGTCGATGTCTGATCCGATGTCCGTATCGAAAAGGACCTTGGTTGCCATCGAACTAACCGGCAACCTCGGTCATGGAGGGAGCGTCGGCGGGCGACGGGGCAAGCGGGCCCTTCCCCGCAAGGTTGACCGCCGGCACGACCGGTCGCCACCGCTGGAGGCGGCAGACGAGCAGGAACAGCCAGTACCGCCAACGCACCGGCCATGGCGGATCGGAGTGCCCGGCCACGAGCGAATTGATCGCCGGGATCATGCGCAACGGAGCCTTGCGCTCCATGAACACGGAGAAACTCGCGTTGTCGTAGAACGCGAGCACCAGCTTCTCCAGCGCGGAAACGTTGTTGGTCAACCGGCGCGTGTACCGCCGCCGTTGGAGGAAAGACAGCGCCGCGCCGCCGCGCTGGTGTGCCCGGATGATCTCTTCCGTAGCCAGTTTGGCCGAAAGCAGGGCGAGGAACACGCCGGTGGAGAACATCGGGTCCAGGAAACATGCGGCGTCGCCCACCAGCGCGAGCCGCGGGCCGCAAAAAGTCCGCGCCCGGTAGTTGTAATCCGCCGCCGCGTGGAACGGCGACAGGGGCACCGCGTCCTCCATCGCGCGGTCCATCCGCTCGGACCCGGCGACGATCTGGCGGAACATCGCCTCGGGCTTCAGCCGCGCCCCGCGCATCCGTTCGACCGTTGTGACCACGCCGACACTGGTGCGCTCGTCGTCGAGGGGGATCAGCCAGCCCCAGCCGTCTTCGTGGCGGACGATCAGGATGTTGCCGCCCGCCTTGCCGGCCGCGCGCTTCACCCCCCGGAAGTGACTGTAGATAGCGACCCGTTTGTTCAGGTCGGGGTTCGCGGGCGCGGACTTGACGGGCTTGGGAAAAAGATGATCGCGCCCGCTGGCGTCCACGAGGTAGGCGCAACGCAGCGTTTCGCCCGGCGCGCCATCCTGGCTGCCGGTTGGCAGCAGCGTGACCTCGTAGCCGCCCCGGCCGCCGGGTCCGCGCGGCTGCACGGCCGTGGCGCGGGTTTCCTGGCGCACGACGCAGCCGAGTTCGGCGGCGTGTTCAAGCAAAAGCTGGTCGAACCGGGATCGCTCGACCTGGTACGTGTAGTCCAGGCCGGGGACGAGGCCCTTGGCGAACTCGACGTGCCGGGGCGGCACGCTGCGGTTGCCGACGTGGAACTCCGCGCCGTGTTTGGGCACGAAGCCCATGCGCTCGACCTTCTCCCAAGCGCCGATTTCTCGCAGGATTGCGTTGGCCACCGGCATCAACGACTCGCCGATGTGGAAGCGCGGGAAACGCTCTTTCTCGACGATGAGCACCCGCAAGCCCGCCCGCACGAGGTACGCGCCTGCGGTGCTGCCAGCAGGGCCGCCGCCGATGATCACGGCGTCAAAATCCGGGGAAGTGTTCTGTGCTGCCACTGACTGCCATCTTTCCCGGAATCCGCCGCAAAGTCAAAAGCTCTCTTGTGGGAACGGGTGCATCTTCGGGTGGTATCTCGAGTGATGACTAACCGAATAGCGTTTGACGCTCTGTAAGCCTGCTACCAGAGAGCCGCTGATTTAATTTCCAACAGGAAATCCCTTGGCTTTGTCGGGGAGACTAGCAAGGTTTGACATCTATGCTGGCGCAATAACTGCTGTCATTAATAAGCGCATGTTCACAGCACCTTCTTCACGCTTACTCCCACTGCTTGGTGCCGACGTTCCAGAAGAACTAGGTCCATTTCTCGATCTGCTAACCACCGAAGAAACCCGCCGCGCCCTTGCAATCGGACTTTGCATCGAGGAAATTTTCACCGTTGACCAAGCCGCTTGGCTGGCCGGCATGGATCATTCCTCATTCTTACGGCATCTTGCCTCAGGCGGAACCGTCCCCCGTGGCAGCGGGGAGTCGATCACGGGGTTGGCCTTGATCGATGGCCAGCCGCGTGATATCCAGCAAGCCGGAGTGGTTTCGGAGCGAGAGGCGCAAGCGCCTCAGTACCTCGCCGGATCAGCAGTTGGAACACCGCGTGTCTGAGTCAACCGCCGACTTTCCTCAGCAGCAGCAGAGGCACAGCAAGTTTCTCCTCAGAGCTTCTCCACCTGCGCGAGCAGTTGCGCGACGTGCGCGAGCAGTCGGCCCGCGCCGCCGCCGTCGAGCGCGCGATGGTCGAAGCTCAGCGTGACCTCTGCTTCCGTCACCGGCACGAACACTCCTTTCTCCTCGTCCCAACTCGGCACGCGCTGCCCTGCACCGAGGCCGAGCATGAGCGTTTCGTCGGGCAGCGGCAGCGGGGTTGCCCACGTCAGACCGAAGGTGCCGAAGTTTGTCACGGACGCCGCCGCGTTGCCGCTCGTTCCGGGAGGAAGCTGGCGTTTGCGCGCGGCCACGACCAGCTCCTGGTAACGCGTGTTCAGTTCGGTGATCGGAGTCTGATCCGCACCGCGCAACACGGGCACCACCAAGCCACCATCTGTCTCCACCGCAAAACCAATGTCGATCGAAGCCGCCGGGATCAGCCGTTTGCCGACCAACCGGCTCGCGGCGGTGCGGTCTTCCGCCAAGGCCAGCGCGAGCGCCCGGATCACGTAGAGCACGATGCCCGGTTTCGGGTCAGGCTGGTTTTTGCGGTGGGCGAGCAGCGCGTCGAGGCCCACAGGCCGTCCGACCGTTGCCAACGGACGGGACCAGCTCCGCCGCATCGCGTCGCCCACCGCCACGCGCATCGCAGGGGCCGGCTCGGGCGAACGGGTTTCGAGGTCTGCCAGAAATTTTTCCAGATCGCTGACGGTCACGCGGCCGTTCGCTCCGGTGCCCGCCAGTCCGGCGAGGTCCGCCGCCTGGAAGCCGAATTCGTTCAAACGCGCCTTCATCCGAGGCGAGAGAAACCCTGCGCCGCCCAAAGCCGCCGGGACCGGCAACCCACCCGCCCCTTGGCCGCCGGTGCCGGGCTGCTTGGCGAACGCGGGTATCCGGGCGGAACCATCCGTTTCCGCGAGCAATGGCACGGGCACGGGAGTTTCCTCGTGGTCGGCGGGCGCAGGCTGGCCGGGTTCCACTTCCGGCATGAGGTCGTCGCCACCGACTTCCGTGGGCTGGAGGCCGAGGCGGTCGATTTCCTCGGGCACGGCTTCGATGTAGCCGAGCACCGTGCCGACCGCGTAGGTCTCCTTGGGTTCGGCGGTCAGTTCGACGATCTCGCCCGCGCAGGGAGTCGCCACCTGCAAGAGAGCCTTGTTGGTCTCAACCTCGATGATTTCCTGGTCGGCCGCAACGTGGTCGCCTTTTTTCACCGCGATGTTGACCACGGTGGCCTCGGCGATGGACTCGCCGAGTTGGGGCATGATGATCGGAACGCGCGTCGGGAACATGGGGGAGAAGAATTAGAATTTGGCCATCTCGCGCACGGCGGCCACGATGGCCTTGGCACCCGGCCGGTGCGCCTGCCAGAGCTGCGGGTGAAAGGGTACGGGAGTATCGCGGGCGTTGAGCCGGCGGGGTGGGGCGTCGAGCAGAGTAAACCCTTCCTGCGCTACGCGGGAGACGACTTCCGCCGTGACTCCGCCCCAAGGCATCGCCTCGCCTACCGCCAGCAGGCGGCCCGTGCGCGCGACGCTGGCAAGAACCGTCCCGGTATCGAGCGGCTTGACGGTGCGCAGGTCCACGACCTCGATCTCGATGCCGTCGGCGGCGAGGGTTTCCGCCGCCGCGAGCGCCTCCTGCACCATCGCGCTGTACGTGACCACGGTGAGGTCGCGTCCGGCGCGCGCGATTCTCGCCTTGCCCACCGGCAGCGGGGACCGGTCGCTTGTGGGCAGAGCCTCCGCTTTCAGGTGGTAATAGAGCAGCTTGTGCTCGCAAAAAATCACGGGGTCCTCGATCTCCACCGCGGCGAGAAACAGGTGGTAAGCGTCTTCCACGGTGGCCGGGGTCATCACGACCAACCCCGGGTAGTGCGCATACACCGCCTCCATGCTCTGCGAATGGAACGGACCGCCGCCCGCCGTACCGCCGCTGGGCAGACGCACGACGAGCGGACACGGCACCTGCGTGCGCCAAAATTGCGTGGCGGCCTGGTTGACAATCTGGCTGAACGCGACGCTCGAAAAATCGGCGAATTGCATTTCCACGATGGGCCGCATGCCTTCGATGGTCGCTCCGATGGCCATGCCGATCTGCGCGTCTTCACTGATGGGCGAATCCAGCACGCGCTCCGGGTATTCCTTCGCCAAACCCTTGGTCGCCTTGAACGCCCCACCAAACGCCCCCACGTCCTGCCCATAGATGAACACGCGTTCGTCACGGGCGAGCGCGCGTGCCTGCGCCTCACGGATGGCTTCGAGATAGGTCACGCTCATGAGAGGGAAACAAAGCGGGCGATCAGGCCCACAGACGACCGCTCAGGCCGGGTTGTCTGACAATTCGCGCGTGCTCAGCGCGGTCCAATCCTCGCGGGCCGGGTCCGGCGGCGCTTCGGCCTGCGCGGTGGCAACGGCGGCGTCGATCTGGGCGACGGCCTTCGCCCGCCAAGCGTCGAGGTCGGCCGTCTCGGCCCAACCGCGCGTCAGGATTTGCTGCCGCGCCAGCTTGAGGCAATCGCCGCCCACCGCAGACGCGCGCAGGCTCGGGTCCATGTACGACGCGTCGTCGTGCTCGCCGTGGCCAGTGAGGCGCAGCAAATTGGCGACGACCATCTGCGGACCGTTCCCGTCGCGCGCCGCCGCGACCGCGTTTTGCACGGTTTCCAAGCAGGCCCCGAGGTCGGTTCCATCCACCGCATGTCCCGCGAAGCCGTACCCGGCGGCGCGGTCGAGGAGGTCATGGCACGCGTACTGCCGCCGCGTCGGGGTCGAGTAAGCGTACTGGTTGTTCGCCACGAGGACGACGAGCGGCAGCCGTTCGACCGCCGCCATGTTCATGCCTTCGTGAAACGCTCCCGTCGAGGTGCCGCCGTCGCCGATGCTGGTCGCACCGACGATGCCGTCCAGTCGCCCGCGCAAACGCCGGGCCATCAGCGCGCCGGCGACGACGGAGACCATCGTGCCCAGGTGGCTGACCATCGCGAAGATGCCCTCGCGCGGACGGCCCCGGTGGATGTTGCCATCGCGGGCGTGCATGGGGCCGAGCGGAGAGCCGAGATACGTGCGCAGCGAGTCGATGACGGGTTCGCCGAACGCCAGCCGGCCGGCCATGTCGCGGATGAGCGGACCGAAGAAATCGCCCTTGCGCAACGACACGCCGAGCGACGCGCTGAGCGCCTCCTGGCCGGTGCCGAGGAACACGCCGCCGTTGATTTTGCCCGCGCGGTAGAGGCTGGCGATTTTCTCCTCCAACGTGCGGGCGAGGAGCATCCAGCGGAAGGTTTCCAGGTAGAGCGAGCGGCCCGACCCGGGGGGTGCCGACGCCTGGGCAGGGGGAGCGTCAGGAGCAACGGCAGGAACCATCGCCAGCAATCTAGGCAACGTGGATAAGCAGGCAAGTGGAAACGCAAAAGGATCAAAATCCAAGATCCAAGGAAGACCGGAGGGTGAGACAAAGGGAGCATTCCGCACCTCCCGTTCCCGTTTTCTGCCTTGTGTCTTGGATCTTGGATCTCGGCTCCTTCTGGAATGGCTTATGCTTGCTGTTTCGTAGACACGTGGGCATGGGGCGTTTTCTCCCCCCGCGTGGACCCATGCAAGCAGATACCGCCTTCATCAAGCAACGCAGCGAACAGCTCTACCGGATCGAGCGTGCAGCCTCGTCGCGCCGTGGCGGCCGGATGTTCACCGTGCTCTTCGTTCTGCAATGGCTGGCCGGCATCGCCGTCGCGTGGTGGTGCGGCCCGCGCACGCCCATCGCGCACGCTGGTGGGTTGAGCGTGGAGATTCTGACGGCGGCCGTGGTCGGCGCGGTGTTTGCGGGCGTTCCGATGTTTTTCGTCTTTCGGAAGCCAGCCTGGCCTTTCACCCGCCACGTGGTTGCTGCCGCGCAGATGCTGTTCTCCGCGCTGCTCATCCATCTGTCGGGCGACCGGACGGAGGTGTACTTTCACATTTTCGGCTCGCTGGCCTTCCTGGCGTACTATTGCGACTGGCGGGTGTTGGTCACGGCGTCGGTGGTTGCGGCGTTGGACCAGTTCCTGCGTGGGATGTACTGGCCGCAGTCGATCTACGGCGCGGCCGGCGTCCACACATCCTGGCGCTGGCTGGAGTACATGGCCTGGGTCGTTTTCGAGGATGGGTTCCTGATCTTTGCCTGCGTGCGCGCCGACGAGGGGATGTACGCGCTCGGGGAGCGGCAGGCGGAGATCGAGGACGCGCGCTCCAGCGTGGAACGCGCCGTCGGCGAACGCACCGCCCAACTCGCCCAGAGCAACCGCGACCTCGCCCGCCAGATCAACGAACGCCAGCGTGTCGAACAGGAACTCCGCGCCGCCCAGAACGAACTGGAAAGCCGCGTGCGCGAGCGCACCGCCGAACTCGGCACCGCCAACCGCGCGCTCAAACGCCAGATCGACGACGGACGCCGCACCGAGGAGGAGCTCGCCCGCAGCGTCCAGCGCCACCGCTTCACCAACGACAGCTTGCCGCAGATCGTCTGGACCGCCGGACTCGACGGCCAGATCGACTATTTCAACCGCCGCTTCCACGATTACACCGGCCTGACCGTCGAGCAATCGCGCGACGGAGGCTGGGTCCAGGCCTTGCACCCCGACGACCGCAAGGAGCCGTTGGAAACCGCCCGGCGGGCGCTCCTGGAAGGCCGGGCGCACGAGACGGAAGTGCGCCTGCGCCGCGGCCAGGACGGGGCCTACCGCTGGCACTTGAACCGGACCAGCCCGATGCGCGACGCCGATGGCCAGATCGTCCAGTGGTTTGGCACGGCCACCGATATCGACGACCAGAAGCGCGCTCGCGAGACGGCCCTGCGCAGCGAGCAGCGCTACCGTTCGCTGGTGGCCGCCAGCGCGCAGATCGTCTGGCTGACCGACGCGGAGTGCCGCATGAACCAGGACCTGCCCGAGTGGCGCGCCGCCACCGGCCAGACCTTCGAGCAAATGTCCGGCTACGGCTGGATGAGCGCCTTCCACCCCGACGACCGCGAACACGCCGCCGACCTCTGGCGCTGGGCGCTGGAAACCAAAACCGTCTACGAGAACGAACACCGCCTGCGCATGGCCGACGGCTCCTACCGGCACTTCCTGACGCGCGGCGTGCCCGTGCTCGAACCCGACGGCCGGGTGCGCGAATGGATCGGCACGAGCGCCGACATCACCGAGCGCAAGGGGGCCGAGGAAACCGTGCGCCGCGCGCAGGAGGACCTGGAGGCTCGCGTCAAGGATCGCACGGCGCAGCTCACCGAGACCAACCGCGTGCTCCACCAGCAGGTCATCGAGCGCAAGCAGATCGAGAATGAACTCGCCGAGGCGCGCGACCAAGCCCTGCGCAGCGCCACGCTCAAGAGCCAGTTCCTGGCGAACATGAGCCACGAGATCCGCACCCCGATGAACGGGGTCATCGGCATGACGAGTCTGCTCCTCGATACCCCCGTCACCGAGGAGCAGCACGAGTACATCGAGACGATCCGCACCTCGGGCGACTCGCTGTTGGCCATCATCAACGACATCCTCGACTTCTCCAAGATCGAGGCCGGCAAGCTCGACTTCGAGGAACTCGACCTCGACGTGCAAGCCACCGTGGAGGGAGCCATCGACCTGCTGGCCGAGAAGGCGCAGGCCAAGGGGCTCGACCTCGCCTGCCACGTGCTCGAAGACGTTCCCCGGCAGTTGCGCGGCGACCCGGGCCGGCTGCGGCAGATCCTGGTCAACCTGGTGGGCAACGCCATCAAGTTCACGCCCCAAGGCAAGGTGCTTATCCACGTCGCCAAACTCCAGGAAACCCCCAAGGACGCGCAGATCTGCGTCCAGGTGTCCGACACGGGCATCGGCCTGAGCGAGGAGGCGGTGCGGGGACTTTTCCAGCCGTTCGTGCAGGCGGACGGGTCGATGACGCGCAAGTTCGGCGGCACGGGTCTGGGACTGGCGATTTCCAAGCAGTTGGTAGAACTCATGGGCGGCCAGATCGGCGTGGAAAGTGCCCCGGGTCAAGGCGCGACGTTCTGGTTCACGATCCTGCTGGCTAAGCAGCCGATCCTGCTCGTGGACGAGGAGAACACCCCCGAGCCACCCGCCAATTTCGCGGGGGTTCGCACGCTCATCGCCGGTTCCAGCGGCACGGGCGAGGTGTTGCGCGAACAACTCAGTTCCTGGGGCATGGAGATCCATCCCCACACCGACGGCAAGGAAGCGCTCGCTGCCCTCCAGGCGCTCGCGGCCGACGGCAAGCCGTGCGGCTTCGTGCTCGCGGACATGAGCCTGCCGGGCCTGGACGGGCCGGCGCTCGCGGCCGCGATCAAGGACGACCCGATGCTGGCTCCGGCGCGCGTCATCCTCCTGCTGGCCCCCGGGCAGAAGGCGACGTTCACCACCGGCGGGCGCAACGACGTGGCCGCGTGCCTGCACAAGCCCGTCAAGCGTTCGCACCTGCGCGAACTCTTCGCCAGCCAGATCACCGCCAAGGCGGTGCAGCCGATCCAACGGCACACGCGGCGCATCCAGCCCGTCGCCCGCCCTCCCAAGGGCAAGGGCATGCACGTCCTGGTGGCCGAGGACAACCACGTCAACCAGAAGGTCGTCATCCGCCAGCTCCAAAAAATCGGCTACCGTGCCGACGCCGTGGCCAACGGCCAGGAGGCCCTCGAAGCCACGGCAAAAGTCGCCTACGACCTGGTGTTGATGGACTGCCAGATGCCCGAGATGGACGGCTTCGGCGCGACGCGCGAGATTCGCCGCCGCGAGAACGCCAACGGCATGCACACGCCTATCATCGCGTTGACGGCCAACGCGCTCGAAGGCGACCGCGAACGCTGCCTGGCCGCCGGCATGGACGATTACATGAGCAAGCCGCTCAAGATCGGGGAACTCCAAGCGATGCTGGAACGCTGGACGGCCAAGGACGAGCCGTCCACGGAAAAAGCCGCGCTTCAAACCGCAGCGTGACCATCGCACTCAAACGGGATCAATCCACGGCCGGTTGCAGGATTTGGGCTTCCTGCAAGCGGGTAATTTCCTGCCGATGGCGTCGGGCCGTTTCCAAACGCCCGAGGCGCGCGTTGATGCGTGCCAGGTAGCGGTGCGCCAGCAAGAAGCTGGGACGCAGCCGCAGCGTGATTTCGAACGCCTGCGCCGCGCGTTCGAACCAGCCCAAGCGCGATAGAATGGCTCCAAGCTGAAAATGGGCTTCGGGAAATTCGTGCCGCAGGCCGACCGCACGCAGCCCATGGTCGATCCCCGCCTCCACCCGATCCTGCCGGGGCAGCGCCACGCTCAGGCCGTAGTGGGCTTCGGCGAGGTCGGGGTCCAGCGCCAATGCCCGGAGGAAGGCGCGCTCGGCGGCCGGCCAGAGACGCCGGCGCAGGTGCAGCCGGCCGAGGTAAGTCTGAACCAGAGCATCGTTCGGGGCCGCCGCCTCCGCCTCCGACAAGGCGGCGGCGCAGGCCGCCAGATCGCCCCGCGACCACGCCAGCAACCCGCGGACAACTGCCGTGAAAGCTCCCGCCGGTTCCAGGCGTTCGAGGGCGGCGAGGCAGGCGGCGGCGTCTTCGGGGGTGTTGGACGCAAAGCACATCTGCGCGAAGCTGCGCCAGTAGCGCGGCTCATCCGGGAAACGAGCGGCCAATCCGGCCAGGAGGTTTTTTGCGTCGACCGCCCGGCCGGCCTCGCCGAGAGCAGCCGCGACGTTGTAGTCCGCTTCCGCCTCGGCCCGTGCCACCGCTCGCAGGGCATCTTCATCCGGAGCCTCGACATAGCCCAGGGCGACGAATTGCTGCAAGAGCGCCTGCGCAACCGCCGGATCTTCCTCGCCGCCGTCCGCGCCGGGGCGCAGGCGGCCATCCGTGCCGGGGACTTGCTCCCACGACGGAATCCGCTTTGGCACCGCCGCCACGGTGGAAGGTTCCAGCGCCCCTACGAGCACCTTGCCCGGCATGTCCTCCCCGGCGGGCAAGCCGAGCAGCGCGAGGACGGTGGGAGCCACGTCGAGCAGGCTCGCACCTTCGACCGTCGTGTCGGCGCGCACCCCAGGGCCACCCAGCACGAAGATCCCCTGCGGACGGTGCCAGTGCGCGGGTTCCACCGGGCCGCGTGGGCGGCGCGGGCCGCACTCGAAGCCGTGGTCAGATACCACCATGACGTATGCCTCCGGCCCGGCCAATTCGACCAACGCGCCGAGCATTTGGTCGTGGAAGCGATAGACTCCACCCATCACCTCCCGGTAAAGCTCGAACTCGTGCGCCGGAACCTCCGGCAGGCGGGGCGGGTGAAAAGGCATGAAGTCGTGCCCTACCTGGTCAATGCATTCGTAGTACACCGCCCCGAGGTTCCAATCCTCCCGCGCGAGCAAATCGGTGGCGACGGCGTGCGTGCCGATCACCTCCCCCAGCCGCGCGGCCAGTGTGCCGAGACGGGCGCGGACGGCGGGATCGCGCGTGTCCAGTTCCGCCAACCGTGGCACGAGCGGCACGAGCCATTCGGGACGGACCTCGGCAGGGTGAACCCGCAAATCGGTTAATTCTGCTGCGAGCGTCGACGGATGCACCGCATCGGGTGGAGAAGGCCAGCGATCCGGCGTCGAACCGGCGGAGGGGATGGCGAAGGCGTTGGAAACGAACGCCCCGGCGATGGGTTCGGCCGGGTGGCTGGCCTGCCAGCCGCAGACGACCGAGCGTCCGCCCCCCTGGGTGACGAGATTCCACAGCGCCTTGCAGTGGCGGGTGAACGTGCCGACCGGGCGGATGCCCGAACGGTCGGGCAGCGGCTCGACGAAGCCGCGCACACCGTGGTCAAAGGCGCGCTTGCCGGTGGCGATGCTCGTCCAGAGGATCGGCGAGAGCAGCGGCGAGAGCGAGTGAAGGTTGCCCATCGCGCCGCCCTCGACGAGGCGCTGGAGGTGGGGCATCTGCCCGGCGTCGAGCAACGGGTGGATGACCTGCCAGTCGGCGGCGTCCCAGCCGACGAGCAGCACACGATGGGATGAGGTTTGGCTAAGGGTAGGGAGAGTCACGGTATCAACGCAAAAACCCGCGCGGATGGCTAGGCCATCCGCACGGGCTCAGAATTGCAAAACGCACGCGGCGACGTAGACCGAAGCGTCGGTCGATCAGGCAACCGTCTGCTTGTTCTGGCGCATGCGGCGCACGGCGACCGCGCCCAGCGCGAGCGCGCCGAGGCCTAGGGCCGCGTTGGTCGTCGGCTCGGGCACGGCGGAGGTCTGACCTGCCGCGATGGACCCGCCGGTGTTTTCGTAGGCGTAGCCAGTGATCGTGGCCGGGAAGCCCGCGGCCGCCGTGGTGGAGAACTGAATCCAGCCGTAGTTTATGGCAGCGGTAGTCGTGTTGACGAACTGGATGCCGAGATATTCGGTGCCGGTCCCAAAGAAGTTCGTGGCGGTTGAGCTGGTGGTGAAAACATCGGTCGATCCGATGAATGAACCCAGAGTCAACGCTGAAGCCGGACCAGCGGTCGTAGGAGCAACGTACGAAGTGCCTATTCCACCGAGAAGGCGGAGCGTGTTGCTACTGGAATAGGGATTGATGTCGTACCCCGTGAAGCTGCCGGTCGTGGACGTCACGCCCGTGGCGAGATCGAGGTAAATGCCGGCGAGGGTTTGCGGCACGGCCAGCGAGAGCGGGCCGCTGGAGACGACGGCCGCCTGCGCGGTGGACGACATGGCCGGAGCCGCGAGCGCGACGCCCGCCGCCGCGTAGGCTGCTAGACGCAGGTCCAGGCGTGGGTTGGTGGATGATGAAGTGGTCGATTTCATGATGAGTTTCCTGTGACGGAGAATGATGCTAAATCCCGAGTGACTTTCCCTTGGTTATACTGCGAAGCCCGTTAAACCGGTTTTACGAACCCCTTCTTCCCTCGACTACCCGTAGTAGGGATAATCGGAAAAGATCGCCGTCATCTTTTCGGGCATTCGCCGGAGGGTCAAGAAGATATTACAAATTTTTCACAGACAATTTTCACTCCGCAAACAACTTGTGGCGGAATCCGGTACAATGGCGAATCGGCCAAACGATGGTTTCGCGCCCGGACATTGCCCGTGCTCGAGGAAAAAGGGACAGGCAGCTTCTCCCGTCCTGAACGGGCGATGTCGCTGCTGGTAAGGTCGACGTGTCAGGCGGGAAAGACGACGCGGCGGTAGATTCGCGCGAGGGTTAGTTCGACCTCCAGCGCGAAGACGATATTGCCGACGATCTGGATGTGCTCGGGTTCCTCGCCGTCCGCCGCGAAGATTCCCCCGGCAACGTACTGGCTTTTGAACTCGGCCCGGTTTTCGAGCAAGGGAGATTCATCCGGCGTGAAGGAACGTTGACGCAGGTTCTTCATGGACCCGGGCATTAAACGCCCCGGCGCGCAGGTTGACAGATTGGTTTACGGCACACGGGCGGTCGTCTCGCTGTGGAGACGTTCGGTCTTGCCGAAACTCTCGGCCACGCTCGGGCCATCGCCGTGGCCGGTGGCCTGGGCGGCCTCGTCGATTGTCTTGGAAGTGGCGGAGGCGTTGGCAGTGCCGATGAGGTCATGGCCGACGCCGGTTTCGCGCTCGCGCTTGGCCATGCGGACCGCGACGAGCTTGCTGACGCCGGCCTCCTCCATCGTCACGCCGTAGAGGACATCCGCGCGCGCGATGGTGCGCTTGTTGTGTGTGATGACCACGAACTGACTCTGGCTCACGAAGCGATCCAGGATTCTGAGGAAGCGCGCGATGTTGGATTCGTCCAGGGGCGCGTCCATCTCGTCGAGCACGCAGAACGGACTCGGCTTGACCATGTAGACCGCGAACAAGAGCGCCACGGCGGTCATGGTTTTCTCGCCGCCGGACATGAGCGTGACACTTTGTAATTGCTTGCCGGGCGGACGCGCGATGATGTCGATGCCGCATTCGAGCGGGTCTTCCTCGTTGACCAACAGGAGGTTGGCTTTGCCGCCGCCGAAGAGTTCGGTGAACATCTCCTGGAAGTTCAGCCGCACGCGCTCGAACGTCTCGGCGAACAGGTCGCGGCTCGTGGCGTTGATCTTGGCGATGATGGAAAGAAGTTCCTTCTTAGCGGCGACGAGGTCGGCGTTCTGGGTTTCGAGAAAGGTATGGCGTTCCTCCAGCGATTCGTACTCGGCGATGGCGTCGGCGTTGACCGCGCCGATGCCGTCGAGCTTTTCGCGCAAGCCGCGGACGAGTTCGTCCACGCGCGTCCAGTCGGCGGGTGCGCCGGGCTGCTCGGTGAGACGCTGGTACACGTCGAGGAAGGCGGGCGGCTCGGGGGTGAACTGGCGCAGGTCAACATTGAAACGCTCGCCGACGTGCGCGTGGAGGTTTTCCTGCCGGAGACGAAGCTGCGCCTCGCGGACCTCGTGGCTCGCGCGGCGGTCGTGCGAGCCGGCGAGCGATTGGCGGCGGGCGCGGAGGTCGTTTTCCAACAACTCGGCGGCGGCGGCGGCGGCGGCGTGTTCGTCGCGGCGGGCGGCGATGACCTGGTCGGCGGTGGCGAGGTTGATCCCGGCGAACTCGATCTCGGCGTCGAGCGCGGCGGCCTCGGAGCCGTAGCGTTCCAGACGGCTGCCGTGTTCGTCCAACTCGCGGCGGCGGCGTTCGATGAGTTCGGCCAACTCGGTGCGGCGGGCGTCCATCGGCTGACGCTGACGGCGGAGGCTCTCGTGACGGTTCTGCTCGGTGGCGACCTGGAGGCGGACTTCGTTGAGGGCTTCGGTGAGGGTGTTCTCTTGCGCGCGGGCGGTCTCGGTGGCCTCGGCGGCGGTGGTGCGTTCGGACTGGTGGCGTTCGAGCAGGGCGGTGGCTTCGGCGAGGCGGGTTTCAACCCCGGCGACGCCCTCGCGCGCGGATTGGGAGCGACGTTCGGCGTCGGCCTGCTCGCGGGACAAGTTTTGCGCGCGGGCGGCGAGGTCTTTGGCTTCGCGTTCGATGAAGGCGAGTTGGGTCAAGAGCGTGGATACCTGTCCCTGATCCGTCTGAAGTGCTTGCCGGGCGTCGGCCAAGGCTCCGGCGGCAGCCTGCGAACGGTTGGCGGCGGCGGTGCGGGCGTGGGTGAGTTCGGCGACTTCAGTCTGCCCGGCGGCGGCTTCCTTTTCGAGCGCGCGGATTTGTGATTGGCATTGGAGGACGCCGGCCTGGGCGGAATGATCGCCGGGGGCTTGCCCGCCCTGGAGGAAGCCGTCGCGGTCCAAGAGTTCCCCGGCGAGCGTGGCGACGGTCAGTTCCGGGTGAGCGCGGCGGAGTTCGCGGGCGGCAGGAAGGGTTTCGGCCACGACGCTGTTCGCCAGGAGGCGGTGGACGAGCGGGGCGACCGTCGCGGATGCCTCCACGACCTCGCGCGCCCACCGCAACGCGCCAGCGGGCAGGGCGGGGGACGGCGGAGCTTTCGCGGCATCTCCCACTTTCGACGAAAGCGGCAGCAGCGTCGCGCGGCCGACCTTCTTGCCGGTGGCGAGGGTGTCGAGGAGTTCGGCGGCCACCTCGTCGTCGCGCAGGAGGATCGTCTGGAGGTGTTGTCCGAGAATGGCTTCGACGGCCGGGATGAAGCGGGCTTCCACGTCCACGGAGGACCCGAGCACGCCGATGACCGCGAGCTTGAAGAGTTCGGGGCGGTCCAACCCGCGCAACACGGCCTGCGTCCCGGCGGAGAACCCCGCGCCGGCTTCGTTGAGCCCGCGCAGGACTTCCAGGCGCGCGGTGCGGCCCGCCTGGATTTTGGCGGCGGCGGCGAGAGCCTGTTCGGCGGCGGCGAGTTCTTTTTGTGCAGCGGCGGTCCCTTCCTCGGCGGCGCGGAGTTCGCGGCGGCGGGCGTCGAGGGCGGTCTGCCCGGCGGCGAGGTCGGCGCGGGCGGCGGTGAGACGGGCTTCGGCTTCGGCGCGGGCGGGTTCGAGGCGGGCCAGTTCGGCGGCAAGGAATTCCCGGCGCACTTCGCCCGCCTGCTGCTGTTGGGTGAAGGTGGCCAACTCGGCGCGGAGAAGTCCGATCTTCCGCTCGATGTCCCCGGCGGCGCGCTGGGCATTCTGGGAGGCGGCCTCGGCTTGCGCGCGCCGGGTGCGGGCGTCGCGGACGAGCGCATCTTGCTGGCCGAGACGTTCGCGGCCGTCCTGGAGGAGCGCCGTGATCTGCGCTTCCTCCTCGGCGGCGTGCTGCATCGCTTCCTCCTGCGTACGCAAGCGTTCCTCGGCTCCGGCCAGTTCAGTTTCGTAACGTTCCCGCAAACCCTGGCTCTCCGTGGCGCGTTCGCGGTTGAACTCCCGCCGGCTTTCCGCCGAACGCAACCGGTCGCGGCACTCGCCCGCCGCCGTGCGGGCTTCCTGGTAGCGGGCGCTGGCATCTTCCAACCCGGCCCGGGCATCAGCCACCGCCGCCTCGCCTTCGGAGAGTCCGCGTTCACCGATTTCCTGGGCGGCGCGGGCGCGGGCGAGTTCGGCCTGCGTGTCGGCGAGGTCGCGGGTCAGCCGGGTGAACTGCTCGTGCGCCAGATGCGTGTCGAGGAGGCGCAGGTCGGCGGAAAGCGTCCGGTGACGGCGGGCCTTGGCGGCCTGGCGCTGGAGGGAGTTGGACTGCCTCTTTACTTCCGCGAGCACGTCGGTCAGCCGAGCGAGGTTGGCGTCGGTTTGTTCGAGCTTGCGGGTGGCGTCGCGGCGCTGGGATTTATATTTTGTGATCCCGGCGGCTTCCTCGAAGACGGCGCGGCGGTCCTCCGGCCGCGAGGACAGGATCAGGTCGATCTTGCCCTGTTCCATGATGGAATAGGCGGACCGGCCGATGCCCGTGTCCATGAAAAGCTCCTGGATGTCGCGCAGGCGGCACCCCGTTTTGTTGAGGAGGTATTCGCCCTTGCCGTCGCGGTAGACGCGGCGAGTGATGCTCACCTCGTGGTAGTCCGTGCCGAGTTGCGCCTCGCAGTCGGTGAAGGTCATCGTCACCTCGGCCATACCGACGGGCTGGCGGGTGTCCGTGCCGTTGAAGATGACATCGGCCATCTCGCCGCCGCGCAGGGCCTTGGCGGATTGCTCGCCCAAGCACCAGCGGATGGCGTCGAGCACGTTGCTCTTGCCGCAGCCGTTGGGGCCGACCACGGCGGTCACGCCGAGGGGGAAGCTCAGCTCGGTTTTCTGGGCAAACGACTTGAACCCGAGAATCTCCAGACGACGCAGATGCATGGGACGCGGAAGCAAACGGCAAAACGCCCCGTGACGAAAGGAAAATCAAAGAATCTTATCCGCAGATTTCGCAGATTTCCGCAGATTGAAGAGAAGGAAAAGGAAGTCTGTCATTCTTTTTTCTCCTTTTCCTAATCTGCGGAAATCTGCGGAAATCTGCGGATAATAATTTCCTCCCGCACGAGACCGAAACCGTTGCGCCCGCCGCTTCCCTTCGTACTCTGTTGGATCATGAGCCAACCAGAAGCCGCCGTCGCAGACCTCGTCCAATTCCTCCGCTTCCCGAGTGTTTCCACCGACCCGACGAAGGCCGGGGCGACCAGCGAGTGCGCCGACTGGCTCGTCACCAAGCTCACCGGCATGGGTCTGAAAACCGAGAAGCATCCCACGCCCGGCCACCCGGTCGTCGTAGCGCGCAACGAGCACCAGGAAGGCCGGCCCACCGTCATGATCTACGGCCACTACGACGTGCAGCCCGCCGACCCGCTCGACCTGTGGAAAACGCCGCCCTTCGAGCCGCACATCGACGGCGGTGTCATCTACGCGCGCGGTTCGACCGACAACAAGGGGCAGATCCTCGCCCACATCATCGGCGTGCAGGAAGCCCTCGCCGCCGACGGCGACCTGCCGGTGAACCTGATCTTCGTCATTGAGGGCGAGGAGGAAATCGGCAGCCCGAACCTCGGCGCGTTCCTGCGGGAGCACCGTGACGAACTCGCCTGCGACTACGTGGCGGTATCGGATACCGGGATGGTCGGCCGCGGCCAGCCGACGTTTTCCTACGGCCTGCGCGGCATTGCGGCGATGGAACTGACCATGACCGGACCGGCGGTAGACCTGCACAGCGGCATCTACGGCGGCGCGGTCGCCAACCCGGCCACTGCGCTGGCCCGGCTGCTGGCGACCCTGCACGACGCCGACGGCCACGTGGTCGTCGAGGGTTTCTACGATGCCGTGCGCCCGCTGCAAGGCTGGGAGCGCGACGCCTGGGCCAAGCTGCCGTTCAATGACAAAACCGTGCTCGAACTGACGGGTTCACCGACCTTGTTCGGCGAACCGGAATTTACCGCGGTCGAGCGCTGCTACGCGCGGCCGACGGCCGAAATCAACGGCTTCGGCGCCGGCTACCAGGGCGAAGGCAGCAAGACGATCATCCCGTCCAAAGCGATGGCCAAGCTGACGTTCCGGCTCGTGCCCGACCAGTCGCCGGAAAAGATCGCCAAGCTCGTCGAGACCCACCTGAAGAAACATTGCCCGGCGGGCGTCGAGTTGACCGTCAAGACCGGCCACAGCGGCAATCCGTACATCACCGACCCGCACTCGGCGGCGGGCAAGGCGGCGCAACGCGCGTTGCGGGCGACGTTCGACAAGGAACCGACGCTGATCCGCGAAGGTGGGAGCATCCCCATCGTGCAGACTTTTAAAGAGGTGCTGGGCGTGGACACGATCCTGCTAGGCCTCGCGCTGCCCGATTGCCGGGCGCATTCGCCCAACGAGAATTTTCCGTTGGAAAACTTCCACGCCGGCGCGCGGCTCAACCGCAACCTGCTTCGCGAACTGGGCAAGAGCGTCTGAGAAAGCGTGTGAGAAGCCCCGCCGCAGGCGTCGTCCCTCAAGGTAGGGATGCCTCTCCGAGGCAGTCCCTAGACTTTCTGGCTGGCCGTCACTACCACACCGCGCTTTCCAGACAAAATTAGGGACTGCCTCGGAGAGGCATCCCTACCTTGAGGGACGACGCCTGCGGCGGGCTGCCCAGACACTTCTCCCACACACACTCTCTGTGACCACAAAATCTCCTCTTTGTTCCCGCCTGGCACGCCTGGGCCTGGTGGTTGTCACCGGTTGCTGGCTGTCGGTGCCGGGCGCACTCTCCGCGCAATCATCCACCCATCGCCGCCAGCATCACGGCACGCCGGCCCCGGATGATGCCACGCCATCTCCTTCGCCCTCCGCCACGGCCGCACCGACGCCCGGGAAGCCGTCCTCCGCCGACGAGGCCGCTCCGTCGAAAGCCTCCCTGGACGCCAAGACCGGTTCGCCCGCCAAAAACGCCGCCGCGCCCGCCGCCGTTTCGACCATCGAGCCGGGCGAACTCGAAGGGTTCGACGCCGACTCCGAACCCGTCAAAAAATTGATCGCCGCTGCCCTCGATCTGACGAAGAGAAACCTCACCTACACCTACGGCTCCGACGACCCGGCCAACGGTGGGATGGACTGCTCGGGGACGATTTCCTATTTACTCAAGCAGCAGGGCTTCACCGACGTGCCCCGGCAGGCGAGCGAACAATACGAGTGGGTGCGCCAGAAGTCGCACTTCTACGCCGTGTTGAGCAAGAAGCAGGACAACGCCGAACTGCGCGAGATGCGGCCGGGTGACCTACTGTTCTGGACGGGAACGTACCGCGTGGACCGCGACCCGCCGGTCACCCACACCATGATCTACCTCGGCAAGCGCAAGAAGGACGGTGCGCGGGTGATGTTCGGAGCCAGCGACGGCCGGCCGTACAACGGCGAGCGGCGCAACGGGGTCAGCGTGTTCGACTTCAAGATGCCCGCCGCGAAGAACGGCGACGCCGCCGACGCGGCGACGGCCGCTGCGCCCGCCGCGACCCCGGATTTTTCCGGGTACGGTCCGGCTCCCGGCATGAGCGACCTCAGCGACGTGGCCAGCCGCCAAACCACGTCCGCGCATGGCGCGAAGGCGGCGGATGACGAGACCAAGCCCAGCCCGGAAGAGAAAGCCTCGCCGACACCCAAACGCCGACGTTCCAACAACGGGTAGGGACGGCTCTCCGAGCGGTCCCAAATTTGGATTGGATAACCTCCACGCGAACGACGCGTTTCCCAGAAAAGTTTGGGACCCGTCGGAGACGCGTCCCTACCTGTTGTTTGGACGCCGCAGTCGCGGCGATTGCACTCAGCCTTCTCCGCGCACGTACGCCAGCACTTTTTGCTCGTCGCCGTTCGCCGCCCAGACGTTGCGCAGGAAGTCCGCCCCGTTCAGCCCGTGCTCGCGGAAGAAGTTGCGGTCCCCGCCGCAGCCGTACATCAACTCCGGCGGCATCTCGCCGCGCAGCTTGGCCTCGGCCTTTTTGATGAGGCGCGGCAGCCACGGGATGCCGTCGAGCTTGGCGTCCTTGGCGGGCAGGTCGTCCATCGAAACAAGGCTCGTGGACCACTGGCCCCGTTGGACGGTCAGGAAATAATCCCGCCGCACCGCGTTGATGAGGAGAACGTTCTCCCACTCCGGGTCACCGTCGTAGCGAACGTGATCGTCCACGAAATCGAACAACTCATGCGTGGTCAGCCCGACCGAACCTAGGAAGGCGCGTTCCTGTTCGTTGAAGTAGCCTTCCGGGTTGAGTTCGCCGGCGCGGTGGCGTTCGATGCCGAGCACGAAAAGCTGCTTGAGTTCGTGGAACCAGCGGTACTGGCTGGCGGCTGGGTTTTTCGTCATCGTCATGGGGCAAAGTAGCGCGGGCGCGGGGCCTTGCCAATCCCACCGGCTTCCCGGATAGTTCGCAGCCCATGGACGTGGACCCCCCTGACCCTCACGAGCCCGCGCACGGCCCCGGTTCCGCCGACATCCATGGTCCGATCGTCAGCAAGAACATCACCTGGAGCGA
>CAXTOX010000026.1:593-37900 GCA_964245885.1 uncultured Chthoniobacterales bacterium | reverse complement strand
TTGCCGTCCATGTCGAAGACGGTGCCGCTCTGGGGCATTTCGCCAAGCTTTTCCAGGTCGAACGTCCCCGCCCACAGGGCGAAGAACGTCACGACGCCGACGGCTGGCGCGGCGACCAGGAGCAGCAGCCAGTACCACCAGCGCAGGCGCGGCAGCCGGGATAACACCCGCCGCCAGCCGGGGGCGCGCGCCGGGCCGGGATCGGACGGCGGGAGCGCGGGTGCCAGGGTGGGCGTCGAGGGTGTCGGAGTGCTCAAGGCGGATACAAAGCCGTCGTTGGCCGGGCCTACCGTGGCCCAAAACCGACCGGAAAGAAAGCGCCGCTCCGCAAAAAAACGTTGCAACGCCCCGGTGCGACCGTACCTTGCCACGCACCTTTTCCTATGGCTGATCTAGACAACAAATACAGCGAGAACGTCGGTGGCGAGTTCTACGTGGACGACCAGTGCATCGACTGCGATCTCTGCCGCGAGACGGCTCCCGCCAACTTCACCCGCAACGACGACGGCGGCCACTCGTACGTGTACAAGCAGCCCGAAACCGACGACGAGAAGACGCTCTGCAAGGAAGCGATGGAAGGCTGCCCGGTCGAAGCCATCGGCTCGGACGGCCATTAGGCGGCGGGTTTTTTCACAGGGCGGCAGCCGGCAAACGCTCGCATGGCCAGACCGCTCTCCGACGCCGAACGACGGCGACAGGTCATCGCAGAGTTCCGCGGCTACCGGGAGCCGCGGCCTCTGATGGAGCGCGTCCACGCGGTGGGCACGCTGGTTTCCAAGGCGATGCTCGGCCTGGGTTTGGGTGAGCGGGTCCGGGAAGCCGAGGTGCTCCAGGCGTGGAAGGAGACGGTGGGTGAGTTCATCGCGGCGCATTCGGCTCCACACCGGCTCAAGGACGCGGTGCTCTACGTGCGGGTGCTCCAACCGTCGGTGCATTACGAAATGGAACGGATGCGCGGGTCGATCACGGCGAAGCTCAAGGAACGCTTCGGCGCGAGGGTGGTGCGTGAGGTGCGTTTCCGCGTGGGATGACAGCGGACGAAATCCATGTCGCCAGCCTGGCGCTGAGCGTGCGCATCGGCGTGACCGACCGCGAACGCGCCGAACCGCAACGGTTGACGGTCTCGCTGGTCCTGCGACCTGCCGGAGCGTTTGCCGGTTTGGAGGACCGGATCGACCGCACCATCAACTATTCCGCCGTCTGCGCGGCGGTACGCACGCTCGCGGCGGACGGCGAACCGAGGAAACTGATCGAGACTTTTGCCGGGGACATCGCGGCGACGATCCTGACAAATTTCCCGGCCTGCGCGGAAGTCGACGTGGAGTTGCGCAAGTACATCCTGCCGGATACAGATTACGTGGCCGTCCGCCTGACGCGCCGCCAGCCGTCCTCATCATGAAATCCGCGCCCAAAAAGAAGTCCGCCCAGGCCGCTCGCAAGCAGCCGCCCGCCCGCAGGGCGGCCCCCGTCCGCCGCGAACCGCCGCGCCTGATGATCGCCGCCAGTGAGCACGACGCCGACATGCTCTACGCGACGCGTTTCTACGTGCCGGATGCGTTCATTTACCTCCGACAGGACGGCCGTTCCACCGTCCTCCTGAGCGACTTGGAAGTGGACCGTGGGCGTAAGCAGGCTGCCGTGGACGAGGTCCTCAGCCTGACGGATTTCATCAAGGAGAACAAGAAGGCGCTCGGTGCGAAGCCCCCGCTCGGCAAGGTCGCCGCGCATTTCCTGCGCACGCGCCGCGTCCGCCGCGCCACGGTGCCGGACAGCTTCCCGCTCGGTCTGACGCAGGCCATGGCGAAGGGAGGCGTGACCGTCGTACCCGCGAAGGGTCTTTTCTGGCCGGCGCGTTTGCACAAGACAAACGAGGAGCAGAACCACCTGCGCCAAGCTCTGGCGATCACCGCCGCCGGCATGGCGCGGGGCATCGAGGTGCTCGCCGCCGCGAAGGCGGCCGGCGGCAAGAAGGCTGCCGCCGGCGCGGAACTTTCCTGGGGCGGCGGCACGCTCACCAGCGAACGCTTGCGCGCCGAGATCGACTCCGCCATTCTCCACGCAGGCGGCCTCCCGGCAAACACCATCGTCGCGGGCGGCGAACAGGCCTGCGACCCCCACGAACGCGGCAGCGGACCGCTCCGCGCCGGGGAACTCATCATCCTCGACATTTTTCCGCGCGACGCCCGCACCGGGTACTACGGCGACATGACGCGCACGGTCGTCAAGGGCCGCGCCACCGACGCCCAGCGCCAGCTCTGGCTGACCGTGCAGGAAGGCCAGCGCATGACGGTCGAAGCCACCCGCGCCGGGGCCGACGGCAAGGCCATCCACGAACGAACGAAGAAATTTTTCAAGGACTCCGGCTACCCGACCGAGACGCGCGACGGGCGGCACGTCGGGTTTTTTCACGGCACGGGCCACGGGCTGGGCTTGGAAATCCACGAGGCCCCGCGCTTCCAGTTCACCCGCAGCCTGGAGGCGGGCACGGTCATCACCATCGAGCCGGGACTGTACTTTCCGGGGTTGGGCGGCGTGCGGATCGAGGATGTCGTCGCCGTTACGTCCCGCGGCTGCGACGTGCTCTCCGATTTCGAGCAGCGGCTGGAGGTTTGAAGGAGTGCGGAGCGCCCCGCCTGCGAACCCGATGAAAATGTGCTACGATGCCCGCGTTCGGGCGCACGGCTGCGAGTCCCCGTAACCAGATGACCGGCACACGCGCCTTCCCATCCCCCATGGCTGCTGCTATCACCGTGTCCGGAGTCATGGACAAGGCGAACACCGAGCGGACGGAACATGGAGCCGAAGAGGCCGACGACGTTCTCGTCGCGCGCGCCAAGACCGGCGACGCCGACGCGTTCAGCGCCCTGGTGTCCCGCTACCGCGTCCGCCTCTACGGGCTGGTCTACCACATGACCAGCAACAACGAGGACGCCAACGACCTCGTGCAGGAAGTCTTCCTGAAGGCGTATCGCTCCATCAAAGGATTCCAAGGCAATTCCAGTTTCTATACCTGGCTGCACACCATCGGCAAAAACATGACCATCAACTTCCTCAAGAAAAGGGGAAAGCGGTGGCAGATGAGCCTGGACGACCTGGATTCCAATGTCCAAAACGACAAGGAATTTCTGGAACTGACCGCCAGCAGCGACCCGGTGCGGGAAACCAATCTCTCCGAACTCCAGCGAAGATTGAACGAGTCGATGATGAAGCTGTCAACGGAACACAGGATGGTGGTCACGATGTTCGACATTCAAGGGATGCCGCACGCCGAGATCAGCAAAATTCTGGGCGTTTCCGAAGGCACCGTGCGCTCCCGTCTCTTCTACGCCCACCGACAGTTGCAAAACTACCTGGAAGAGTTCCGCAAGTAGACCCAAGCCCGCTGACAGACTGACCGGTTCCCACTTCTTTTCGCGTATGGATGACGAGTTCCAAGACCTGCAACGCCTGCTCCGCTTGAAACGCCACGAAGTTCCGCCGCCTGCGTACTTCGAGGATTTCATGGTCGAGTTCCATCGGCGGCAGCGGGAGGAACTTCTCCGCCGCCCGCTGTGGCGGCTGGCGTTGGACCGGTTCGAAGCGGCACTGCCGACCTTTTCACCGGCGCGCTACGCGTACGCCGGGGCGACGGCCATGGCGGTGGTCACGGCCACGCTGGTCTCCACGCACATTCTGGTGGCTCCCACGGCCGACCCCGCGCGCGTGTTGCCGGGACGCCCGGTGGTGGACATTTCCCCCAAAATCAATATCTACTCTGCCAAACCGTCCTTGCGACTCGCGCCCGAGTTGAATTTCGACGAGCCCCACCGGGTGGCCACCGCTTCCGCCAGCAACCGTACGCGCTATGTGCTTGATGCCCCGTCCATCCAGCCCGTCGTCTATGAGCAGCGGTCCGATTTCTGAATCGGCGCGCGGGGCTGGTCCAGTGCGACTTTCGCTCGTCGCTTCGGTTTGCCTGGCGTCCGTCGTGTCGACGCACGCGCAGGAAACGCCGTCCGAAACGCCGCCGGTTTCCATCGCCGAGCAGAAGGCCGTGTTCAAAGCCATCGGTGACGAGGTGGCCGATCTGTTTGCCAAGCACAAGGACGCGGTGGTGCGGATCGAGGCCACCGACCCGTTCGGCCGTCGTGGCGGCACCGGTTTTTTCATCGATCCCAGCGGCACGATCTACACGAACTTTTCGGTGGCGGGCCGCTCGTGGAACCTGACGGTCGAATACGCGCAGAAGAAATATCCTGCCCGGTGTCTGTTGTCCGACCCGCACAGCGGCGTGATGATCCTCAAGATCGACTCGGCGGCGCAGACACCTTTTCTCTCCGTGGGTCGGTCAGAAGACTTGAAGATCGCTTCTCCCGTGGTGGCCATCGGCTACCCGTTGGATTCACCGGTGTCTCCGACGTTTGGCCTGGTCGCCGGTTTCGATCTGAAATGTCCCGGCGGCTATCTGCCCACGACCCATATCCGTGCCAACATGCCGGTGCGGGCCGGTGAGGCGGGCGCGCCCGTGCTCAACGAACGTGGCGAGGTGGTCGGCATCCTGGCCTACCAGCTCGACTTCGGTGCGGTGTGTCTCGTCCTGCCGATCCAGGCGGCGGAGAAGGTGCGTGGGGATTACGTGCGGTTTGGCCGGGCGTGTCCGGGCTGGATCGGCATGAACGCTGGTCCTTCGGACGGTGACGACGAGCAGGACGCGGTGAAGGTGCTCAACGTCGCCGACGATGCGCCGGCGGCGAAGTCCGGCCTGCGGGAGGGTGACATCATCACGAGGTTCGGGCGGACGGCGATCCATCACTTCGCGGATCTGCGCAACGCCTCGTTCTTCCTGACGGCCGACGATACGGTGCCGGTCACCGTGCTGCGCGGTGATCAGGAGCTCACCTTCGAGATCCACGCGGCCAACGCGCCGGGGGGACAGGATCGCGCTACGCCGGAGAACAACGGGATCGAGAGCGGCCCTCGCGTCGCGTTGCCGACGGCGCCGGTGGGTGCGGGACAGGGGCGGCCGTGGTAGAGGGCCGCGTCAGCGGCGACCAAAGACCGGGTAGGGACGCGTTTCCAACGGGTCCCAAATTTGGCTTGGTTGATCTTCACACGCACGGCGCGCCCCGCCGGAGAATTTTGGGACCGCTCGAGACGCGTCTTTCAGCGCCACTCGACCGTTGGTTCGACGATCACGTCGGACCTCAGGCTATTGGCGATGAAGCATTCTCGATGCGCCAGCTCGACGAGTTGACGCACCCGCGCCTCCGTGGCCTGCGCTCCCGATGAATCCGCGGCGACCACGATCCTGGGCCGCAGCCAGATCGTCTTGATCCGCGCCGGTGGATCGTCCTCGGGCATCACCCCCTCGGCGTGATCCTCGTAAGTCACCACGTCCACCCGCGCCCTCGCGGCGACAGCCAGAAAAGAGAGGAGCTGGCACGACGACGCCGACATCACGAGCAGTTGTTCCGGGTTCAGCAGGGCCGCGTCGCCCAGAAACGCCGGGTCGGACGAGAGCGCCAGTGCCGCCGCGGCCGGGGGCGCGCCGCCGACGTGCGCACGCTCGTATTTCTCGTACCCGGCCCCCGTCGAACCCTGCCAAGAACAATGCACGTCGTACCGGTGCACGCGGTCGGCATGGGTCGGGCTGGCGGCAGGGTCGGGGGGATGTCCGGCGTCAAGCATGAGCAGCGGGAGATTGTTGCGGAGTTTACCAGGGGATGGACTTGCGGTCACGCAGGAACTCGCCTGTCAGGCTGGCAGGCGCTTGCGTGACCAGCCAGACCGGCGTGTCCGCGCCTTGCTCCACCGTGCGGCTCGCTCCCTCGCCGCCCATGTCGGTCTTTACCCAGCCGGGACAGACCGTGTTCACGGCAACTCCTTGTTTTTTGAGCGCCGCCGCGAGTTGGCGGGTCACGGCGTTGAGCGCCGTCTTGGAGATGCTGTAGGCCGGATAGCTGTCTTCCATGTCACTCAACTGTCCAAGCCCGCTGGAAAGATTGACCACCCGTCCGCCGCCCGCTGCCTTCGCCAACCGCGGCGCGAGTTTTTGCGTCAGGTAGAGCGGACCGAAGGTGTTCGTGTCGAGGGTGCGGCGGATCAATGCGAGATCGGTGTCGAGGATCGACACGCCGCAGTCGTCGTCGAGGACGCCGGCGTTGTTGATGAGGCCGTCGAGCGTGTCCAGTTTCGAGGAAAGCGTCTCGACCGCACGGTCGATGCTCCCGGCGTCGGAGAGATCCAGCGCCAGGAATTCGACCTGGGCGTCCGGGGATTCCGCCTGGATCTGGTCGGCCGCCGTCTGGCCCCGGCCGGCGTCACGCGCGCCGACAAAGACGCGTGCCCCGGTCCTGGCGAGCTGGCGGGCGATTTCGTGGCCGATGCCTTTGTTGGCGCCGGTGACAAGGAAGGTCTTGGGATTTGTCATGCGACCTGATACGCGTGGTCCCCGCTTCCCGCGTGTAAATGCTCCCGCCTCTCGACTCCGAATCCCTCACGGCTGACGGCCTCCGCTGGACGTTCACCGTCCCGGCAGATCATCCGTTTTTCGAGGGACATTTCCCCGGCCACCCGATCCTGCCCGGCGTGGTCACGCTCGGTTGGATGATGATGGCAGCCGAGCGCCTCCTCGGGCATCCGGTGGGGAGCGTCGAACTCCTCAACGTGAAGTTCCAGGTCGTCATCCTGCCCGGCACCGCATTGGAACTGACCCTCGCGCGCAAACCGGCCGGCCGGCTGCAAGGAATTGTGCGTTCGGAAGCCGGCGTACACGCTTCGGCCTTGATTCCCGGCCAGGAAGCGTAAATTCGTCTGCCACGCGCCGTTTTGGCGGGCGCGGATCAGAACCCCTTGTTTCGCCGCATGAAAAAATTCGTCTTCGCCGCGTTTCTGGCGCTCGTTTGCGCTTCCGTCGGAATGCCGGCCAACCTCCGCGCGGAACCGCCGGCCGCCGGTTCCGCCGCGGTGTTCGCACCCGCCAACCAACTGTCGCCCGGCAAGCCGTTGCCGTTCACCCTGCGGCAGGTGTTTCACCGGCTGGAACACGACCGGACGGAGCAGATCCCGTTCACCGAGGTGCGGACGTTCGCCATCTCCAAGAACCCCCTGCGTCAGACCGGTACGCTGCGCAGCGGCAAGGAACTCGGCCTGAGCTTGGCCTACGAGGGAGCCAAGCCGCACACGATCATCGTGGACGACAAGGGCCTCATCGACCGCCAGCCTGGCGGCCACGAACGGCAGGTGACGGTCGCCGACCATCCCGAACTCGCCGCGCTGACCGACCTCTACCTCAACCTGTTGAGCGGCAACGCCGAGAAGCTCTTCGAGTACGCCGACGTGTACTTCAGCGGTACGGCGCAATCCTGGGAGATGGGGTTGGTGCCGCACGATGCCAACGTCGCCAAGCGTGCGGGCCGGGTGGTCATCAGCGGCGGCGCGCATTTCGTAACGCGGCTGGAAAACCTGCTCCCGAACGGCGAATCCCGCGTGCTCGATCTCGGCCGGGTCGAACGCAACCCGAAGTTTACCCCCGAGATCGTCCAGACTTATTTCCGCGGACCGAGCTAGGAAAAGAAAATTCAGAAGGCAGAAGGCAGAAGTCAGAAGGCAGAAAAACTCGCCTGTTCTTTGCCCCCTTCTCTTTCCGGACTTCTGCCTTCTGCCTTCTGACTTTTCCCATGCCGTCCGTCCGCACCCCGACCGCGCCGGCCGCCGCCCGTCCGTTGGCTCCGTGGCGTGCCACGGCGGTTTTGTTGCTGTTGCTCGTGGCGGGCGCGGTGATTTTGTTCGTCGGGCAACAGGCTTCCCGGCGGATCAGCGTGGACGTGCTCGAACTGCTCCCGCGCGACGAGCAGGACCCCACGATCCGGCTCGCGCGCCAGACCGTGTCAGGCCGGTTTGGCCGGACCCAGTACATCGCGCTCCACGACACGGCGCACCCGGACAAACCGCCGGTCGAGGCCGCCGCACTCGTGGCGGGTGAGATGCGCGCCGACCCGGCATTCGGGGAGGTGTTCACCGGGCTGGACGCCGCCAGCAAGGACTGCCTACAACAGTGGTTCCTTGATCGCCGCCTCGCATTGCGCTTGCCGGTCTGGCTCGACGGGATGGCGGCACGCTGGCGCAAGGAAAAAGGACCGGACGCACCATCCGAGCCTGATGCCTCCTGGTTGGCCGCGACCGCCGCGACCGACCTCGGTGAATTCCAGAACACCGCCGACGCGCTCGCCTACGAGGAACGGCTGCCGACCGATCCGCTGTTGTTGATCCCATCGCTGCTTGCGGTCTTCGGCGATCAGGACAAGGCGGCGGCGGGCAGCGTCGCAGGGGGAACCCTGACCAAGAAAGGGCCAGACGGCATCACCTACGCTTTGATCCAGGCCGAGACGCGCGGCTCGCAGATGGAAGAAGCCGGCCAGACGCCGGTGTTCGCCGCGCTAGATCGTGCCTTGAAAAACGCGCGGACGAAGTACGGGTCCACCGTGCAGTTGCGCTTCACCGGCGTGAACAAATTCGCCTCCGAGACCCGCGAACACGGGTTGAAGGAGGTGTCGGTCCTCACCTGGATTTCGCTCGGTCTGTCGTTCGTGCTGCTGCTTTTCGCGTTTCGGCGGGTGATGGTCTTCGCTTACCTGCTGCTGCCCATCATCACCGCGACCCTCTGGTCGATGGTCGTGTGTTTCGCGCTCTTCGACCGGATCAACGTCGTCGCCATCACCTTCATCACGGTGCTGGTCGGCGTGGCGCTCGACTACGGGATCTACACGCTGGTGCACGCGCGGCAAATGTCGGGCGGCGTCGCCCAGGCCCTGCGGGAAATCCGCCTGCCGCTCGTCGCCGGCTGCCTGACGAGCGTGGGCGGGTTCGTCTTCATGACGCTCACCAACCTGCCGATGCTCCAGCAGATGGGGCTGGCGGTCGCGCTCGGCCTGATCTTTTCGCTGGGGATCGATTTCCTCTACCTGCCGTGGGTCCCGGCGTTGCGCGTGGAGGACCGCCGTGAGGTGGAGAACAAGCCCACGTCGGGCCGGCGGCTCGAACTCGGCGGCGCGCGTTTTCCGCTGCTCGCGCTTGTGGCGGTTTTGCTGGCGGCGGGATTGGTGTTCGCCGCACGCCTGCGCTGGAGTGACGACATCCGCACGCTGAGCGTCATGTCTCCCGCCTTGCAGGATGAGCAGACGTTTTTGCGGGGGTTGTTCGGGGTGGAGAACAAACAGCACCCCGTCCTGACTTTCGGCGCGGACCTCAACGCGGCGTTCGCCAACCTGGAAAAGTTCAACGTGACGCTGGCTGCCGCCGCGACCGATCCCGGTGACCGTTACTTCAACCTCGGCCGATTATTTCCGACGGCGGTGCAGACGAGCCGCTGCCGCGACTATTTCCGGGCGCATCCCCGTTTCGGCGATGATCTGCGCGCGGCGTTGGGGAAGGATTTCAACGCCGATGCCTTCGAGCCTTTCTGGAAGGACTGGGCCACCTGGACGCAGGCCAACAACGCCGGCTCCGGCGCGCCTGGCCCGGCGGAACTTCTGACTGGCTTGCGCGAGGTGCTGCCGCTGCCGCTGCAATTCCTCTGGAGCGACGAGCAGCCGGGATCGGCGTGGCTGGCGACCACCGTCAACGATCCTCTCTACCAGAAACTGCCGCCCGCCGCGCTGACCGCGCCGAACACGCCCATCGACCAGACGCAGACCATCAACGCCGCGTTGCGCCGCTACCGCCTGACCGCTTCCCAGCGTGCCGGGATCGGCCTGGCGCTCATCACCGTGGCCGTGCTCGCGATCTACGGCTGGCGGCGCGGGGTGTTCATGCTGGTGATCCCGGCCCTGAGCATTTTGCTGACGCTCGCGGTGCTCGGCTTCATGGGGCAAACCCTCGGGCTGCTGCACGTCGTCGCGCTGCTGCTCGGCTTCTGTCTGGCTAGCGACTACTCGATCTTTCTCGGCAGTCCGGGCGAACTTCCCCGCAGCACGCACCGCGCGATCCTGCTGGCGGCGACTACGGCGCTGCTGAGTTTCGGGGTGTTGAGCTTCAGCAAGATCGAGGCACTCAAGGACATCTGCCTCACCGTGACGTTGGTCATCGCGTTCGTGCTGGTGTTTTGCGAGGCGGGTTACCGGTTGTTCGTCCGGTGGGTTGAGACCTGATCGAGGAAGGCTTTCTTTCGTGTCGGAACGGTCGTAAATTATAGATAGACCCATGGACCGCAAGTTTTACAACGACCGTGGCGTGATCGCCCGCTGGCGGGAGTTTTTGCCGGTGACCGCCGCAACGCCGGTCGTCTCGCTCAGCGAAGGCTCGACCCCGCTGATCCATTCGCCACGCCTGAGCGCGCTGGTGGGCCGCGGCTGCCGGGTGTTCATCAAGTACGAGGGGCTGAATCCGACCGGTTCGTTCAAGGACCGCGGGATGACGGTCGCCATCTCCAAGGCGCTCGAAGCGGGTGCGCGGTCGGTGATCTGCGCCTCCACTGGCAACACCTCCGCCGCCGCCGCCGCTTACGCTGCCCGCGCCGGGATGGGCTGTTACGTGCTGCTGCCAGCCGGGAAGATCGCGCTGGGCAAACTCACGCAGAGCATCGTCCACCAAGCGCGGGTGGTCACCGTGGACGGCAACTTCGACGACGCCCTGCGGCTCGTCCGCGAGGCGGCGGACTCGGGTGCGCCGGTGGCGGTGGTCAATTCGATCAACCCGCACCGCATCGAGGGGCAAAAGACGGCGGCGTTCGAGATCATCGACGACCTCGGCGAAGCGCCCGACGCCCACCTGCTGCCGGTGGGCAACGCGGGCAACGTCTCCGCTTATTGGAAAGGCTACCAGGAGTTTCGCGCGCTGGGACGTTCGCGGCAGTTGCCGCGGATGGTCGGCTTCCAGGCGGCCGGGGCCGCGCCGATCTACCATGACCGCGTCGTCGATGCGCCCGAGACCTTAGCTAGTGCGATCCGTATCGGCAACCCAGCGAGCTGGAAGATGGCGACCAGCGCGATGAAGGAATCTGGCGGAGCAGTGGACATCGTTTCCGACGAGGAAATCTTGCTGGCGCAACGCTGGCTGGCTACCAACGAGGGAATTTTTGTGGAACCGGCGAGCGCAGCCGGTGTAGCCGGGTTGCTGCGCTACGCGCCGAAGGATGCGCCTACAGGTCGGGCGCTGGCTTCGTTGCGCGCGGTGCCGGACGAGGGCGTCATCGTCATCACGGTCACCGGCCATGGCTTGAAGGACCCCGACGCGATCCTCAAACAGGAATTCGCCCTCGCGCCGCCCATCCCGGCTACGCGGGAAGCGATCCTCGGGCTGCTGTATTCTGGCGAGCCCCGCTGACCGTGCTCGTCCTACGGTGTTACCTTCCAGAAAATCTAGGGAGCGGCTCGGAGAGCCATCCCTACCATTTACCGGAATGACCGGCGGCTTCGCAGCCTGTTCACACACCTTCTCCAAGTCGTATCATGGTTTTTCGAGCCAACGCGGTGTCTCCCCGGCCGGGATGCCGAGGTGGTCCAGGATGCGGAACACGACCGTATCCAACACCTCTTCCACGGTCGCCGGACGATGGTAAAACGACGGGATCGCCGGCAGCACCAGCGCACCTGCCTCCGTGACGGCGACGACGTTGCGCGCGTGCACGAGGCTCCAGGGTGTCTCGCGCGGCACGAGGATCAGCTTGCGCCGTTCTTTCAGGAACACATCCGCCGCCCGCAGGATCGTCGTCTCGCTCGTGCCGGCGGCGATCCGTCCGAGCGTCCCCATTGAACACGGCACAATCACCATCGCGTCAAACCGCGCCGACCCGCTGGTGAACGGCACGTGCATGCTCCGATTCTCGTGGACGTGGACGCCATCCGGCACCGCCAATTTCCCACCCGGCAGTTCCTCCGCCGCCACCTGGCGGGCGTGTCCGCTCATCACCAGATGCACCTCGTGGGCCTGCGGGTCCAAACGCATCAGCAAGCGTTGCGTGTAGATCGAACCGCTGGCACCCGTCGCCGCGACGACAAACTTCACAAGAATCCCCCGCCGTGCAGCCGCCGGGTCATCTCCGCCTGTTTGAACTGCAAATCCTGGTAAAGCTGGCGGCGGCTCGGGTCAGGTTCGGCGCGGGTGCTTTCCACCGGCTTGACGGCGCGGTTGACCAGTTCCCGCAGTTGCCCCTTCTTGCCCTGCACGGCCGCGTCGGCCCAACCCGCCTGGATCGCCGCGCCCAGCGCCGCGCCCTCGGCGGTTTCCAGCGTGACCACGGGCACGTGGAACACGTCCGCACAAATCTGCCGCCACGCCGCGCTCTGGCTGCCGCCGCCCGTCAGCCGGATCTCCGTCGGCCGCAGACCCAGGTTGCGGAAGCGTCCCAGCCCGTAGCCGAGTCCCAGCGTCACGCCTTCCATCACGGCCCGCGCGTAAAAGGCGGGGGTCATGTTGCGTGGGTTCAGGCCGTGGAGCACGCCCGAACCACGGGGGAGGTTGGGAGTGCGCTCGCCGTTGAGGTACGGCAAGAACAACAAGCCGCCGGCTCCCGGCGCGGCGGTGGCGACGGCCGCTTCCATCGCCGCGTGGTCCCAGCCGAAAAGGTGGCGCGCCTGCTCGGTGGCGACGGTCACGTTCATCGTGCACGCGAGCGGCAGCCAAGCGTCGGTGCTGTCGCAAAACGCGGCCAGTTCACCCTCCTCGTCCACGACCGGTTCCGCGCTGTAGGCGAACAGCGTGCCGCTCGTTCCCAGGCTGACGGTCACCACGCCTCCCGGCGCGATGTTGCCCGTGCCGATGGCCGCCATCATGTTGTCGCCGCCGCCCGCGCTCACGAGCACGTTGGAACCCAGGCCCCATTCCGTCCGCAGGGTCTCCCGCAGGAGGCCGCACGGCTTGCGCGAACTCTCCAGCGGCGGGAGGCGTTCGGCGAGGTCGGGGTCGATGAAGTGGAGGATCGGTTCGCTCCATTGGCGGGTGCGCACATCGAGCAGCGCGGTGCCGGAAGCGTCGCCGTACTCCATGCGCTGTTCGCCGGTCAGCCAGAAGTTGAGGTAATCGTGCGGCAGCAGGACCGACCGCATGGCGCGGTAGTTGGCGGGTTCGTTCTGCTTGAGCCAGAGGATCTTCGGCGCGGTGTAGCCTGGCAGCATGCTGTTGCCGGTCAGCGCGATGATCTCGTCCGCGCCGAACTCGTGGTTGAACTGCTCGCACTGCGCCGTCGTCGAGGTGTCGCACCACAGCTTGGCCGGGCGCACGGGCTCGTTGTCGGCGTTGAGCGCGACCAAGCCGTGCTGCTGCCCGCTGACCCCGATGGCGCGCACCTCCGCCCGGCGTTCGCCGATCTGCTCCAGGCAGCCGCGCACGGCGGCGTCGGCGGCGTCGAGCCAGGCCTCGGGATGCTGTTCCAGGTGTCCGGGCAGTAGTCCGGTGACCATCCCGTAAGAACTGCTTGCGGTGGCCAGGACGCGGCCGGTGTCCGGGTCCAGAGCGATGCACTTCGTGCTCTGCGTCCCGCTGTCGAGCCCTAGATAAACCATTTTTTGGAGTTTCGTTTCACGGTTTCCGTCTTAGTGTGAGACCTGATGGCAGCCGCGGCGAGGTGTCATCACACACCATCTTCGCATCATGATCAAGAAACTGCTGCATACACGTTATCGCGTGACCGACCTCGAGAAGACGGTCGCGTTCTACAAAGAAGTGCTCGGATTGAAAGAAACCTCACGTCACGCATCGGGCCGCGGCTCGCAGTTGGTGTTCTTCAAAGCACCCGGCAGCGACGAGGAAATCGAAATCTGCAAGTACGACGGCAGCGGCCCCGTGAACGTCGGCTCGGACATCACCCATCTTGCTTTCGAGGTCGATGACATGGAAGCTTTTGCCAAACACTCCGCCGCCAAGGGGTATCCGCTTTCCGATGGCCCGCACGAAAGTGGCAGCGGCAGCGTGATCGCCTTCATCGACGCGCCGGAAGGCTACGAGGTTGAACTGATCCAGCGCGCGAAATAATCGTTCCATGGATTTCGACTGGCTGGAAGTCCCCTTCGACTTGCGCAAGGTGCCTCCCCGGGAGATCGAGGAAACTTTCGAGGACCCCTTCAGCCTGCGGCTCCTGCCCGAGATGCCCTCGCGCAACGGGGAGGCGCGCTACTTCAATCTCGGGCGGACCACTTCCAACCGGCCGATTTTCAGCGTGTTCTGGACCGACGGGAAACGCTACCGGGTCATCCTGGCACGTGACATGTCGCCGGAGGAAGCAATGTTTTACGACCGCAAGAATTCCGAGTTCAATCTGTAGTCCATCCCGTGGAAGCGTCTCCCTCTAAAATCCAGCGCGTGATCGCGCATTGGCCGGAGGTGCCGACGTTTGAAACCGAGGAGGACGAGGCGGCGTTCTGGACGCAGACCCGCATCGACCCGCGGTTGATGAACACCGCCATCCTGAAGGCCGACACCCGGGAATCAACGACGGTGACGCTGCGGTTCGATCCGCGGATGCTTGCGCGCATCAAGCGGCTCGCCCGTTCGCGCTATCTGAACTACCAGAGCATGGTAAAACAGTGGCTC
Organism: uncultured Chthoniobacterales bacterium; assembly: GCA_964245885.1. Taxonomy (GTDB): domain Bacteria; phylum Verrucomicrobiota; class Verrucomicrobiia; order Chthoniobacterales; family SZAS-18; genus CAHJWO01. Next base: position 23,395 of record CAXTOX010000026.1, on the reverse strand, counting down.
AGCGAGCGGTTGGAAAAAGAGATTTGAGCGGACGCATCGTCGCAGGCGTTGTCCCCTGAGACGGGACTGCCTAGAAGAAGCGTCGGAGCCCTTTTAAAGGACCCTGCTTCGCCGCCCCTTGCCCCCGCGGCGAAGCCTAACCCTGAAAGTGGAAAACAGCCTGACTGGCCCGGTTGAAAATTCCCCCCAGATTCTTCAACTCACTCCCTCCAGTCAGGCTGCCTTTTTGTTTTTTCCCCGTTCGTATGAAACGAACATTTGCTCGTTTAGCAACCACCATGCCACCGGATCATTTGGGCGCAGAGGCACCGTGAACCTGATACAGAAGTGCTCGAGGCTTGTGTCATGCAAAAATCTCAAGCAGAGAGACTTAAAACAACTTAGGATTTTCCGAACGGTTGTTTTATTCGGAAGGTGGAAGTTGGAAAAAGGGCTGGTTAGTTTTGCTCAGCATGGACGAAACACACTGTGCAGGATGAAGCAAATTTCGGGTGCCGTTTGCTGACCGACCGACGTATCATCATCGGCATGGCCAGAGTGACCAACTCCCCGACCGAAAGCGACATAAAGCGCGTGGCCGCGCTCCGGACCGAACTCGCCGAACACAACCGGCGTTACTACGAGGACGCGGCTCCCACGATCACCGACCAGCAGTACGACGCTCTATACCGCGAGTTGGTCGACCTGGAGACCGCGCACCCGGAACTGCTGACGCCGGATTCGCCCACGCAACGTGTCGGCGGCAAGCCGCTGGAAGAGTTCAGCCAGATCCGGCACCGCGTGCCGATGCTCAGCCTCGACAACACGTATTCCGAAACGGAAGTGGCCGAGTTCTACCGCCGCGTGCAAAAGGTGCTGCCCGGACGCGAGGTGCCGGTCGTCATCGAGCCGAAGATCGACGGCGTGGCGGTATCGCTCTTTTACGAAGGCGGTGTGCTTCGTTACGCCGCCACGCGCGGCGACGGGGTGACGGGCGACGACATCACGCAGAACGCCCGCACGATCCGTACGATCCCGCGCCACTTGCACGGCGACACGCTGCCGGAACGCCTGGAAGTGCGCGGCGAGGTCTACCTGCCGAAAAGCGGCTTCGCCAAGCTCAACCGCGAGCGAACGGAAGCGGGACTGCCCGCGTTTGCCAATCCGCGCAATGCCGCCGCGGGTTCGCTCAAGCAACTCGACCCGGCCGTTGCCGCCAGACGTCCGCTGGCGTTCGTGGCGCATAGCTTCGGCCTGCTCGAAGGCGGCGGCGGCGGGGAAGTCCATTCGCAGAGCGAGATGTTCCGCTTGCTGACGGCGTGCGGGTTGAAGATCAGCGAGCGGCTCTGGACCGCTTCCTCGGCGGAAGACATTCTCCAAGCCATCCGCGAACTCGACGCCGTGCGCCACGACTTCGAGTACGAGACGGACGGCGCGGTGGTCAAGGTGGACAGTTTCGCGCAACGCAACCGCCTGGGGCTTACTTCCAAGTCGCCGCGCTGGGCGATGGCCTACAAGTACCAGGCCGAGCGCGCCGAGACGCGCCTGCTCGACATCCAGATCCAGATCGGCCGCACCGGGGTACTGACGCCAGTAGCGATCCTGGAACCCGTGCCGGTCAGCGGCACGACCGTGGCGCGGGCCACCCTGCACAACGCCGACGAGATCAAGCGTAAGGACATCCGAATCGGCGACACAGTCGCCATCGAGAAGGCGGGTGAGATCATCCCGGCAGTTGTGCTCGTGCGTACCGACCTCCGCACGGGCAAGGAGACCGTGTTCCATTTCCCGGAGAATTGCCCGTCGTGCGCCGCGCCGGTCGCGCAGGACCCCGATGGGGTGGCAATCCGCTGCCAGAACATCGCCTGCCCGGCGCAGGTCCGGCGGCGCGTGCAGCATTTCGCCTCGCGCGGTGCCATGGACATCGAGGGGTTAGGCGAGGCGAGTGTGGACCAATTGGTCACGCAAGGGTTGGTGCGGGCGATCCCGGACATTTACGACCTGACCGTGGCGCAACTCGTCGCCCTGGAGCGGATGGGGGAGAAAAGCGCGGCCAACCTCGTCGAAGGCATCCGGGCGAGCAAAGAGCGGCCTTTGTGGAAGCTGATTTTCGGTCTGGGCATCCTGCACGTCGGCGCGACGGGGGCGCGGGCGTTGGTGGCGGAGTTCAAGACGCTGGACGCGCTGCTGGACGCGCCGTTGGAACGCATCCGCCGCGCCCGCGACGTGGGCGAGGTCGTGGGCCTGAGCGTGCACGAGTTCATCACGAATCCCGCCAACCGCGAGAGCCTCGGCCGGCTGGGCCGCGCCGGACTGAACTTCGGTGAGCGGGACCCGGCCCCGCTCGAAGGCGCGGGGGCAGGTTCGCCGTTTACTGGAACACGCTGGGTCATCACGGGCACGCTCAGCCAACCGCGCGAGGAGATCACCGAGTTGATCCTGGAGAAAGGCGGCAAGGTCAGCGGCAGCCTGAGCAACAAAACTGATTATCTCCTGGCCGGTGCGGAAGCCGGCAGCAAGCTGGAGAAGGCGAAGACGCTCGGGGTGAGAACGGTGGACGAAGCGGAGTTTCGCCAGATGCTCGCGGGCGGTGCGGGTCCGGTTGACAGCGTGCCCGAAAGCGGGAGCGGGGAGGGGATCACGGGTGGGAAGGTCGCCGAGTCCACGATGGAACTGCCCCTAGACGAACAAGTCTGAAACGTTTCGACCTGTAACCGGTGGCTGTTGGCCGGAGCCTGTATTCAGGCCATGGGTCATTCAAGAGGCGCAATTGGCAGCACAGGCCGTTGCTGCCGTGCCCGGTCCTAATCTTCGCGCAGTTCTTGAAGATGACTCTGCCGCCACCGATTGACCAAGTCATATGCAGTGCCGGGGGGATCCCTCGTGGATTGTACTGGTTTCGATTTCGATCAATGCCTCGTGCTCGCCGTAGATCGCGTGCAAGTGTTTCGGCGGATGGTCACGGTAGCAAAGGCGAATCAAAATGCCATAAACCGGCTGATCTCAGGCCTGGGCAGGTTGCTTCGCGCCGGCTTGAGTAATCTCGAGGTAAGCCGCATCGGGGCAAATCTCGATCTCCTCGGACCAAGCGATCTGCCCAAATCTCCGAGGTGTACAGTGCGGAAAAATGCCTCGTCGGCAAGTGGTGCGAAGACACCATGCCCAACATCGGCCGCGAGATCAACGACCCCCGCCACACCACCGGGGTATGTCAAACGCAGTCGATACATCGGCAGTGCTTCCACTTTGATAGGCCTCTTCATAGAATCAGGGCAGTTCTGGCGTGGTTGTTTTCAGACTCATCACTGATGGATCGACGCAGGTAGCCTAACTCACTTTCGGCGGCAACAGTTCGAGTAACGCCGCGGCCGCGCTTTCCGGCGTCACGGCGTGGAGACAGCGGAGGTCCAGCGGACATTCCTTGAGGAAGCACGGGCTGCATTCCACCTGCCGCCGCAGGATGCGCAGGCGTTCCGCCGGAACCAGCGGGGCGGTCAACAATGGATCGGTCGAGCCGAACACCGCCGCCACCGGCACGCCGAGGTACGCGGCGAGGTGCATGGTGCCGGTGTCGTTGGTCAGCAGCGCATCACACCGGCGTAAGGCCGTGATCAGTTCGGCCAACGAGGTTTTGCCAACGAAGTTTTCGCAACGCTCGCCCAGGGCCGCTTCGATGGTCGCGGCGTAGGGCGCATCCTTCGCCACGCCGAAGATCACCCATTGGCAAGGCCGCTCGGCCGCCACGAGCTTGGCCGTTTGGGCGAAACGCTCGGCCGGCCAGCGTTTGGTCGGACCATACTCCGCGCCGGGGCAAAGACCGATCCGCAGCCAGCCGCCGCGCTCGTGCCGGGAGGGGGTGGGTACATCGCGGATGGAAGGGTTTTCCGCACCGATGGCTTCCGCCAGCCGCAGGTAGCGGTGTGTCTGGTTGCGACGGGGATCACCGCCCGTTGGCGCGGAAGGGTCCTCGTCGGCCACGATCTGGTTGAGCAACCAGCGGCGATTGTGTCCGAGGAAGCCGACCCGGCGCGGCACTCCGGCCAGCCACGCTTCCAGCGCCGCGCGCAGGGAATTTGGCAACAGGACCGCCGCGTCGAACGGCCCCGCCTTGCGCACGACCGCCGCCGCCTTCGCCAAGCCCGCACCCGCTGGGATCGTCAGCACGTCCGCGACACCCGGCACCTCGCGCCACAGGTCGGCGAGCTTGGCGGGCGACAGCACCGTCACGCGCGCATCCGGCCTCCCGGCGGCGATGGCCTGAACCGCGGGGATCGTCATGACGGCGTCGCCCAGCCAGTTCGTCGAACGCACCAGGATGCGGAAGGGTTGCAGGTCCGTTGCGCTCACGCCCTCCGGCAATACGACGCCTCGCTTGTACCGCGCAAGCAGGAACCGCGGCTTCGGCGTTTTCCAGCGGTTGTGTACCCAGAACCAATCTGCGGGCAAAACGTTGATCTGGCCTTCGAGCACCCGGTTGAGCCGTGCCGTGAGCGCGTCGACGGAAACGTCGTCGTGCGGAACCGGGGGCGAAATGACCAGCTTCCAGCGGCCGACCCCGGTCGTGTGCACGGCCATGGGAACGATCACGGCGTTCGTGCGCGTGGCGAGCAACGCCCCCAGATTAGACGTGGACGCCAACCGGCCGAACAGCGGCGTCCAGACCCCGCTGTCCCCGGCGTGCTGGTCGATGAGCACGCCGAGCGCGCCGCCCTCGCGCAAAAACGCCGTCGGCGCGGCGAAACCGTGCTTGCGGTTGAACAGCGTCACCTTCTGACGCGTTCGCTGGATGTGCGCCTCGATGTACCGGTTCCGCAACGGCTGGTAAACCGTGGCCCACTTCTCTTCGGAGATGATCTGGCAGGCCTGGGCGAAGATTTCCCAGTTGCCGATGTGGCTGATGGCCAGCACGATCCCGCGCCGTTGGGCAAAGGCCGCCAGCATGATGTCCAATCCTTCGAGTTCCATGACCTCGCGCAGCCGCCGGACATCGAAGCTCACCGCCTTCATGCTGGAGAGTAGGTTCGCGCCGAGGTTGGAAAAATGCTGCCGGGTCAGGCGGCGGATTTCAGCCGGCGTGCGCTCGCGTCCGTAGGCAATCGTCAGATTGGCAACCGCCAGTCGTCGGTATGACGCGAGCAGGCAATACCCCAGCCACCCGCCGAACATCCCGAGCCGGAAGACCAAGGTCAGCGGCAGCACCCCGACGACGAAGGTTAGCGCCCGGTAGATCAGATAGACGGGATATTCCATCTTACTCCGAGGGCTTGGTTCGTGCGCCCGCCTTCAGATACATCTCCCACAAAGGATGCGTGTCGAGCAGGTTGGACTGGACTCCACCGAGCCGCGAGCCGTCGTACAACTCCACGCCCACATAGTAGTACAACGGACAGATGGGGGTTTGTTCGCTGACGAGGAGTTGTTCCGCCTGCCGGAAAAGATCGAAGCGCCGGCTACGGTCGACCTCGCGCGCGGCCCGGGCGATGAGATCATCATAGCGGGGATCGGACCAGCCCGTGCGGTTGTTGCCGCTGTCGGACTGCCACATTTCCAGGAACGTGTTCGGGTCGTTGTAATCACCCACCCACACGCTGCGGCCGAAGTCGTAGTCGAGCCGCTTCATCATGGAACTGTAGACCTTGTTCTCGTGTGGACCGAGCGACATGCTCACGCCGAGTTCGCGCTCGAACATGCTCTTGAGTTCGACCGCGATGTACTGGTTCTGCTCTCCCTCGTTGTAGAGGTACGCCACCGGTGGAAACCCTGCGCCGCCCGGGTAGCCGGCCTCGGCGAGGAGTTGCCGCGCGCGTCCCGGATCGTAACCCAATCCCGGAACAGGCGGCTGGTAACCCGCCGTGTCCGGCGGAACGAGCGAATACGCCGGCCGCTCGCCCGCTTTGGTGATTTTGTCCACCAGGAGGGTCTTGTCGATGACGAGCGAGAACGCCTGCCGGACGCGGGCGTCGTTGAACGGCGGGCGCGTGCAGTTGAAGCGCAGGAAGTAATTGCCCAGAAACGGTGCGGCGTGGAAGTACGGCTTCGTGCGCAGCTCGCCGATCAGCGCGGGTGGTGTGAGGCCCTTGTCGAGGATCAGGTCACACATGCCGCTGGCGAAGAAGTTCAGCGCGACGTTGGCGTGGCTGATGGGCAGCATGTCCACGGTTTCCAGCCGGACGTGGTCGCGGTTCCAGTAGCGCGGGCTTTTGCGGAAGCGGATCTTGTCGTTGAGCCGCCACGCTTCCAGGAGGTAGGCCCCGTTGGTCACGATGTGCCCGGGCTCGGTCCAGGCGTCGCCCCAACGGTCGACCGTTGGCGGGTGCACGGGTGCGAGCGTGGTCAGCGCGCAAACGTCGAGAAAGTACGGCGTGGGATGCTCCAGCGTGACAACCAGGGTGTCCTCGTCCGGCGCGCCTACCCCAACTTCCTCGAAGGGAAACGTGCCGGGTTCCGCGCCGTTGAACCGCTGGCCGTTCTTGAGGAGGAAAAGCTGGTACGCGTACTGCGCGCCGGTCTGCGGCGAGAGGACCCGCCGCCAGGACGCGACAAAATTGTGGGCGGTGACACGCTCGCCGTTGCTCCAGAGAGCATCGCGGCGAAGATGGAAGGTGTACCCGGTCGCGTCGGGTGAAACCTCCCAACTCGCGGCGACCCCCGGCTGCGGCTGGCCGGCCGCGTCGAAAGTCGTCAAACCCTCGAAAAGCGCGGCACAAAGGCGCTGGTCAGGCTGCACGGTGGCCAGCGCCGGATCGAGCGTCTCGGGTTCCGCGCCGTTGGCGATGATCAGGTCCGCGCGCCGGGCGTTGCGCTCGCCGCAGCCGGTTCCGAGGAACACAAATGCCACGCACAGGAGGCCAACAAATCCTCGAACGCGGCGGCGCATCGTGCGCTTCGTTGGAACAACCAGGAGGCGCGCCGGACGGGTCAAGGCGTCGCGGTCGGGGCGGGGGACGCCGCGGGAGCTGGCGTCGCCGCAGGCGCGGTCGGCGTGGCGGGAACAGTCGTCGTGTCCAGAGCAGCCGGGATGTCGCTCGGCGTCGGAGTGGCGGGAGTGCCGACAGGCGAAGGCGCTACACCCGGAGCAGGCTCGGGCGTTGGCACCACCGGAGGATGATCAGCCGCCGGTGTAGCAACAGGAGTCGGCGCTTCCACCGGAGAAGGCACTGGAGCCACGGAAGCGGCTGGCGGCGCAACCGGCGCGGGAACAACGACCGCTGGACTGGCCGCAGGAACAACGACCGGCGCGGTGGCGGCCGCGGGGGAAGTTTCGGGCACGGGGACATCGGACGCGTCCGGCAGCGGCACGGGCACGACGGCTGGGGAACCAGCAGCAACCGGCGCGGGCGATGCGGCGGCCTCCGTTTTCCGGTTCTGGCCGATGGTGACCTTGTTGCTGTGCTGATGCGCGTAGAGGAAGGCCAGCGCGATGGTCAGCGCGAAAAAAATGCCGCCCATCCACGTCGTGAATTTGACGAGGAAGCCCGCGGCCGGGCCTAAGAAGGTTTCAACGGTCCCAGAGGCAAAAGCCGTGCCAAGCCCCTCGCTCCGGGGACGTTGCAATAGAACCACGAACACGAGCAGGAGCGCGACAATAACCTGCGCCGTCAGCAGGAGACCAATCAGGAAGGTATACATAGGGGTCGAGCCGGCCACTGTCGTGCAGCCTCCGCTGGTTGTAAAGCGCGCGTCGTCGCCACCAAATGATCCCGCACCACCAAGCAAAAAGGAACCGGCGATCCGGTTCCTTTCACCACTTCTGCCGCTGGATGTTGCGTTCAGCGCAGGCTCGTCTGCGACAGGCGGAACTCCACGCCGTTGCCCGCCGCCGGGGCTGCGCGCTGGTTTTCCAAGTAGGCGATGGCCTTGCGCGCGGATTCGCCGAGTTCGGTCGCCGCGCCGAACTCGCTCACGAGTTGCTGGAGCACGCTGATGGCTTCCGGCCGGTGGGTCTCCGCCATGGCCTGGATCGCGGAAGTCCGCATCAATGCGGACATTTGTGCCGCCCGCGCCCAATCGGGCAGCATCTGCAACGCGACCTCGGGATAGTACCGACCGATCCCGTAGAGCGCATAATGGCGCGTGCTCACGTCGCCCTTCTGGAGTTCGTCGCGCCAGTAGGTCCACTCCTGTGCGGTGCTCAGGTTGTAATAGGCCACCGCCGCCGCGTGGGCGAGGGGGTCGATCATCGCCTCGATCTTGAGCTGTCCTTCCTGGGCGGCCAGGAGGTTCATCCGCGAGTAACCGGCTGCCTTCACCAGCGTGAAGGCGGACAGGATCTCCGCCGTGTTCGCCTTGTACGCGGGTGCGTTTGTCCGGGTGGGCTGGTCGCCCGAGAGCACGGTGAACTTGGCGAAGAGGTTGAGCGGGGCGTTCTCGTTGAGCATCAGCACGGCGCACTGGATGGCCTCGCGGGAAAACTCCGGGCTGCGGTTGACCTGCGTGAAGAGCGCGCGCAAAGGTTGGAGCGTGTCCGGGCAGAGATGGTAGGGTTGGTCGTTGAGCGCGTTGGTTGAACGGGTGGCGGCGCACGGCAGCCACGCCGCGCAGGTTCCGCCGACGGGCAGTTCCACCGGTTGAGCGCGGGCGACGACGACCTGGCTGCGCAGATCGGTGGTCTCGAAGATCATTCCGGAATCCACCGTCACCCGTAGGGGCGCGTTGTGCCGGTTGACGAACGCCGCGCGGAGTTCGCTGTGCCCGTTGCCGCGGTACTCCGCCTGCACCCAGCGACGGCCGAGAGCGTCGTCGAGAGAGATTTCCACCGGCGCGACTTTCGGGCCCGTCGCGACGGCGGCAGGCGCGGATGCCGTGGTAAGCTTGCCGTTCGCCACGTCCGGGCCGGCCGAGATCGCGGCGGCGTGGTGGGACAGGAGAACCAACGCCAGCGGCAAACCGGTGACGGCCACCGCGCAGGCGAACGGAACCTTCCAGTTGTTGATCGAAGGACGCATGATGAACCCCGTCCAGAGCAGGATGCTTGCCCGTCTCCAGTGTAAAACACCTTTTTCGCGAACAGGATGCGACTGGCCCGGGCGCGGTGTATGCTCTCCAATGGCCTTCATGAGCCGCTACCCGGACTACATCCAACGTCTCCTCCTGCACGAGCGCACGCTGGACGAACCGCTCCCCACCGAGCCGACCGACTACGAACTCGTCATCCGTCTCCGCGAGGCCGACGACGTAAAAATCTTCGGCGACGCCGCCCCGCCGCCCGGCGCGCCGCTGGCCCTCGTGCGCGCGGGGTTGTTCTACTATCACAACGCGCTGCCGGACTCCCACCAGGAAGCGCAGAAGGACGAGGGCGATCTCGCCGCGTACTGGCACGGGATGATCCACCGTCGGGAGGGAGACTTCGAGAACGCCCGCTACTGGATGCGGCGTGCGGGCGAGCAGCCGGTTTTCCAGGAAATGCAGCACCGCGCCAGCGACGGCGCGCCGCACATGGGCCGGCAATCCAACTGGGACCCGCACCTGTTCATCCATCTCTGCGAGCAGTACAAATATGGCGAACACGATTATAAAAAGGAGATCGGCCATCTCCAGAAGGTCGAGTTCGCGGCGATGTTCGACTACGTCTGGCGGCAATGCGTCCCGACCACGCGGCCGGGGGCCAAGTAAGATGACGAGTCCTTTCCTGCGGCCGTTGGCGAAGGCGTTGGTGCCGCTGATGCTGCCGCTGGGATGCCGCTGGATCGAAGCGCAGGAACGGCGCATCCTGGCCCGAGGCAAACCGCTCGACGCGGCCCAACTCGCCGACGCCCGCGCCCTGGGCGTCGCGGAGCCGGAGCGCGTCCGTCTGCTCGCGCTGCCGCGTCTGCCGTTGCCGCACAACCGCTTCGTCCGCGCGCTTGGTCTCTGGACGGGCACCCTCTCACGGGAGACGGTCGGCCTGTCCGCGCGTTACGGGATCTTCCTGCGGACGCCGTTCGACCGCGACCGCCACTTGCTGGCCCATGAACTCACCCACACGCGCCAGTACGAACGGCTCGGCGGGGTGCGCCCCTTCCTGCGCCAGTACCTCCACGAATGTCTGACCGACGGCTACCTCTTTGCTGCGATGGAACGGGAAGCCTCTGACGCCGCCGAGGCGCTCTGCGGCTGAGGGCGCGCCGCAGGCGTCGTCCAAGGTAGGGTTGCCTCTCCGAGGCAATCCTATATTTTCTGGCAGGCGTCGCGTTCAAGTCGCGGTTGGCCAGGCAAAATTTGGATTGCCTCGGAGAGGCAACCCTACCTGGGTGGACGCTCGGGCCGTCCCGTGTTAGCTTTCCCGGCTCCCATGAATCTCGCCCAACCGCCTGCGCCCACCGGCGAAATCAAGTACAAGCTCGGCAACGAACGCCTCGTCAAGGTCTCCGACCCGGCCAGCAAGAAGTTGCGTTCGCTCCTGGAACGCCAGGGCCGTCCGCAGGGCGCGTTGCGTGTGGCGGTGATCGGCGGCGGCTGCTCGGGGTTGCAATACAAGATGGACCTCGTCGACGGCCCGGCCAACCGCGACATCATGGTGGAAAGCGCCCAGGTCCGCGTCGTCGTCGATCCGAAGAGCGCGCTCTTCGTCAGCGGCTCGCTGCTCGACTACAGCGACGACCTGCAAAAAGGCGGCTTCAAGGTGACCAACCCCAACGCCGTGGCGCATTGTTCGTGCGGCGAGAGTTTCTCGGCGTGACGCCCGATTTTTTCGCGCTGCTGGGCGAACCACGCCGTCCGTGGCTCGACCCGGAAGCCCTCAAGGAAACGTTCCACCGCCTCAGCCGGACGGCGCATCCCGACCAGCAAGGAACGGAGGACGCCGATTTCGCCCGGCTCAACCAGGCGCAGGCGACCCTTCGCGAATCCAAGACCCGACTGCGGCATTTGCTCGAACTCGAACACCCCGAAATCAAGTTGTCCGGCCCGTCGAACGTGCCCGCCGCTCTGGCCGATCTGTTCGTGGGTGTGCACGGACTGCTCGCCGAGGCGGACGCCGTGTTGACGAAGAAGGCCGCCGCCTCCTCCGCGCTGGCAAAGGCACTGCTGGCCCGGGAAGAATTTGCCGCGCGTGAAAAGGTTGAGCATGTCCTCAAACAACTCGACGCGTTGCAGGCGGACGCCACGGCGGCGTTGCAAGCGTTTGACGCTCTCTGGACGGCCGCGCGTCCACCGGATGCCGCCACGACGCTGCTCGGGCTTTACCGGCGTTTCGCCTACCTGTCCCGCTGGAGCGAACAGTTGCGTGAGCGGCTGTTCCAACTCGGCGCGTGACCGTCGTCACGCCGTGCGTGGCAGATAGCCGTAGTCTTCGAGAACCTCGCGCAGTTGGTTGAAGTGCCGGAGCCGGACGGAGAATCTCACCCGCTCGTCCCGCTCCGTCGTTACTTTCATCCCGGTCCAATGCGAGAGCGTGACCTGCCGGATGCTTCGCTTGGAAATGACCCGCACGACCGCATCGTTCCCGACGGGCGGCCAAGCCGGGTCAAGACGGATCGGAGCCGGAACGTCCGCCGCCCGGCAACTCACCATCGTCGACAGGTTCGTCAGGTCGACGTTCGTGGCCAGCGGTGGTTTGGCGCGGATACGATCCAGCACGACCTCAACCAGGAAAACGATCATCGCGAGCAGCATCGCTCCCGGCTCAGGCCGCAGGAGCCTCCTGGCCAGCGTGCGCGTGTCCGTCAGGAAGAGGGTGTCTGCCGTGATCGTCAGATCGCGCTCACTGGAAGGGAAGGTAATCACGAGTCCGGCTCGCCCGATGCCGAGGGGTGCTACGGCGCGCCGGCGAGCGCCACGCCTTGCACCCGGCGCAAACCTACGCCGCCGACCTTCAAGCCAAGCGCGCGCTCGACGACGGGCAGGAACCGGTCGCTGGCGTCGGTGAGCGCGACTTGCAGCGTGCCGATGTGGGATGGCGGCGCGGCAAGACCAACGGCTTGCAGCAAGTCCCGGACGGCCAGCGCGCAGTTGTCCGCCGAGTCCACCAGACGCACCTCCGGTCCTGCCTGCCGCGCGATGGCTTCCTTCAACAGCGGATAATGCGTGCAGCCGAGGATGAGCGTGTCGATGCCGGCGTCCAGCAGCGGCCTCAAATAACGGGCGATGTGCTGGTCCGTCAGCGGGTCTTCAAGCAAACCTTCCTCGATCAGGGGCACGAACAGCGGGCACGGCGCGGCGTGGATTTCCAAGGTGGGAGAGAGCTTGCGCAAGGCGCGTTCGTAGGCCCCGCTGCTGATCGTCGCATGCGTGCCGATGACGCCGACCCGGCCGTTGCGCGTGGCCGCGACCGCCGCCGCCGCGCCGGGGGCGATGACGCCGAGGACGGGTACTTTCAGCGCGTCCTGCAACCGGGGAACGGCGAGCGCGGTGGCGGTGTTGCACGCCACCACGATGGCCTTGGCACCTTCGGCCAGGAGGAGGCCGGTGAGTTCGAAGCTGTAGCGTTCGACCGTCGCCGCACCCTTGTTGCCGTAGGGGATGCGGGCGTTGTCGCCCAGATAGAAGATGTTCTCGGAAGGAAGCAGCCGCCGCAGGGCGTTGACCACCGTCAAACCGCCGACGCCGGAATCGAAAACGCCGACCGGACGTTGGCGGGCGTGGTCGCCCTCCGCCGGAGCGGCGAGGCTGGAACCTTCGAGAGTGGCGGTAAAATCCACGGCGGCGCGGACGCTAATTGCCGTTCGTGCGCGGCACGACGACGGTCGGGCCGTTGCCGGTCGAGGGCGTCGGGGCGCCGGCCTGCTGCGCCTGCTGCTGCTGCATCGCGCGGACGCGGTTGACCACCTGATCGAGCGGCACGGTCGCGCCGATGGTGGAGATGTTCCCGTTCGTCTGCACCTGCCCGGGCGTGATGCTCAGCGAAGGATGGTCACCCGGCGCGCTGCCATCGACGAGCATCGGCGGGGGGCCGGTGACGTTCGTGGCGCTCTGGTAGTTCTGGATCGCCAACGCGATGGCCTCGGCCTCCGCTTGCCGGTAGGCGGGTTGGGCGATGCGCGCCGCCTCCGACGGGTTGCTCACGAAGCCGCCCTCGATCAGCACGCCGGGGATCGTCGTGAGGCGCAGCACGCAAAACCGCGCGCGCTTGATGCCGCGGTCAAACATCGGCAGACGGTTGAGCAGCGAGGCGTGCATGGCCGTGGCGAGGGCCATGTTCTCGGGGTCTTCCACGTTGCCCGCGCACGGCACGAGGTAGGAGGCCGACGGGCTGTCGTCGCCCGTGGACGGCACGAAGCGCGGGGCCAGCGTGTAGGTCTCGATCCCCGTGGCGGACTCGCTGCCGGCGTTGAAGTGGATGCACACGAAGATGCCGTCGCGGAACTGGTTGGCGAATGCCGCCCGGTCCTGGAGCGGGATGAACGTGTCGTCCGAGCGGGTCATCTCCACGTGGACCCCCCGGCGCTGGAGCAGGTCCCGCAGCCGCAGGCCCACGTCGAGGGCAAAATCCTTTTCGTTGCCGTAGACGCTCTTCGCGCCGTGGTCGTAGCCGCCGTGGCCGGGGTCGATCACCACCGTGCGGATCGCCGCCGCGCCCCGGATGCGGTTGGGCCGCAGGACGGGTTCGACGAGCTTGGTCAGATCGAGTCGGGAGAGCAGGACGTTGCCGCCCGATTCCACGAGGTTGCTGCTCATGATGAACTTGACCCCGTTGATGATCAGTTCCTTGGAACCGATGTCGCCCCGGATCGTGCAACCCGGGGAGGAAAGCACCATCGCGTTGCCTTCCTGCGAGAGCTGGAGGCGGTAGAATTCCGCGACGTTGCGCAGCGTCAAGTAATCGCGGTTCTCGTACCTGACGACGTTCCACACGTCGGCCCGCAACGCGGCGACCGGCAGGACGGCGACCGTTGCGGCGAGCAACAGCGCGAGGATGCGCGGGCGTGGGAGGCGGTGGGTCATGACGGGGCCGAGCCTGGAGGATGAACGAAAATTACACAAGCCAAGACTGCGGAGATGTCGGTAAGAGCAGATGGGCTGCCAAAACGTTCATCCTTTTCAGGCTGACCCTGTTATTTCGTCTTTGGGTCCGGTTTTGGCTGGCGTAGCGTGCAGCGCCGCCCCCGCGTTGCGTTCCGTGAAATAACGCACGGACCATTCGCTCGGGAACAGCACGACCGGCTGGCCGTCGGCATCCTCGGCGATCGCCGCGCCGGTCGGTAGCTTTAGTTCGGAGAGTTTGTCCGGGTCGAAGTCGGCGTCGAGCCAGCGCACGCGGTCCCAGGCGGCGGTTTCCAGGCGGGATTCCGCGCCGTATTCGCTCTGGAGCCGGTACTGCACGACCTCGAACTGGAGCGGTCCGACCGCCGCGAGGAGCGGTACCTTGATCACAGCGTCGCGCAGGTGGAAGACCTGGATGACGCCTTCCTGCAAGAGCTGGTCCAATCCCTGGCGGAACTGCTTGTACTTGGCCGTCTGCGGATTGCGCAGGTAGGCGAAACACTCCGGCGCGAAGCGGGGGATCTCGTCGTAGATAAAATCGTCCTGGTCGCTCAGGGTGTCACCGATGCCGAACGCATCGTGGCCGACCAGACCGACGATGTCCCCGGGGAACGCCTCCTCGACGATCTCGCGCTCCTGGGCAAAGAGCTTCTGCGGCGAGGAAAGCCGGACCTTTTTTCCCGTGCGCAGATGGGTGACGGCCATGTCGCGCTCGAACCGGCCCGAACACACCCGCAAAAACGCGATCCGGTCGCGGTGGCGCGGGTCCATGTTCGCTTGGATCTTGAACACGAAGCCCGAAAACGTCGGCGCTTGCGGCGGCAGAAAGGCAGACCCTTCGTCGCCGCCGTCTTCCTCCGCGCCGGCGGGCAGCGCGGGGTTGGCGGGCCGGCGGTCGGCGCGCTCGCCTTCGCGCAGGGGACGCGGCCACACGGTCCGGCCCGCGGGAGCGGCGGAATACTTGAGAAACCCGTCGAGCAGGAGCTGCACGCCAAAGTTGTTCGCCGCGCTGCCGAAGAAGACGGGCGACAGCTCGCCCCGCAGCACAGCCTCGGGATCGAACGGCGCGCCGGCCAGGTCGAGCATTTCGATTTCCTCGCGGGTCTTGGCAAAGGTGGCGTCGTCGAGCCGTTCGCGGACCACGGGCGAATCGAGGTCGCTGATTTCCAGCGGCGCGCGGTACGCCCCGCCCACGGTGCGCTCGAAAAGATGGACCTGCTTGTCGAACCGGTCGTACACCCCGCGGAACTCCGCGCCCATTCCGAGCGGGTACACCATCGGGCAGGTCGGCATGCCCAGGATGCTCTCCAGTTGGTCCAGCAAGTCCAACGGCTCGCGCGCGGGCCGGTCGAGCTTGTTCATGAAGGTGAAGATCGGCACGCCCCGGCGCTTGCACACCTCGAAGAGCTTGCGCGTCTGCGGTTCGACGCCCTTGCCCGCGTCGATGACCATGATCGCGGCGTCCACGGCAGTCAGCACGCGATAGGTGTCCTCGGAAAAGTCCTGGTGCCCGGGGGTATCGAGGAGGTTGACCCGGTAGCCGGAATAATCGAACTGGAGCACGGTCGAGGAAACCGAGATGCCGCGCTGTTTTTCGAGTTCCATCCAGTCGGAGGTCGTCGCGCGCTGCTTGCGCCGGGCGGTGACGCTGCCGGCGAGTTGGACCGCGCCGCCATAGAGGAGGAGCTTTTCCGTCAGCGTGGTCTTGCCCGCGTCCGGGTGGCTGATGATGGCGAAGGTGCGCCGGCGGGCGATTTCGGTGGAGAGATTAGGGGGCACGGCTCGGAGAGCGGACACTTTACACGGAAACCGGCGTTTTGTCCCGCGCGAGCGTGCCCGGGTGTATCAATGATGAGTGCCGCCTGAACGATGCCGCAGGTGGCCGAGTTCAGAAACCACGGTCTTTGCGGCACTAACCATCGACGCCGACCAGGGTTTTGCTGTGATCGCTGGATGATGGCCACGTCGGCTGGTTGAACGAGGCTTCCCGGACACAGCCTCAATGCAGGAACGCGGAGATCGCATCGTTGAGACGATTGCCGGACAGCAGCGCGTGCATCTGCCAAGCCGCCGCCGCCACGCTGCCCATACTCAAAATGCCCAGCAAGCCGAGAAGGCTCCGCGTCACGAGACCGTGGCGGCGGGTGGCTTCGCACTCGGTCAACGTATGGCGCCAAAGGCTCGCCGACATCCTGGGAGCCTGGCTGGCCTTGGACTTGAGGGCGGCTTTCGCCGAGTTGCTGAACGGGGCCGAAGACGCGGCGGGCTGACCCAGGATCGTCGTATCGAAGAAGTGGCTGGAAGAGGTGTTCATCTGGTGAAGCGTTCGAGTTTTGTTTTTGTTGTTTTGTCGTGAAAAGCGATGCTCGCTTTCCCTGTACAAAGAAGGCCGGCGAGGGTCGTTGCAGGAAATCGCGACTTTCTTTGCAGCTTGTGTGGCGGAAGCCCCGCTGGTACACCGTTCTACGTGCAGCCAACCCATGAGTTTGCAGACGGCCAAGGCGACCGCTTCGAGGCGACCCGCTGGAGCGTGGTGCTCATGGCCGGGCAAGAGGCGGCTGCCCCGGAAGCCGCGCAGAACGCCCTTGCCCAGCTCTGCAAAACCTATTGGACGCCGCTTTACGGGTTCATTCGCAGCCGCGGCTACTCCGTTCACGACGCGCAGGATCTGACGCAAGGGTTCTTTTGCCACCTCATCGAAGCGCAGATTTATGCGCGCACCGATCAAGCCAAGGGAAAGTTCCGCTCCTTTCTGCTGGCGTCGGTCAAACACTTTCTCAACGACGCCTACGGCCGCGCCCACGCGCTCAAGCGCGGCGGCGGCGGCGAGTTCCTGCCCTTGCACGACGAACAGGCGCAGGCTGCGGAAGCCTCTTTTTGCCGCAGCACCGCTCCGGGGATGGACGCGACCGGAGACCGGCTGTTCGAGCGGCAATGGGCGCAAACCCTGATCGACACCACGCTCGGCAGGCTGACGGCCGGGTACGAGGCAGAAGGTAAAGGCGCGCTTTTCAAGAGCATCGAAGTTTTCGTGCGGGGCAGTGCCGATCCGCTGCCCGCCTACGAGCAACTGTCAGCGCAACTGGCAATGCCGGCAGCCACGGTCCGCAGCCACGTCGGCCGACTGCGCGCGCGCTACCGCGAGCTTTTGCGGGCTGAGTTGCGGCGGACCGTGGAGACCGACGAAGAAGTCGATCAGGAACTGCGTGAACTGCTGCGGGTCCTGACGGCGCGTTGAGGGGCGATTGCGTAATGGAGAAGCATCACGGAGCGGAGGCGGTGTGCTCGGTGTGTCACGCGCCGTTGCATACCGATGGCAGTTGCCCGGCTTGCCTGTTGCGCGGCGGGTTGTTCGAAGAAACTCAGATTGGCGAACCGCCTGACGTGGCCGCGACGGTGTACGGCGACTTCGAGATTGCCCGGCGCGAGGACGGTTCGCTCTGGGAACTGGGACACGGTGCGATGGGCGTGACCTATAAGGCCATTGACCGCGTGCTCCACCGCCCAGTCGCCTTGAAGGTAATCCAATTCGGCCCAACAGCGACCAGTGACGACGATTTGAGCAAAGCCCTGCGTGAACGTTTTTTGCGTGAGGCGCGTGCGGCGGCGGCGTTGCGGCATACGAACATCGCCGGGGTTTTCCACTTCGGTGCCACCCACGAGTCCGGACGCTGCTACTACGCGATGGAATTGGTCGAGGGAGAAACGCTCGAAGCCCGCGTGTGCCGCGACGGGCCAATCGACGCCGCCACCACGCTCGAAATTGCCTCGCAGGTCGCAGCGGCGCTCGTGGCCGCGGCGAGCCGAGGGCTGATCCACCGCGACCTCAAGCCCAGCAATCTCATGCTCAGCGCCGGGAGCCCGTCGGCCCGCCTGGAGGTGAAAGTGATCGACTTCGGCCTGGCGAAAGCCGGGGCCACGGCGGGTGAAATCGACCTGACTCACGGCGGCTTCGTGGGGACGCCGGCCTACGCCAGCCCGGAGCAGTTCGAACGCAAGCCGGTGGACGCGCGAACCGACATCTACTCGTTGGGCGTCACCTTGTGGTACGCGCTGACCGGGCAGTCGCCTTTCACCGGGAGGAACCTCGACGAACTGCGTTACCACCCCGCCCGGATCGCCTTGCCCGTGGAGCAACTCACGGCGAAAAAGATTCCGCCCGCCTTCGTGGCCCTCTTACGAGCCATGCTGGCGGAAAACCCGGCGGAGCGGCCCGCTTCCGCCCGCGAACTCGTAGCGGCAATCGAGGATTGCCGCCTCACGAGTGTGGTCCGAGGCGCACGGTCCGCAGGCGGAAGCCAGCCGATGATGCGGACGACTTTCGCCGTTTGCGCAGCGTTGGGCGTTGCCTCGGTGGGAATCGGACTGGCTTGGTGGCTGACGCCGCCGCCGCCGCCGAACCTTGCGGTCCCCGTCGTCAGCCGCCCGACGGTATCGGCCCTGCCGGTCATCCCGGAGAAATCGCTTGCCGTGCTGCCTTTCGACAACTTTTCCGTGGACAAAGACAGCGCGTTCTTCGCGGATGGCGTGCAAGACGAAGTGCTAACCGACCTCGCGAAGGTTGCCGACCTGAAGGTAATCTCGCGCACCTCGGTCATGCCGTACCAAGACCCGGCCAAGCGCAGCAACCTGCGTGAGATCGGCCAGGCGCTCGGCGTCGCCTACGTGGTGGAAGGCAGCGTGCAGCGCGCGGGCGACAGGATTCGGGTCAACGTGAAGTTGATCGACGCCCGCACCGACACCCAGAGGTGGTCGGATCGGTACGACCGCGATTTGCAGGACGTGTTCGCCATTCAGAGCGAGATCGCGCAGAGCATCGCCGACAAGCTTAGCAGCAACGTGTCGCCGGCGGAAAAAGTCGCCATCTCGGAACAACCCACCGCCAACCTGGCCGCGTACTCCCTGTACACCGAGGCACAAGGCATCTTCATCTGGAACGATTCGCGCGGCGCGCACAAGGCCGTGGCGCGAAAAGCGGAACTCCTGCGGGAGGCGATCCAGGCCGACTCAGGCTTCGCGCTGGCCTACTGCCTGCTGGCGAAAGTGGAGTGTGACTTTTTCGAAGCTAGTGGGGATCGCGCCCACCTCGACTTGGCGAAGCAGGCGGCGGAAACCGCCCTGCAACTGCGGCCGAACATGGGCGAGGCGCACCGCGAGTTGGCGCGCTACTACTTTCACGCCAATGAAAACGAGCAGGCGCGCGCGGAGGTGGCCATGGCTCGCCGCCTGTTGCCCAACGATGCCGAAGTTTTCCGTATCGAGGGAGAAGCCGCCAGCTATCAAGGCCGGTGGGAGGACGCTCTGGCGGCGATGCAAAAGGGTTTCGAATTGGACCCGAAAGGCGGCGAGGTTTCCTGGCACGTCCTGGAAATCTGCCAACCCATGCGCCGTTACCGTCTGTGGGAACAAACGCTCAGGCAGATTGCCGCCACTCACGGGCTCGCGGACGAGTATCTCAATCTCTCGCGCGCGGAGATGGAGCGGGACATGGGGAATCTAACCGCGGCACAGGCGGACATTGCCAAGGTGCCTCTGGATTTTGATCCAATCTCGTCGATCCCTTTGGCGCGATATTCGATCGCCCTTTTCCGGCGCGACTATGATGCGGCCGAGCGGGCGCTGGCCGCTCCTTCCATCGAGCGGGAGGCGACCCTTGATCACGGGCACCCGCCCGAAAGCTGGTGGAACGGCCTGATTGCGCAGTTTCGTGGCGACGAGACGAAGGCGCAGGCCGTGTTTGCGGCGGCGCGAAAACGCCTGGATGTCGATTGGGGTGAACAGCTCAAGAACGAACAATTCTTCGCCGCCGCCGCGCGCCTGGATGCCGGTCTCGGCCGGAAGGAAGAGGCGATCCGGGAGGCGCAACAAGCGGTGGAACTCGTGCCGATTTCCCGTAACGCCGTGGACGGTCCAGATTACGTAAGGACGCTCGCCCTCGTCTACGCACGCACCGATGAGCCTGACCTGGCGATCCGTCAGCTCGAAATCATCGCGAAGATTCCAGGCGGACCGGCTTACGGCGAACTCCGTTACGCCCCATTTTGGGATTCCCTGCGCAAAGACCCTCGCTTTGACGCGATCGTGGCTTCCCTGGCTCCGAAGCCATAGGCGAGCGACGCACAAGCACCGCTTCCTTCGTCATCCCATCGGGCAAACGGAAGGTTTCCGGCGGAGGTGCGTCGCCCACATAAACAATCGTTTGCGGAGGCGTAGGTTCTGGACACCTGCGAACACCCAGGTAAAAAGTGGCGCGTTCTGAACGGAAGAACGTCGCAAAACACGTCTCAAAATCAGCATATCAAAAATCCGGTATGCCGAGACGAATTTTGAGACGCAATCCACCGTTGCGGACACACCCTAACGTTCCGTGTCCGGATCGGGGATGCGCGTGAAGGCAATTCGCATCGGGGTGTACTGTAACGCCCCGTGCGCGCCGCCGAAGTAGACCGTGTTCTTGCCCTTCTTGAGGTTGAGGCGGTCGACCACCGCGAGCAGCGCGGCCTTGCGTTCCTGGGTGGGGCGGTCAAAGAGCGGGAGTACCCCATTCTTCTCCTCCTTGAGGCCGAAAAGGTTCATGCCGACCCCGAGCAGCGCGTCGCACGCGCCGCGCGGACGGCGTTCCCAGAGCAGGTCGAGAGTCTGGAGGAACTGGAGCGTGTCCTGGCTGTCGGCGAAGCGAACCTCGTCGCTCCAATCGCGGTGGGCCCCGGTGGAACGGATGTAAACGCCCATGCCGCTTGCCAGATGGCCCATCGAACGCAGCCGCATGGCCGCTTTCTGGGTCAGACGGTGCAGCACGCTGCGCGCGCCGTGTTCGTGGCGGAGTTCCGGCGGCAGGACGTGGCTGTGCCCGAGCGTGCGGTGGTCGGTGGAACGGGAGAAAGCAGGTTTGCCGTGCAGGGCGTTGTGGAAACGCTCGCCTTCGACGCCGCCCCAGATTTCGCGCAGCATCTCCCGGGAAGCGGCGCAGAGGTGTTCGACGCTGTCGATCTGATGCGCACGCAGGCGGGCTTCCATCCTCGGGCCGACGCCGTAGAGGTCGCGGAGTTCCAGGGAGAAAAGTTTGTGCGGCAGGTCGTTGGGCGTGATCGTCACGAGGCCATCCGGCTTTTGCATGTCGCTGGCGGTCTTGGCGAGGAAACGGTTGGGAGCCAGCCCGACGGAACAGGTCAAAAGCGGGCTGACTTTCCGGGCGATGCTTTCCTTGATGCGCCGAGCCAGCCGCGTGGCCGCCTCGACTTCCATCCACTCGCCCCACAGTTCGCAGTGGACCTCGTCGATGGATTCGACGTTCGGGTGAACCCCGCACTCCGCGATGATTTCGTTCAGGCGGCGGTGCGCGCGGACGTAAACCTCCGCGCGCGCCTCGACGATTTCCAAATCGGGACACAGGCGCTTGGCCTCGTGCACTGGCGTGCCCGTCTTGATGCCGTAGGGTTTCGCCTGCCGGCTGGCCGCGATGCAGCAGGTGAAGTCCGATTGCAGCGGGACGACGACCACCGGACGGCTGCGCAGACGGGGCCGGCACACCTGCTCGACGGAAGCGAAGAAGCTGTTGAAGTCGATGAACATCGAGTGCAGGAAGGTTTTCGCCACGGAGGATGTTTAACGCCATGTTCAGTTTTGTTCAAACTACGATTGACGGGATGCTGGATTTTTGCCCGTAGGTGGTCTACAATCCGTCATCAGTCATGCACGCCACCGCGACCCTTGCCGTCCCCACCGCCGCAGGTGAAGTGGGTAAAGACGCTTTCATCGCCGATGGGGCGATGATCGTGCGCTTGCGGCCGGCGGTAAAAAGGCTGGGTCGCAAACAGTTGGAACAATTTTGCGCGGATAACCGTGATCTGCGGATCGAACAAACCGCGAAGGGAGATCTCATCATCATGCCGCCGACGTTCAGCGAAAGTGGCGAGCAAAACGCCAGCCTCATCATCGAACTTGGGATTTGGGCGCGGGCGCATGGAGGTCGCGTCTTCGCTTCTTCCGCCGGCTTCACTCTGCCCAACAAGGCGATGCGCGCGCCCGACGTGTCGTGGATCTCCCAAGAGCGTTACGACAAGCTTCCGAAGCGGGAACTCAAGAAATTTGCGAAAATCTGTCCAGACTTCGTGTTGGAGTTACGTTCGGCCACGGACCGGCTGCGGGCGCTGCACGGGAAGATGGCCGAATACCTCGACAACGGTGCGCGCTTGGGCTGGCTGATCGACCCGTCAGAAAAGCAGGTGTTCATCTACCGTCCCGACGCGCCGGTCGAGCATCTACAGAACCCGGCCACGCTGTCGGGCGAGCCGGTGTTGGCGGGCTTCACGCTGGACTTGGCGCGAGTTTGGTAGGCCGGTCCTTGCACCGCCGGCCAGATGTACGTCTCGTCCGCACCCGTGCCGGTTTCGCACGGGACCAACCGCTTTTCTTTTCAACCTTTCGATTTTCCTTTTCATGGATTCCACCAACGAGATTCCCAAAGCCTACGAACCCGCCGCTGTCGAAGCCAAATGGCAGGTGCGCTGGACCGAGGCCGGCTGCTTCACCGCGCACCCGGAAAAAGTGTCCGCCGCGCGACCGGCGTTTTCGGTCGTCATCCCGCCGCCGAACATCACCGGCGTGCTGACGCTCGGCCACGTTCTCAACAACACGATCCAGGACATCCTCGCCCGCCGCGCCCGCCAGACCGGTCACGAGGTGCTCTGGCTGCCCGGCACCGACCACGCCGGCCTCGCCACGCAGAACGCGGTGGAACGGGCGTTGGGCAAGGAGGAAAAACTTACCCGGCACGACCTGGGCCGCGAGGAGTTCCTGCGCCGAACCTGGGAGTGGCAGAAGAAGCATGGGCGCATCATCATCGACCAGCTCAAGATGCTGGGCTGTTCGCTGGACTGGTCACGCGAGCGGTTCACGCTCGACGAGGGCTACGCCGCCGCCGT
>CAXTOX010000026.1:0-583 GCA_964245885.1 uncultured Chthoniobacterales bacterium | reverse complement strand
GGCGGGCTCGAGGTCCGTCCGATCATGGTGTACAGCTGAGCCCGGCCGAGGTGGTCGCCAGCATCCTCACCGACGAGGGCTACGCCGCCGCCGTGCAAGGGGTGTTCGTGGACCTCCACAACAAGGGCTGCATCTACCGCGGCCGGCGCATGGTGAACTGGGACCCGAAGGCGCTAACAGCGGTCTCCGACGAGGAAGTGGAATCGCGTCCGCAGAAATCCTCCCTCTACTATGTGAAATACGAGGTGGTGGACCAGCCGGGCCGTTTCCTGGAAGTCGCCACGACGCGCCCCGAGACGATCATGGCCGACATGGCCGTGGCCGTGAACCCGGCGGACACCCGCTACGCGGACCTCGTGGGCAAGAGCGTGTGGCGGCCGTTCCCGCGCGGGGCGCTCCCGGTGATCGCCGACGCCGACGTGGACCTCGCCTTCGGCACGGGGGCGCTGAAGATCACGCCCGCGCACGACAAGCTCGATTTCGAGATCGGCCAGCGCCACGGCCTGGGCGTGGTGGATGCCTTGCATCCCAACGGCACGGTGAACTGCCCCTGCACCTCGAGCACGCCCGACTGGGCGTCGAC
>CAXTOX010000025.1:37431-38455 GCA_964245885.1 uncultured Chthoniobacterales bacterium | reverse complement strand
TTGCGCCCCTGCCGGGGCTGGGAGGACTCCACACGCAAACGAAAAACGCTGTAGGGCTTTTTAGCCCTGGGTTGACGGTCAGCGGTCACGCCAGTCCCCCGGGGACGGCCGATGCGTGACCGCAACCCCAGCGCTGAAGCGCTGGGCTATGGTCAGCAGAAAACGCCGACATCTTTTCTTAAAAAGCTCTAGCCCTCGATGGTGTTGATCTCGACCGGTTCGACTTTCACACCAATTTCTTCCAGCCAAGCGATGGCTCGTTCGATCTCGGAATCGTCCCCTTCGAGTTCAATGGAAATCAGACCGATTTCCTCGTTGATGCTCGCCTGCCGGATGTTTGTCACCACGGCGAATTTTTTGCCCAGTTCATAGACGACGGGCTGTGTCACGAGGCGCGGCTGGAACATCAGCCAAAGACGAGACTTCATAAGATGTAGACGGCAAAGTATCAGCCAATCCCGATGCTCATTCGTAGGTCGCGGTCGCCTTCCCGCCTTTGTATTCGACGGTGACCTTCGAGACTTCGCGCAGGTTGATGTTCTCCCAGACGTAGCCTTTACCATCTTGGTCGGACACCTTCAGGTCCCATATCTTCCCCTTGGCGGTGCGGCTGAACTTGATTTCGACCTGGTCCCCATCGGACAGCACGTCCTTCCCGAGAACGTCTTCCTCCCATTCATCCGTGTTGTGCGGGGACACATACACCGAGTGGATGTCGAACCCGGTTTTGTTGACCAGGGTAAAATCCTGGTCGCCCGCCCGGGCTGGTGTCAGGGCCGCGAAGAGGAGGACGAACAACAGCGCGAAGAATTTGTTCATGGAGGAAGGGTTTTTGGAGAGGAATCGCTTGCCGCGCTCCGAACGGTCCGACCTTTGTACGGACCGGCCCTAACCGCCCGCGATCGCCGGCACGATGCTCAGTTCGTCGCCTTCGCGCACGGCCGTCGCTTTTTCTTCGAGGAAGCGGATGTCCTCGTCGTTGACGTAGACGTTGACGAAGCGGCGAACGTTGCCTTGTTCGTCG
>CAXTOX010000025.1:21636-37421 GCA_964245885.1 uncultured Chthoniobacterales bacterium | reverse complement strand
GCAGATGCGGTCTTTCAAACCGGGGAAGGTCGCGTCGAGGGAATTGAACAGTTCGCCGACCGTCGCGCCGTCCGCTTGGACGACCTCCTGTTCGCCGGTCAGTTTGCGGAGCGGGGTGGGGATGCGGATGCTGATAGCCATGTTGGAGCGGTTTGCAGGGTGTGAAGAGCGGTGTTCAGACGGCAGCGGCGGGGCGCGTTTCGTTGGCGATGAGGCCGTCGAACTCGCGCAGGCTGGGTTTGATGAGAAGCGGGCTGCCGCATTGTCCGGCGACGGCTTCCGCCGTTTTGAGGCCGTGCCCGGTGATGCAAAGCACGGTGCTTTCGTCCGGCGCGATCTTGCCGGATTCGATGAGCTTCTTCGCGCAGGCGACGGTCACGCCGCCGGCGGTTTCCGCGAAGATGCCTTCGCATTCGGCCAGCAGGCGGATGCCTTCGATGATCTCCTCGTCCGTCACGTCCTCGGCGCTGCCGCCGGAGTTGCGCATCGTGTGGATGGCATAATACCCGTCGGCGGGCGTGCCGATGGCGAGCGACTTGGCGATGGTCTGCGGCTTGGCGACCGGCTTGACGAGGTCCGAGCCTTTCTTCATCGCCTCCGCGATGGGCGAACAACCGGTCGCCTGCGCGCCGTGCACGCTGGATTTGCCCGCGTCGATCAACCCCAGCGTGGCAAATTCCTTGTACGCCTTGTGGATCTTGGTCAGCAGCGAACCGCTGGCCATCGGCACGACCGTGTGCTGCGGAGTACGCCAGCCGAGCTGCTCGGCGATCTCGAAGCCCATCGTCTTGGAGCCCTCGGCGTAATACGGACGCAGGTTCACGTTGACGAAGCCCCATCCGTACTTGCCCGCGATCTCCGAGCACAGGCGGTTGACCTGATCGTACGCGCCGTGGATGCCGATGACCTGGGTGCCGTACACCAGCGAGCCGAGCACCTTGCCGCTTTCGAGGTCGGCCGGGATCAGGACGTAGCTTTTCAGTCCGGCGGAGGCGGCGTTGGCGGCGACGGAGTTGGCGAGGTTGCCGGTGGAAGCGCACGCGACGGTTTCCAACCCGAGTTCGCGGGCGCGGCTCAACGCGACGGACACCACCCGGTCCTTGAACGACAGGGTGGGGTAGTTGACCGTGTCGTTCTTGATGTACAACTCACGCAAGCCCAGCCGCTTCGCCAGACGGTTCGCGCGCACCAGCGGCGTGAACCCGACCTGCGTGCCCACGGTCGGCTCGCCGTCGATGGGCAGCAGCTCCCGGTAGCGCCACATCGTCTGCTCGCGGCCGGCGATGACCTCGCGCGTCAGCGTCCGGCCGATGGCCTCGTAGTCGTAGGCCGCTTCGAGCGGACCGAAGTCGAACTCGCAGATGTGGATGGCCTGCTTCGGGTAGGTGCGTCCGCATTCGCGGCAGCGCAGGTTGGTGAAGAACTGGTTGCGGTCTTTGTCCATGATTTTCCTCGTTGAAGCCGCATCTGGAGAGCGAGGGAACGACCACGGACGACCACCACCTCCAGCCAAGGGAAAGCGGGGAAAGACAGTGCATCAATTCTATCGCTACCTTCCGACTGCAACGGACCGGAAAGAGCGAACGAACGCATTGTCTCTCTCATCTTTCCCCCCGTCGGCAATCGCTTGCCGCCGCGAGGCTGGATTTAGCACCTGGGCCTGACGCAAGCGTCAGCGGTTGCCGTGGCATCGTCGGGCCAGTCCCTCCGCCACTCTGGATAAGAGCTTGAATCGACGTTTAAGGCAGAAGCCGCCGCGCGTCAACCGGTTTTAACGGGGCCGGATCCGCCGCCGCTTTCCCGCGTGCGCGCGGCCTTGGCAGCCAGCACGACGGTCGCGACCGGCGTCGTGGCGAGAGGCAGAATCTCGGACTGCTCCCGACCATGCCCGCCCGACGCCGGGTTTTTTTGCCCGAAGACGAGCGAGCGTTGCTGTCCGGCCAACTGCTCGACGGCGGGTGCCAGGGTGGCGGCGTATTCCAGCTTCCATTGCGCCACGTTGGACCTGTCCGGATGGATGACGCCGGCCTGCGTCGTCTCGGGCCGCAGCCCTTCGGCGATGCCCATGAGAAAAAGCGCGCCGACGCCAAGTCCCTGGCTGGCCTCGAGTTGCGCGGCCGTCGGCGCGCCCGCCGTGGGAGCCGCGCCGGTGCGGATGTCGATGAGCTGGCCGCTGGCACCCGCGAACTCGGGGCCGTCGAGCAGCACGGCGTCGCAGCGCGCCTGCACCTTCAGCGAACCTCCCGCGGTCTTGAGGTCCGCGCGGAACGTGCGTTCCAGGCAGAGCCAACGCGCGCGGGCGGGTGCGCCGTCCGGGCCCGGCGCTTGCGCGGTCTCGGCGAGACTTTCCAGGCAGCGGCGCGCGGCCCATTCGGCCCGGCTCAGCGTGCTTTGCCACCAGAAGGGAAGTTCTCCCGGGACGCCGGGGTCGGCCGGCGCGCCGCCGAGCGTCCGGCGCAGAAGCTTTTCGCTGCCCGCGCGCGCCCACGCCAACCCGCTGCCGAGAGCGTGCCGCCAGTCGTCGGCCGTCATGCGGCGGGGTTCCTGCGCGACGTTGAGGGCGACGCGCAGCCATCGGTGCACCAACCGGCCAACCACCCAGTTTTCCCGCCGGTTGAGGCTGCCGCCCTCGTCGCGCCACGGCTCCGCGCCAAAGATTTGCTGGAGCGCGAACGTGGCCGGACGGTTCCAGGCGGTTTCGAGGTCGCGGCCCGACCAGGCGTCATTCCAGGGAAGCTCGTCCGGAGCGGTGAGCGCCGCGAAGTTGAAGAAGTAGGCGTCGAATCCCGCCTCCGGGTCACGCCGCCGGGCAAAGACCTCGCGCAGGTGGGCCGCGTCCCGCGCCGCCAGCGGAGCGGCGGGATGGTGGGTGCGCCGGACGGCTTGCCGCCAGCGGTCCAGCAGCTTCTCACCCTCGCGCGGAGCATGTCCACTCTCGACCAAGCAGCGCAGCGCCCACTCGTTGGCGTAGAGTTCCTTCGAGGGTTCGGACGGGTCGCGCGCCACCCCGGCGAACGCCAGCGGGCCGGTGCAGTTTTCCAGGATTTCGAGAAACCGGAAGTGTTCGAGCTGCGCCCGGTCGGCGGCGGTGAGCAGATACCCGCGGTCGGGCGGCCGGCCGGTTTCCTCGGTGTGCGCGGCGCGGCGAAGGTTCAGCCGCGTCCGGGCGGCATCGTCGAGGAAGGAGTTTTCGCCAGGGTAGATCGGCCAAGCGCCCTCGTTCGAGTCCAGGAACAACGCGCCGCCCCAGGTCTGGCCCATCGCGCCTTCCAATGAAGTGACGACCACCCGGGCAAAGCGGTTCATGCCTTCGGCGGAGCGGCGCGGCGGCACCCCGGCCAGGACCCCGCGCAGGAACTGGAAGAACGCGGCCGGCGGTACCTGGTCGTCGATGGGCAGCGCGGCCAGTTGCGACCAGAGGGGTTCCAGTAAGGCGGTGGTCAGGGCGAGGCCGCCGAGGCAGTGCTCCCAGCGGCCGAGGATATCGCGCCAAGCCATTTTGTCCGGCCAGGTGCCGAGGTGGTCGATCAACTCGCGCAGGGGCCGCGCGACCGCCGAGCGGCCGAGGCTCACCGTCTCGCCGAGCACGCGCGCGCTGTGGTGCTGGAGATCGGCAAACGCGTTGTACAACGCCCGCCGGACTTCCACCGGGTCCAGGGGGCACAAACGCGCGAGCAGGCCGGACGGTTCGGTGCCGGCGACCGCGGCGTGTTCGTTGAGGAGTTCGATCAGGGCCAGCAGCGCCTGGATGCCGCCTTCGTCCTGGTGGTAGGCGATCACCGCCCGCTGGATCTGGATGGCCAGCGACGGCTCCGGTTGCTCGCCCACCTCGTCCTCGACGGCGATGCCGGCCGTAGCGAGGGCCTTGACCACGCTGACCGAGGAAACGTCGCGCTTGGGACAGAGCAGCACGAGGCGCTGCCCTCCGTCGGCGGCGTCGCGCCCGGCTTTGCCGTCAGGACGGGCTGCCAGCCACCGCGCGACGAAGTCGCATGCCAGCGCCGCCATGTCGCCGGTGTCGTGGCCCGCGAGGAGCTCCGGTGCGGACGGCACCGGCGCGCCTGGACCGGAGGCGAGGTCGGTGCCTTCCAGGCGGCTGGCGAGCGCGAACTGCGAAGACTCGAAGTCGCTCGCGTCGCAAGGCTCGAAGGTCGTGTCGAACGATTCTTCCAAGGCGTCCAACCAATGTTGCTGGATGGCCTCGGAGGTTCCCCGTGGGAAAGGGGTGTACACCTCGGCCGCCGTCGCGGTCCTGACGGCGGCGGCGAGGAGGTCGAAGACCGGCCACGAAGCCGCGTCCCAGCCAAACACGCACACCGTCAGAGGCACCACCTCCGCCCCTGTAGGTTCCGCGATCTGGCGGTCAACCTGCGGCACCCACGACCCGGTGGCGCGCAGGAGCGGGAGCCAACGGTGCAGGGCGCGCGGCAAGGTTTCGGCGAAAAGCTCCGGGCCGTCGTCCAACCAGCCGGCGGCGGCGAAATCATCCAGGGCGGCGAGGCACGCGCCGGGATGGCGGGCGACGGCGGCGAGTTCGGGGTGAGCGTCCTCGTGCGTGAGGGCAAACAGGCGCAGGAGCAGTTCGAGCGCGTGGCGTCCGATCACGGGCGGCGTCAATCCCCGTCGCAGGCAAAGCTCCCGCCGCAACGCCCGCGCGTCGAGGAACTGCACGCCGAACAGGCTGATCCTCTCGCACAACAAACGCCGCTTGATCCAGTTCGCCTGGCCATCGCTGGTCGTGACCATCCACGCCTGCCCGCCGCCCAGCACGACGCCGGACGCCGCGCGGCACCAATCGGCGACGCCGCCGGTCCAGGCGTCTTCCAGCAGACCGTAGGCACGAAGCGAGATCAAAGGAGAGAAGGTGGCTGGACGGCGTGCCGTTACAGACCGGCCATGAACTCGAACACCGCATCATTGAAGCCCGGCAATCCCTCGTGCCCGAAATCCGGGTAGATCATGACGCGCTTTTTAGCCGAGATCTTGTTGTAAGCCGCGTACTGCGTCGAAGGCGGGCAAATGCGGTCCATCAGACCGGTGCCCATCAACACCTCGCCGCGGATGCGTTTGGCGAGGTGTTGTACGTCGATGTAGCCGAGGCGGGTGAAGATTTCCTGTTCACGCTCATGCCGGGGATCGAACTGACGAAAAAAATATTTCAGATCCTCGTAGGCGTCGGCGGCAAGGTCCATTTCCCAGACCCGCTGATAATCGCAGAGAAAGGGGAAGGTCGATGCCGCGCGCTTGATGAGATGAGGTGCGAGGGCCGCACAGGCGAGGGTGAGCGCGCCGCCCTGGCTGCCGCCGAGGGCACCCATGCGGCCGGCGTCGACTTCCGGAAACCCGGCGACGATCTTTGCAAGCATCGCGGTGTCCAGAAAGATCTGGCGAAACGCCAGCTTGCGCGGGTCGGGGTCGGCGAGGCCGCGGACGATGTGCCCGCGCAAGGTGGTGCCCGCGACGTTGCCGCGGTCGTCGCTCAACCCGCCTTGCCCGCGGCAGTCCAACGCGGCGTAAGAGCAGCCGAGGCCGTTGACGTAGGCAAGTTTGTCGTGCCAGTCGCCGACGTTGCCGCTGTACCCGTGGAACTGGAGTACGGCCGGACGCCTCCCGCCGTTGCTTTTGGGCCGGAGGTATTTGGCGTGTACGCGCGAGCCGCCCACGCCGGTGAAGAACAGGTCGAAGCACTCGGCCTGCGGGCACCGGAAGGCAGCCGGCCGCAACTCCACAGCGGGCTCGACGGCTTCCATTTCGCGGAGGCTGTCATCCCAGAAGGCATCGAGGTCCGGCGGGCACGGGTTGCGGCCGGGATAGGCTTGGAGTTCGTGGAGGGGGAGATCGACGAGGGGCATGGGTGCGGATCGTTCGAGGCCGCTCTCTGGATTGAAGCAAAGATGCGCGAGGCCGTCAGCAGCAAAACGCGTCGCCGAGAAATCGACTTGAGCCGATCCACAAAGCGTGAGAATCTCCGGTCACCCTTTTCCGGCGGGGTAGCCAAGTGGTAAGGCCGAGGTCTGCAAAACCTCTATCCGCGGGTTCGATTCCCGCCTCCGCCTCTCCTCTGCGAACAGAGCAAGTGTAGTAAACTTCGCTGGCGGAACCACGGTCCGGACGCTTCCTATTGCACGCCGAAGCGGGCCAATTCGGCCTTGGCGGCTTCCAGAGAGTCGGAGGCATGGACCGCGTTGACCATCACATCCGTGCCGAAATCCTTGCGGATGGTGCCCGGGTCGGCTTTCTCAGGGTTGGTGGCCCCGGCGAGCGCGCGTACCTTGGCCACGGCGTCTTCTCCGGTGACGGCCAGGGCGATGATGGGGCCGGAATGCATGAACGTCTCGACTTCCGGATAGAACGGTTTGCTGACGATGTGCGCGTAATGCTCAGCCAAAGTGGCTTTGTCAAGGGTGAACAGCCGGCAGCCGGTGATGGCCAGGTCGGCTCGTTCCAGGCGGTCGATGATGGCACCGACATGGCGGGCGCGCATGGCATCGGGTTTGATGAGAACGCAGGTGGTTTCAGTTTGCATGGATTTGGGACCAGGAGTCTGGCGGTAAATTTCGTGTGACGCAACGGTGATAGCTGCCCGTCGCACGAGAATCGTTTTCTCCGCGTTGCGGCCCTGGTCGGGTACACCAAGCAAACAGAGGACGGCGACGGGGATACAGCCGGTTTCAAGCGCCCTGCCGAACTGATGACGACCTCGTCTTCTCCGAAGAGTATGTTCATCTGGCTGAATCACTTTATGCCTGATCCTGTTCTCGCCAAGCAAAGTGGTGCGGTGGCTGGTTCCGGGTCGTGGCGCGCGTCTTTCCCGGCGTACGCTGCCAAACGGATTTTGTGTTTGTTGTGCCTACTGGTGTTCGGCACGATCCCTGTTCACGGCAAAGATCCGGTGTGGCAATTGGTGAAGGCAGATGGGCGCGATTATCTCCCACTGGAAAACATCGCGCGTTTCTACCAACTCCAGGGTAACACCCAGATGGCGGACCACCGGGTTTCGCTCGGCGATGGCCGCACCCGGTTGGACCTCGGCGGCAATCCCAACGAGGTGTACATCAACGGCGTCAAGCAGTGGCTGTCCTTCCCGGCGCTGGTGCAAAATGATCAAATCCTGATTTCACGTTTCGATCTCGCTAAAACCATCGAGCCCTGTTTGCGGCCGAGCATGATCGCCAATCTGCGCCCGTTCCACACGGTGGTCATCGACGCCGGCCACGGCGGCAAGGATCGCGGGGCCAGCAGCCGCTTGGGAATGGAAAAGGAGTACACGCTAGATGTCTGCCGCGACCTGAAGAAAAACCTCGAAACGATGGGTTTGCGCGTGGTGGTGACCCGTGGCGACGATGAGTTCCTGCCACTGGAGGAACGTGCGGACCTCGCGAACGGAATCGACGATGCCGTTTTTGTCAGCCTGCATTTCAACTCCGCGAGCGACGGCGGCCGTGCCAATGGTTTTGAGGTTTACTCCATCACACCGCAGGGGGCGGCTTCCACCGCGGATCGGTCGCTGACCCTCGACCAGTTTGAGGAAGTACCGGGAAACGAGTTCGACAACGCGAGCCTCGCGTTGGCGACCTGCGTGCAGCACTCGATCCTCGGACAAATCCCGCAGGTGGATCGCGGGGTGCGGCACGCGCGGTTCGCGGTCCTGCGCCTGACCCGCGCGCCGGCGATCCTGGTCGAAGGCGGGTTCCTCACCAATGACCAGGACAGCCGCAGCATCAACGACCCCGCCTGGCGCGAACGGCTGGCCGAAGCCATCGCGCAGGGACTGAAAAGTTTCCAGGACACCGCGGTTTTTGGCAAACCGCCGAAGCTCCTGGCTGACTATCGCAACGAGCAGTTGCCGCTCCTCGGCACGATCGTGAACCCAGTGGCGCTCGCCACCAGAGCACCCTTGCAGGCGGTCGGCGTCGTCCCCGTCGCGAACGGCGGGGCGAACGCTCCCGGCACGCCGCTGGTGCGGTCCGGCGGTGGTTTTCCTGCGGTGTACTGAGATCGCGGAGGAACCCGTCTGGACGCGGGATGCTCGATAGGGTATAGCAAGGCGCGTCCATCCGTTCGCTTTTGCCTGCCTCTATGATTGCCGCCAAAGACTCCCTCGGCCCTCGCAGCACCGACCAGCCTCCCAACAGCCGGAAGACTTATTCAAAGGGCAAAGTCTATCCGGAGTTGCGGGTTCCTTGCCGGGAAATCAGTCTCGCATCGACCAACGGCGTGGACGGCAGCGTCCAGCAGAACGAGCCGGTCCGCGTCTATGACACCAGCGGCCCTTGGGGCGACCCGGCCTTGAACTGCGACGTGCGCGCCGGGCTGCCGGCGTTGCGCGCGCCCTGGATTATGGCCCGTGGGGACGTGCGGAGCTACACCGGACGCCCCGTTCTGCCGCAGGACAACGGGTATCTCAGCCGTGGCCACGAAGAGCTGGCGTTCAATCGGACCGAGGGTTCGCGCGGTCGCCTGGAGACGTTCCCCGGGCTGGTCCGCCAGACCGTGCGCGCCAGCGGGGGGCACCCGGTGACGCAATTGTGGTACGCGCGCCAGGGGATCGTTACCCCTGAGATGGAGTTCATCGCCATCCGCGAAAACCTCGGGCGAGAGGCGGCGTACGGGACCACCGAAAACAAGGACGGCGCGCGCAACGTGCTCAACCAACAGCACCCCGGCAGTTCGTTCGGCGCGGCGATCCCTCAGTTCATCACGCCGGAGTTCGTGCGCGACGAGGTGGCGCGTGGGCGGGCGATCATCCCAGCCAACGTCAACCACCCGGAGTTGGAGCCGATGATCATCGGGCGCAACTTCCTGGTCAAGATCAACGCGAACATCGGCAATTCGGCCGTGGCCAGCTCCATCGAGGAGGAGGTCGAGAAGATGCGCTGGGCGACCAAGTGGGGCGCGGACACCGTGATGGATCTGAGCACGGGCAAGAACATCCACGCGACGCGCGAATGGATCTTGCGCAACAGCCCGGTGCCCATCGGCACCGTGCCGATCTACCAAGCGTTGGAGAAGGTGAGCGGCCGCGCCGAAGATCTGACTTGGGAGATTTTTCGCGACACGCTTATCGAGCAGGCGGAGCAAGGCGTCGACTACTTCACAATCCACGCCGGCGTGCTCCTGCGCTACATTCCGCTGACGGCACGCCGGGCGACGGGCATCGTCTCGCGCGGCGGGTCGATCCTGGCGAAGTGGTGCCTTGCCCATCACCAGGAAAATTTCCTGTACACGCACTGGGACGAGATCTGCGAGATCATGGCGGCCTACGACGTGAGCTTCTCCATCGGCGACGGCCTGCGTCCGGGGTCGATTGCCGACGCGAACGACGCCGCGCAATTCGGCGAACTGGAGACGCAGGGAGAGCTGACCCGGCGCGCGTGGGAATTCGGGGTGCAGGTGATGAACGAAGGCCCGGGGCACGTGCCCATGCACATGATCAAGGAGAACATGGACAAGCAGTTGGAGTGGTGCCACGAAGCGCCCTTCTACACGCTCGGGCCGTTGACCACGGACATCGCGCCGGGGTACGACCACATCACCAGCGCCATCGGCGCGGCGATGATCGGTTGGTTCGGCTGCGCGATGCTCTGCTACGTCACGCCCAAGGAACACCTCGGCCTGCCCGACCGCGAGGACGTGAAGGCCGGCGTCATCACCTACAAGATCGCCGCGCACGCCGCCGATCTGGCGAAGGGCCATCCCGGCGCGCAGCATCGCGACAACGCCGTGAGCAAGGCGCGGTTCGAGTTCCGGTGGGAAGATCAGTTCAACCTGAGCCTCGATCCCAATACCGCGCGGGAGTTCCACGACGAGACGCTGCCGCAGGAGGGTGCAAAAACGGCGCACTTCTGCTCGATGTGCGGCCCGCACTTCTGCTCGATGAAGATTACCGAAGACGTGCGGCGTTACGCGGCGGAAAAGGGTATCGGCGAAGCGGACGCGCTCGCGGCAGGTATGGCCGAGAAATCGGAGGAGTTCCTCCAAGAAGGTGCTCACGTGAACGTCCCGGTCGCCGCGGACGCGCACCCGGAAGCGGCCGGGACCGTCTGAGGGCGACTATTCCTTCAGCGCGTGTGCGCGGAGTTCTTCCAAAGTGACGAACTCCACCGCCGACGAATGGGTGGCGGCGAGATCGACCAAGGGGGCCTTGCCGCTTTCCATCGCCTCCTGCCAGCGGGTGACACACAGGCACCACTTGTCGCCAGGTTTGAGCCCGGGGAAGTCCCATTCCGGATGCGGGGTGATCAGGTCGTTGCCGCGCGCCCGGGAGAATTCCAGGAATTCCTCTGTCATCACCGCGCAGACCGTGTGCAAGCCCACGTCCCCCGAACCTGTGCGGCAGTACCCATCGCGATAAAACCCGGTCATCGGATCACGGCAGCAGCAGCGGAGATCCCCGCCGAGGACGTTCGTAGGCATGATGCTCAACAGGATATCACCGCGCCTTCTCTGCGGCAACGGACGCTTGCTTTACTGACCAACGATGCGGCGGGCAACCGGTCAGGACTGCAAGCCGAGTTTGTCCAGCTTGGGCGTGATGACGTACGCGCAGTAGGAGTTCCGCGTCTTGTTCGAGTTGTAGTAGTCCTGATGGTAGTTCTCGGCCGGGTAGAACGTCGCTACCGGGGCGATTTCCGTGACGATGGGGCTGCGGAAGTTTTTGGCGGCTTCCTGCTTGCTCAACTCCGCGACGGTATGCTGGTGGTCGTCGGCGAAGAAGATGGCCGAACGGTACTGGGTACCCACGTCGTTGCCTTGCCGGTTGGGCGTGGTCGGATCGTGCATCTTCCAGAAAGTTTCGAGGATTTGTGCGAGCGAAACTTTCTTGGGATCGAAAACTACACGCGTGATCTCCGCATGACCAGTGTCGCCCTCACAGATCTGCTCGTAGGTGGGATCAACGGTAGTCCCGCCCATGTACCCGCTGGTGACGCTCAGCACACCGGGGATTTGTTGGAAAACTGCCTCGGTGCACCAGAAGCAACCGGCACCGAGGTCGATGATTTCGGTGCCATCCGGAGCGGTGGGAACGGGGGCAGGGGATTTAGGTTGAGCGGCGGTATTCATGCTGTTTGAAAGTTACCGCATGAACCCTCCTCCGGCAAATAGGTCGCCAGTAGGATGCTTAGCCCCACAAATAGGATAGGAAATGAGTGAGCATACTAAATGTTGCGCTTTTCGCTGATTCGCCGCCAAAGAAAACCGTTGTCTTCACATGCGGGAAATGGTACTTTCTGTTGCTCGGACCTTCCCGCCGCGCGAGCGGGCCGTTCGTCTTTTGTCATGCAAGAAACCGAATCCTCCGCCGACGTAGATTTTCGCCTCGATCCAAACCAAGAATACAACGCCGCCCAGATCGACAAGCTCGAAGGTCTGGCGGGCGTCCGGCAACGTCCGGGCATGTACATCGGACCAACGGACGAACGCGGCCTGCACCATTGCGTGTTCGAGGTGTTGGATAATTCCATCGACGAACATCTCGCGGGTTATTGCACGAAGATCGACGTGACCATCCACGTCGACGGAAGCTGCTCGATCCGCGACAACGGACGCGGCATCCCGGTGGACATCAGCGAGAAATTCGGCATCCCGGCCATTGAACTGGTCCTGACGAACCTCCACGCGGGCGGCAAGTTCGGGCAGGGAGCCTACAAATACTCCGGCGGGTTACACGGCGTCGGCGCGAAGTGCGTCAACGCGCTCTCTGACTGGTTCAAGGCGGAGGTGTACCGCAACGCGAAGGTTTACCACATGGCTTTCGAGCGTGGAGTAACCACGCAGAAGTTGACGGTGATCGGAGAGTTGCCCAGTGCGAAAACGACCGGGACGCTCATCACTTTCCTGCCGGACCCGACGATCTTCACGATCACCACAGACTTCAAGTTCGACCGGCTGTCGGGTCGTTTGCGCGAACTGGCCTTCCTCAATCCTGGGTTGGAGATCAACCTGACCGACGAGCGCGGTGACTCGCTCCGCGCGCAGACGTTCTTCTACAAGGACGGCATCAAGGAGTTCGTCCACCAACTCGGCGAGAACAAGGCGATCATCCACCCGAAACCGGTGGTTCTCTACGGGCGGCGCAAGGTCAAGTTCAAGACCAAGGATCAGGTGGAGGTCGAGGACGATATGCACGTCGATTGCGTCATGCAGTACAACGACAGCTTCACCGACCAGTTGTTGTTCTTCACCAACGCCATCCCGAATCCCGACGGGGGCACGCATTCGGTCGGTTACCGCACGGCGCTCACGCGTGCGATCAACACCTACGCCAAGGCGAACAATCTCCTGAAGGAAAAAGACCCGGTCATCACCGGCGACGATGTGCGCGAGGGATTGGTGATGGTGCTGGCGATCAAGCATCCCAATCCCGGGTTTGAGTCACAGACCAAAGTGAAACTGGTCACGCCGGAAGTGGAAGGCATCGTGTCGTCTATCGTTTACGAAGGACTGATGCTCCACTTCGAGCAGAACCCGTCCGTCGCCAAGCGGATCGTGGACAAGGGCCTCACCGCCGCCGCCGCCCGCGAGGCTGCCCGGCGGGCGCGTGAGACGGTCCGCAAGACCGCGTTGGGCGGCGGCGGATTGCCCGGCAAGCTGGCGGATTGTTCCGAGCGGGACCCGGAGTTCACCGAACTGTTTATCGTGGAGGGCGACTCGGCCGGCGGCAGCGCGAAGCAAGGCCGCGACCGCCGCACGCAGGCGATTCTCCCGATCCGTGGCAAGCTGATCAACGTCGAGAAGGCGCGCCTGGACAAGGTGCTCGCCAACACCGAAATCCGCACGATGATCACCGCCATCGGCACCGGCATCGGTGACGGCGAACAGGAGGGGTCTTTCAACCTCGAAAAGCTGCGTTACGGCCGGATCATCATCATGACCGACGCCGATGTGGACGGCTCACACATCCGCACCTTGCTGCTGACGTTCTTTTACCGGCAGATGGCTTCGCTGGTGCGTGGCGGCCACATCTACGTGGCCCAGCCGCCGTTGTACCAGATCAAGCGGCGTAAGCGCGAGGAGTACGTCGACGACGACCAGCAACTCAACCGGATCCTTATCAGCCTCGGCACCGAGGATATGCGTCTGCGGCATCTCGCCGATGGCCGGGAGTTCACGACCGAACAACTCAAGGATATCCTCGACCTGCTGGAAAAGCTGGACAAGTTCGCCACCGGGATCCGCCGACACGGCGGCAACTTCGAGCAATACCTTGCCGAGCGCACCAGCCACGGCGGCAAATTGCCCGCGTACCTGGTCAAGGTGCGCGAAGGCAACCAGGAATCGGTCCGGTACTTTGCCGACGAGGCGGCCGTGCGCGCGTTCTCCTCGGAGAATTCTGATCTGAACCTGTTCGGTGAACCGGCGCACGAGGCCGAGCCCGGCACGGCGGAACCCGACGGCGCGGACGCCCTAGCCAACGGCAGCACGTCTTCGCACGCGACGAGCCGTTCGTCGAATGGCGCGGCGTTGCGCCGTCGGGCGCGGCTGGTCGAGCTTTACGAATCCTCGTCCATCCAGCGGCTGATCGACGAACTTGCGGGCAAGGGCTTGAACATCGAGCACTACGCCGCGCAAGAAGAGCCGATCTTTGAACTGGTCGAGGGCGAACGTGCTTCCGGCCACCCGATTTTCTCGGTGAACGAAATCCTGGAGAAGGTCAAGGAGAACGGCCGGCGCGGGGTGCAGATCAAACGGTTCAAGGGTTTGGGCGAAATGAACGCCAAGGAGTTGTACGAGACGACGATGGACCCGCAAAAGCGCAAGCTCCTGCGCGTCGACCTGAACGAGGACAACGCCATCAAAGCCGACGAGATGTTCACGATCCTGATGGGCGACGTGGTCGAACCGCGGCGTCAATTCATCGAGGACAACGCGCTCAACGTGCGTAACCTGGACGTTTGATTCACGGGCAATATCTTTCCTGGTCGGACTTTGCCTGTATCGAAATGTGGTCGCGGCGCTGCGTCGCCGCGTCCGATCCGGTAAGGTGCGTAATCCACGCAGACGCGGCGACGCAACGCCGCGACCACATCTGAGAAGCTGCTACTGCCTGGTCGAAAACGCTCTGACTTCCGGTTGATGCCTGCACCTCTACTCACGGGCATGTCCGAACCAATTCTTGCCCGGCGTTGGACGTGGCGGCGAGTTATCTTCAGCCTCGCGCTTCTAGCGTTGGTGCTGGTCATCGCGGCTGGCGCGACGCTGTACAAGCTGGCTCCGTACGCGGTGATCGTGCCCGGGAGGCTGGAACGCACCGTCAAATACCCCGGCCTCTATCCCGCCACCCTCGGTCTCAACGCCGACCATCTCGACGTGGAAGTGGAGCCGGAACTCTACCTGCGAGGGTATTTCCTGCATGCCATCGGTCCGGCCCACGGCACCGTGGTGCTCCTGCATGGCCATGGCAGTTGCAAGGAAGCCCTCTTTCCCCTCGCGAAACTGCTGGCCGAGCATGGCTACAACTCGCTCGCCTACGACTCGCGCGGGCACGGCGAGAGCGGCGGCCGGTATTGCACCTTCGGGTACTACGAACACGGCGATTGCTCGCGCTACCTCGACGAAGCCGAGCGGCAGTATGGACCGCTTGGGCCTCTGGCTATCCAAGGCCAGTCCTTCGGCGGCGCGGTGGCGTTGCAGACGTTGGCGGCCGACCACCGGTTCCGGTGCGGGATCGTCGAATGCACGTTCGCCAACCTGCGCGATGTCGTGCAATCGGACGCGCGCCGCTGGCTCCACGTTTCGTGGCCGTCGTTCATCGACTCCACGTTGCACCGCGCCGGCGAGATCGCGCATTTCCCGGCTGAAACGATCAGCCCGGAGAACGCCGCCGCCGACGTGCGATGTCCCGTGTTGATGATCCACGGCACCGTTGACCATCGCATTCCGCTCGGCGACGGCGAGCACATCTTCCAGCGTCTCAAAACGCCCGGCTGCGAATGGTATCCGGTGCCGGGTGCCGACCACGGCGGCGCGTGGCGCAAAGGTGGCAAGGAGTACGAGCGCCGGCTGCTCGATTTTCTCGCGCTCCACGAGCTTCCATGACCATGGACCCAACCTCCGCTGATTTCTCCTCGCCCGACGGCATCAAGCCAGTCGTGGGCATGATCCATGTCGGGGCCTTGCCGGGCACGCCCCGCCACCGCCAGAGCCTGCGCGAGATCGTGGACGCCGTGCGGACCGAAGCGCGTCTCTACCGCGAGGCGGGCGTCAACTGCCTGATGATCGAGAACATGCACGACGTGCCCTACACCCGCGGCGGCGTCGGACCCGAGATCGTCGCGGCGATGACGATGGCCGCGCAAGCGGTCCGCGCGGAGGTCGACCTGCCCGTCGGCTTGCAGATTCTCGCCGCCGCCGACATCGAGGCGCTGGCCGTGGCGCACGCCGCCGGGTTGGACTTCCTCCGCACGGAATGTTTCGCGTTCGCGCACGTCGCCGATGAAGGCATCATGGAATCCAACGCCGCCAGGCTGCTGCGTTACCGCCGCGCCATCGGGGCGGAGGAGGTACAGGTGTGGGCGGACATCAAGAAGAAGCATTCGTCGCATGCCTGGACGGCCGATCTGTCGCTGGGCGATGTTGCGGAGGCGGCGGAGTTCATGGGGGCAGACACGCTCATCGTCACCGGGGCGAGCACCGGGCGTCCGCCGACCCCGGCGGACGTGGAGGAGGCGCGGGCGCGCTGCCAGTTGCCGGTGTTCGTCGGGTCAGGGGTGACATTGGAAAACGCCGCGGATTTCCTCGCGGTGTCGGACGGGACCATCATCGGCTCCTACTTCAAGCGGGAG
>CAXTOX010000025.1:12239-21626 GCA_964245885.1 uncultured Chthoniobacterales bacterium | reverse complement strand
CCACCAGGAGCGCGGCGCGGGCGAACCGAAGGATCTCTCGGACGCAACGAGCGAGATCATCGCCGCGCACGGGGTCGATCCCGAGCGCGTACGCGCCTTCATGGCGGAGGCGACGCGCCTGCAACCCGGAGCCGGGCTGGCGCAAGAAGCAGAGGTTTTGCCGGTTGCCCCGCCGCGCGCGGGGCCGTCACCCCAGCGTCTCACGATCCCCCCCTTTCCGCAGCAGCCGCGCTAACAGGCCACCGTAGCGTTCGCGGGAGGACTGCTGGCGGACGGCGCGTTCCAGGGCGCGCCGCTGGCCGACGATGACGACGAGTTTTCGGCCGCGCGTGACGCCGGTGTAGACCAGGTTGCGCTGGAGCAGGAGGTATTGGCTGGTGGCGAGCGGGATGACCACCACGGGGAACTCGGACCCCTGGGACTTGTGGATCGTGATGGCGTAGGCCGGCGCGAGTTCGTCCAGTTCGCCGAACGCATAAGAAACCGTGCGCGTTTCGTAACGGACGACCAGCTCGCTCTCGTCCTGGTCGATGCGTTCGATGAAGCCGAGGTCGCCGTTGAAGACTTCCTTGTCGTAGTTGTTCTGCGTCTGGATCACCTTGTCGCGCAGACGGAATTGCCAGCCGAACTTGTCTGCCTTCGGCTCGTTCTCGCGCGGGGGGTTCAGGGTTTCCTGCAAACTCCCGTTCAGTTGCCGCGCGCCGACGGGACCGCGGTTGGTCGGACAGAGAACCTGGATGTCGCGCAACGGATCGAAGCCCCACTTGCGCGGGATGCGCACGGCGGCGAGTTCGGCCAGCGTGGCGGCGATGCGCTCGGGTTCCTCGCGTTCGATGAAAAAGAAGTCGGTCGCCGTCCCGCCCGCCGGTGGCTTCAGCTCGGGGATTTCGCCCGCGTTGATGCGGTGGGCGTTGAGGATGATCTGGCTTTCCGCTGCCTGTCGGAAAATTTCCGTGAGCCGGGCGGTCGGCACGACCCCGCTGTCGATCAGGTTGCGCAGCACCAGCCCCGGTCCGACGGAAGGGAGCTGGTCCACGTCGCCGACGAGCAGCAAACCCGCGCGCGGCGGCATCGCGCGCAGGAGAGCATGCATGAGCGGGAGGTCCACCATGGAGCATTCGTCCACCACGAGCAGATCGCCGCTGAGCGGCTGCGTCTCCTTGTGTTGGAACCCCCCGCCGCCCGCGCCGAAACCCAGCAGCCGGTGGATCGTGCGCGCTTCCTGCCCGGTGGCCTCCGTCAGACGTTGCGCGGCGCGCCCGGTCGGCGCGCACAGGAGACAGCGCAACTTCTTGGCGCGCGCGACGGCGAGCACGGCGTCCAAAAGGGTGGTCTTGCCCACACCCGGGCCGCCGGTGATGATGAACGCGCGCGACGCCAACGCCTGGCCCAACGCCTCGCGCTGGGTGGGGGACAAGCTGCGTCCCTTCGTCGTTTCATACCAGCCCACCGCGCGCTCCAGGTCAATGTCGGGATAGAGGGAGAGCTGTGCGGCCAGGTGCGTGATGCGCCGGGCGACGCCTTCCTCCGCGCCGAGCATGCCGGGAAGATAGACGAGGTTCTGGTCGGCGATTTCTTCCTGTTCGAGTTCCTTGTCGGCGAGGGCGTTGGACAGCGCGGTCGCGACGATGGACTCGTCCACCTCCAGCATGGATGCCGTGTGCGGGACTAATACCTCAGCGGGTAATGCGCAATGCCCGTCGCCCGTCGCCTCGAACAGCGTGTGCCGCAGTCCGGCGGCAGCGCGTTGAGCGGAATCCGCCGCGACGCCGAGCTTGCGCGCGATGCCGTCGGCGGTCTTGAAGCCGATCCCGTGGATGTCGCGGGCGAGTTGGTAGGGGTTCGCGCGGACTTTTTCGATGGCCTGGTCGCCGTAGGTCTTGTAGATGCGCACCGCCCGGCTCGTGCTG
Source organism: uncultured Chthoniobacterales bacterium (assembly GCA_964245885.1). GTDB lineage: Bacteria > Verrucomicrobiota > Verrucomicrobiia > Chthoniobacterales > SZAS-18 > CAHJWO01. Next base: position 19,716 of record CAXTOX010000025.1, on the reverse strand, counting down.
GCCCCGTGCGCGTGGAGGAACACCATGATCTCGCGCACGATCTTTTGTTCGGCCCAGGCGGCCTTGATCCGGCGGCGCCGTTCGGGACCGACCTTGTCCACTTCTTCGAGCCGGGCGCTGTGTTCGTCGATGATGTCGAAGACGCCTTCGCCGAACTTGGCCACGAGTTTTTTTGCCAGCACCGGACCGATGCCCTTGATCAAGCCGCTGCCGAGGTATTTCTCGATGCCCTCGCGCGAGGTGGGCTGGCTGGCCTGGAGGCTGTCCGCGCGGAACTGGAGTCCGTGCTGCGGGTCGCGGGTCCAGTCGCCGGTCGCCGCGAGCCATTCGCCGCCGTTCACCGCCGGGAGCGAGCCCAGCACGGTGACGAGGTCGCGCTGACCTCGCACCTTCACGCGCAGGACGGCGAAACCGTTCTTCTCGTTGAAAAACGTCACACGTTCGACCAGACCTTCAAGGCGTTCCATGCGCGGGAAAGACGACGAGGTCTATGTTACACTTGCCGATGGAACCCACCAGCACCCCGCCGCCCGGATTATTGCCCGTACGTCTTGAACGCCAGATCCGGTTCCTGATGGAGATCGATAAGGTGAAAACGGTCCTGCGCCGCAACCGCGTGGTGTCCGATCCGGAGCGCCGCGAAAACGACGCCGAGCACATGTACCACTTCGCCCTCATGGCGATGATGCTCACCGAGTACGCCAACGAACCGGTGAACCTCTTGCGCGTGCTACAGATGATCCTGGTGCACGACTTGGTCGAGATCGACGCGGGGGACGTGTTTGTCTATGACTTGGAGGCCCAGGTCGGCAAGCGCGAGCGGGAAGAAGCCGCCGCCGACCGTATCTTCGGCCTGTTGCCGGACGATCAACGCGACGAGGTGCGCGCCGCCTGGGAGGAGTTCGAGGCGGAGGAGACGCCGGAAGCCCGTTTCGCGGCGTCGCTCGACCGCCTGCAACCGCTGCTGTGCAACTACCACACGCAAGGCGGCGCATGGCGCGAACACGGGGTAAAACGCAGTCAGGTGTTTGCCCGCAATTCCAAGATCGCGCGCGGCTCGACCCAACTTTGGGACACCATCAGCCGCCTGCTCGAAGACGCCGCGGCCAAGGGCTACATGGCCGAGGATCAGGCCGGCTCCGAGTCCTTTTCGTAAGCCGGAATACGGGGCTGGTCGAGGATATCCGGGTGCCGGGCGCGTGGCTCACGGTCCTTGACGGTCGCGCTCGACGGCGACGTGACGAACGGTCCGCCTTCGAGCGGAGCGATGTTGGAAAAAGCCACGTCGGGCATGTCGCTGGGTTTGCCTTCCAGCGGGAAATCCTTTCGCAACGGATAAAAAGGATAGCCTTCCCACATCAGGATCCGACGGAGGTCGGGGTGCCCGGCGAACCGAATGCCCATCATGTCGTAGATTTCACGCTCATGCCAGTCAGCCGTCGGCCAGACGGTGCTGACCGTGTGGGCCGCTTCGATGTCATCCTCGCTGACGGTTGTCTTGAGCCGCAGGTGCAGGCCGCTCGCCATCGAGTAAAGCTCGTACACCAGCTCGAAACGCGGTTCGTCGCCGAAATTGTCGACGCTGCTGATGTCCGTCAGGTAGTCGAACCCGAGCACGTCTTTGCAGTAGTTGGCTATCTCCACCACCCGGCCCACGGGGAAATTGTACGAAAGTTCCCCGCGAAACTCGGTCTTCTTGGACAGGTCAGCCCCGAACTTCCCTTCAAACTGCGTGGCGAGATCAGCGAGCGTCATATAAAAAGAGGGCAGGGATGCTCGGCAGTCTCAGCGCAGGGAGGACAGAAGCTCGCGCTTCTGCTCGACGAAGGAATGCTCGCCTTGAATCTTACGTTGCAGGCGCATCAAACCCTCCAGCAACGCCTCCGGCCGCGGAGGGCAACCGGAAATGTAAACGTCCACCGGGATAATCCGGTCGACGCCTTGCAGCACGGCATAGGAACGGTACATCCCGCCGCTGGAAGCACAGGCACCCATCGCGATCACCCACTTCGGCTCGGGCATCTGCTCGTAGATGCGGCGGACGGCGAGTGCCATCTTGTACGTGACCGTACCGGCCACGATCATCACGTCGCTCTGCCGGGGCGAAAACCGCATCACCTCCGCTCCGAAACGCGAGATGTCGAAGCGCGAACTCGCCGCCGCCATGAGTTCGATGGCGCAGCAGGCCAGTCCCATCGGCATCGGCCAGAGGGAGTTCTTGCGCATCCAGTTCATGGCCGCGTCCATGGTGGTGAAGATCACGTTGCCCTCCACTTTCGAATCGTAACCGACGGGCTGGACGGCGGGTTGTAGCGTGGCCATGCTCAAACATACTGGTGCCACCGCCGCACCTCAAGCCCGAACCCATGCCCTCCGCACAATCCCCGTTCGTCCTGGCCCTCGACGTCGGCACATCCTCGGTGCGCGCGGCGTTGTTCGACCGGGACGCCCGGCGGGTCGCAGGCACGCTGACCCGGCAGGCGCACGCGGTGACCCACTCGGACGACGGAGCGGCCGAGTTCAACCCGCAGCAACTGACGGTGGGCGTCGACGCGTGTCTCACCGGCACGCTGGCGCGGGCGCGCGAGAGAAAGGTGGTGGCAATCGGCGTGAGTTGCTTCTGGCACGGCCTCGTGGGGGCAGACGCGCGGGGGAGGGCCGTCACCCCCGTTTTCACCTGGGCGGATTCCCGGTGCCGCGAGGACGCGGCTACCCTTCGTGATGAGTTTTCCGAGAAAGATTACCACCGGCGGACCGGATGCATGCTGCGCGCGTCCTTCTGGCCGGCGAAGCTGCGCTGGCTGGCGCGGACGAAACCCCGGCAGTTCCGGCGCGTGGCACGCTGGCAGTCGCCCTCGGACTGGCTGGCGGGACTGTACTGCGACGGCGGAGCCGACGCCTGCGCGTACGGCATGGCTACCGGCACCGGGTTGTTCAACCCGACAACCCTCCGTTGGGAAGGGGACTTGGCAACGCGGAGCGGCATCCGGCCGGAACAGTTGTGCCCGCTGAGCGAGGAACCTCTGGTTCTCAGCGAGTCGACGCGCAAACGCTTCCCCGCGCTGGCGGACGCGCGGTGGTGGCCGGCGGTCGGCGACGGCGCGGCGAGCAATCTCGGTTCCGGAGCCACGCAGCCGGGGCGCGCGGCGATCAACGTCGGCACGAGCGCGGCCTTTCGCGTGATGAACCACGGAGGGCCGCCTCGCAGCCCGCTGGGGCTGTTCTGCTACCGCGTGGACGCGCGGCGCTATGTCGTCGGGGGCGCGGTCAGCAACGCGGGTAACCTGCGCGCATGGTGCCGCCGCGAACTGCGGCTGCCCGCGAACGAAACTACCCTCGACCATGCGCTGGCGGCGAGGCCCGGACCGGTCACCAGCCTGGTCACCTTGCCTTTCTGGTCGGCGGAACGTGCGCCGAGTTGGCGGGAGGACCTCAGCGGGATCGTGCAGGGTTTGACCCAGAACACCACCGCCTTCGACATCCTCCAGGCCACGACGGAGGCCGTTTACCACCGGCTCGCCCTGATCGCCGACCTGAGCCTCGCCGGAAGCGCCGCCGAAGTCGTCGTGTCGGGGGGCATTCTAAAATCAACCGCCCTGCTGCAACGGCTCGCCGATGTGCTCGGCCGTCCGGTGCGGCCCAGCCGGGAGCCCGAGGCATCGTTGCGGGGAGCCGCGATCTATGCGCTGGAGAAAACAGGGCTGGGCAGCGGCGTGCATTCCGACCTCCGCCGCCTTGCCGGTCCGGCAGTGCGTCCGCGGGCCAAGTACGCGGAGCAGTTCGCGCGAGAGCGGGAGCGTCAGCAAGCGTTGGAACGGATGGTCAGCACAGCGCCGCCTGCCGAGAAAAGGCGGTAGATTTGCCGTGCAAAGCCGGGTTAGTCTGTTAGAGTCCGCGCCCGATGAACTTTCGGGGAAGCGGTTCCACACGCGGAACGACGGCGTTCAGCTTGATTGAACTCCTCGTGGTCATCGCCATCATCGCCGTGCTCGCGTGCAATCCAGTGACGAAGTTCGCGGTTCTTCCCACCTCGGTCGGCGTTATTTCCGACACGCATGGATTGCTGCGGCCGGAAGCCGTCGAGGCCCTGCGCGGGTCGGCCTGGATTATCCACGCGGGTGACGTGGGCAAAGAGTCGGTGCTGACGCAGCTTGCCACCGTCGCGCCCGTCGTGGCGATCCGCGGCAACGTCGACTTTGGTGAGTGGACGGAGCGCTTGCCGTTGACCGAAACGCTGCAAATCGGCGATGTCCTTCTGCACGTCATCCACGACGTGAAAGATCTTGACCTCAACCCAGCGGCAGCGTCGATCCGGGTGGTCATCAGCGGACATTCGCACCAGCCATCGATCCACGAAGAAAACGGCGTGCTTTACTTGAATCCCGGCAGTGCCGGGCCGCGGCGGTTCAAGCTGCCGGTAAGCGTGGCGCGTCTGGAGATCAACGAGACGGGCGGGGTCACCGCTCAACTCACGGAACTCCGGGTCTGACCGGCGATTTTCTACTCGACGCGGCCAGCCTGCAAACCCGCCGGGAACGCCGCCGGTCGCCGCATGCTGCTGCTGACCTCGACGTGGCGACCCGTTTCCGAGGCTTCGTGGAAGGTGATCATCAGGTCGAGCACATGGGCGGCCATCTCGCCTGTTCTCGTCGTAGGGGAATTGGAGCGGCTGCTCGGTGAACGTCTGTTCGTCGGCGCGCCGGAGACCCAAGCACGCCGCCGAAGTTGTTGGGGTCGGGCACGGAGAACAGACGCGTCAAAAAACATACTGCGCCGGCAAGCCGAAGGCGTTTTCGATCAAAGTGCAGCGCGGGGCCTCCTCCGGCGTCATGAGCACCTCGACGATATCGAAGCGGACCGGGGTTTCCGGCCGGTGCAAGAGGCGCAGCCAGGCCCGCGCGCCCAGGATGATGAGCCGCTCCTTGTCGGCGTTCACGGCGTCGGCCGGCCGGCCGTGGACGAGGCTGGAGCGAGTCTTCACCTCGACGAACACCAGCGTCCCGCCGTGGCGGCACACGAGGTCCACCTCACCCTTGCGATCCCTCGGACGGAACCGGCGGTAGAGCACCTTGTAGCCCGAGCGTTGGAGAAACTTCGCCGCCTCCTTTTCGCCGAGCCAGCCCAGCCGATGACGCGGGTCCGTGGGCCGCGAAGGCCAGAAGCGGCTGCGCCACCGGGCGAAACGTGTAGCGATGGATTGGACAAGGGCCATCGCGGGCGAGGATAGCAAGATGCTGCCTCGTCGAATAGCCTTTGTGCCGCGAAAATCCGTACGCGGGGAATTGGGCGTCGAATTCCTCCATTATCCGGTCACGCGTGACCTTGGCGATCACGCTGGCCGCGGCGATGCTCAGGCTGATGCCGTCTCCCTCGACCAGGGCCGTGTGCGCGATGGGGAAAGGATGTACCGGCAGCCCGTCGATCAACGCGTGGTCTGGCCGCAAAGCCAGGGACAGGAGCGCCCGGCGCATCGCTTCATGCGTGGCGCGCAGCACGTTGAGCCGGTCCACCTCGCCCGCGTCCACGGCGGCGCAGGCCCAGATGATGTCCAGCGAGGTCGTCAGCTCGCGGTAGATGGACTTCCGCCGGTCGGGCGTCAGCTTCTTCGAGTCGTGCAGGTGCGGATGCTTGAAGCCCTCGGGCAACACGGCCGCCGCGGCGACCACCGGACCCGCCAGCGGTCCGCGCCCGGCCTCGTCGATACCGGCGACGATCCTGGCCGACCCGGACTCGCGGAGCCGGGTCTCGTGTTCCAAGGTCGGCCGTGCCGGCCGGACGGGGGACGCGGCACGCGGCATCGGGAAGAACCGGACGGAGTTACTTGGCCTCGCGGACCGCCATGGCCTGCTTGCCCTTGCGTCCGCGCAGGTAGTTGAGCTTGGCGCGGCGGGCGGTGCCTTGTTTCTCGACCTCGATCTTGGCGATGCGGGGCGAGTGGATCGGGAAAACGCGCTCGACGCCCTCGCCGTAGGAGATGCGGCGGACGGTGAAGTTTTCGTTGATTCCAGTGCCCTTACGGCCGATGACGATGCCGGTGAAAAGCTGGACGCGCTCCTTGTCGCCTTCGATGACCTTCGTGTGGACCCGCACGCTGTCACCCACCTTGAAGGAGGGCACGTCGGATTTCTTCTGTTCGTTTTCGATGGCGGTGAGAATATTCATGGCGGTCGCGGGTGGCCCAGGGAGCGGAAAGGGGCGTTCTATCCGATGATTACCACCAAAAGGCAAACGAATTCTGCTGTCCGCCCCGACTTCGCGCCGCGCGCATGAACGCCTCCGCCCCGCCTCCCAAGCGGGTCCCGACCCTATTGGTCGGTCCCCGTACCGCCGACGGGCAGGCCGACCCCGGGCAAGAACCGACCCAACGCCCGCTTGATCTCGCGCTGATCCGGCGGCTGTTCTCGTACACGCGTCCGTACAAGTCGCTGCTCGGTTGGCTGCTGGCCGTCGTGGTGATCCGTGCGGTGCAATTGCCCGCCGGCGCGTGGCTGATCGGCCGGATCATCCAGGGGCCCATCACGCATGGCGACGGGCGCGGCGCGCTGCTGGGAGCGGGCATGTTCGGCCTGCTCGCGCTATGGACGGGCGTGAACTTCCACTTCCGCATCCGGTTGGTCCTCGATCTGGGCGAAGCCGTCATCCACGACCTGCGCGCGGACGTTTTTGCCCACCTCCAGCGGATGACGATGGGTTTCTACCACCGCACGAAGCTCGGACGCATCATCAGCCGCATGACCTCCGACATCGACGCGGTGCGCTCGGGCGTGCAGGACGTTTTCTTCGTCAGCCTCGTGCAAGCGGGGCAGATGCTCTTCGCGGGGCTGCTGATGCTCTACACGGAACCGGTGCTTTTCAGCGCGGTGCTCGCGCTCGCGCCGGTGGTGTGGCTCATCAACCGGCACTTCCGCGCGCGCTTGAGCCAAGCGTACCGGGAGCAGCAGGAGAGTTTCAGCCGCATCACCGCGACCTTGGCCGAATCGGTCAACGGCATCCGGGTCACGCAGGGCTTCGTGCGCCAAGAGGTCAACGCCGGGATGTTCCGCGAGCTGGTCGCGGACCATTTCCAGATTGGCTTCGGCGCGGCGCGGTTAGCGGCGATGTTCCTGCCGCTGCTGGAGTTGAACAGCCAGTTTTTCATCTCCATCCTCCTGCTGCTCGGCGGCTACCGCGCGTTGAACCCCGCCGTCGCGATGCCCGTGGGCGACCTGATCCAGTTCTTCTTCCTGGCGGGATTGTTCTTCCAGCCTGTGCAGGTCATCGGCATGCAGTACAACCAGGCCCTGACCGCCATGGCGGGCGCGGAACGGGTGTTCAAGCTCTTGGACCGTCCGCCCGACTGGCAGGACGAACCCGACGCTCGGCCGCTGCCGCCGAGAACCGCCGGCCGGGTGGAACTACGGGAGGTTGGTTTCGCCTACGAACCGGGCAAGCCGGTCCTGCGCGGCGAAGGTGTCGGTCGCCTGTTTCACGAGCACCT
>CAXTOX010000025.1:10166-12229 GCA_964245885.1 uncultured Chthoniobacterales bacterium | reverse complement strand
CGGGATCAGCTTCATCGCGGAAGCCGGCCGGACCGTGGCGCTCGTCGGACACACCGGCAGCGGGAAAAGCTCGATCATCAACCTGGTGACGAAGTTCTACCTGCCGAACGAGGGCGAACTGTTCGTCGACGGGCAGGAAATCCGCGCCGTGGTCGCCGACAGCCTCCATCGGCAAATGGCCATCGTGAACCAGAGGAATTTCCTCTTCGAGGGCACGGTGGCTGACAACATCCGCTTCGGCCGCCCCGACGCGAACGACGCCGAGCTCCGGGCCGTCTGCGCGCACCTCGATTGCCTGGACCTCTTCGAGCAGCTCCCGCAAGGGTTGCTCACTCCCGTTGGTGAGGCCGGTGGAAACTTGAGCGGCGGCCAGCGTCAACTGGTCTGCTTCGCCCGCGCGCTCCTGGCCAACCCGCGCATCCTCATCCTCGACGAGGCGACCAGCGCCATCGACGCGCTCACCGAGCAACGCCTCCAGGTCGCCCTCGCGCGCCTGGTCGCCGGACGCACGAGCTTCGTGGTGGCGCACCGGCTCTCCACGATCCGCCACGCGGACCTCGTGCTCGTGCTAGACGACGGGCGGATCATCGAACGCGGCAACCACGCCACGCTGCTGGAACAAGGCGGGGTCTACGCGCAGATGTACCGCGAATTCACCCGCGACACGGTGGCATGAAACCGTCCAACGGGTTGGTATCGCGCGGATTAGTGACGTTTCTCCCCCCCTTATGAACATCCTCCTTCTGCGAGCCGTTTGCTTGGCGGGCGTGCTTGTCCCTGGCCGTTCCGGCGGGCTCGGGTGCTTCATCGCTTGGTGCTTCGCCCGCACCATAGTGCCATCCACCTCCAAACGGCGTCTCAGCGATAGAGAACCCGCATCAAGTACAGCCCGTCGGCCGGGGCTGCGAACGACGTTTTTTCACGACGCGCCAGCAGGGAGTCGATCCACGCCAACGAAGCGCGGCCTTGCGCGCAACGCACGAGCGAACCCGTCAGCAGGCGCACCATTTTGTAGAGGAATCCGTCCCCCTCGAAATCGAGCGTCAGCACAGGGCCGCGGCGTCGTACGTCCACCCGGCGGATCGTGCGCACGGTGCTGGTTGCCGAATGCCCGCGGTTGGCGGCGAAACCGGCGAAATCGTGCTGCCCGACCACCTGTTGCGACACCTGTTGCAGGACGGCATCGTCCAGTTCGTCGGGAAAATGCCACGCCCGTCCCACCTCAAAGGGATCGAACACGGGGTCGTTCCAGACCCGGTAACGGTAGACTTTCCCGCGCGCGGAAAACCGGGCGTGGAAGGATCCCGAAACAAAACGCGCCTGCTGCACGCGGATGCCCGGCGGCAGGTGGGCGTTGAGGGCCGCACGCGCTTGCACGGGATCGTGCCGCCAGGCAGCAGGCACGTCCGCATGCGCCACCTGCCCGCGGGCATGCACCCCGGCGTCCGTGCGTCCCGAACCGTGCACCGTGATTTTGAGGCCACCGCAAAGCCGGGCGAAAGCCCCTTCCAGCCGGTCCTGCACGGTGTCGTGGTGGGCCTGGCTCTGCCAGCCCTGGAACGGCCGGCCGTCGTAGGCAACGACCATCTTCAAGCGGCGAGGAGGAGCCGCGTCCGTCAATCCGGTTCCTCCGGCGGGGACATCGAGTCGCGCAACGCCATCGTGTCGAGGTACGTTTGCAGGATCAACTGCGCGGCCGCCTGGTCGATGACCGCGCGGCTTTGCTTGGCGTCGCGGCCGCTGGCGTGCAGGGCTTTTTGCGCGGCGATGGTGGTCAGCCGCTCATCCTGCAGGCGAACCTCGCACCCGACAGCCGCACGGAGACGTTCGGCGAACGCCCGCGCCTTCGCCGCCGCCGGGCCTTCGGTGCCGCTCATGTTGCGCGGCAGCCCGACGACGATCATCCCCACCTTTTCGGCCTTGGCGATCTCCGCGATCCGCGCGACCACCGCCTTCTCCCCCTTGGGGCCGACTTTCACGGTCTCGCGCGGGTGGGCGAACATCCCGAGCGTGTCCGCCACGGCGACACCGACCCGCACGTCTCCCAGGTCGATACCCATGGC
>CAXTOX010000025.1:0-10156 GCA_964245885.1 uncultured Chthoniobacterales bacterium | reverse complement strand
GTGGACGTGGCGGCATCTGGCGGAGGGAGAGGGTTACTGAAGTTCGGCGGCAACCTTCGCGGTCAGCAGCTTGATCCTTTCGGCCTCGTGCCGGCTGCAAATCAACGTCGCGTCGTGCGTTTGGACCACGATCAGGTCGCTGACGCCCAACAGCGTGATCGCGCCCGGCCGGTCGCTGAAGACGATGTTCTCGCGCGCGTCCAGCGTGGTCAGAGGGCAGTTGGCGGCGTTTTCGTGCTCGTCCTTGGGCAGGTACTCCGCGACCGCGATCCAGCTCCCCACGTCGTCCCAGTCGAACCCGGCCTCCAGCACGAGGACGCGGGCGGCATTTTCCATGATCGCGTAGTCGATGGAAATTTTCGGCAGGTGCGGGAACTTTTCGTCCAGGGTCGCCGTGAAGTCCTTTGCGCCGCGCACCTGGGCGACAAAGTCGGCAAGCGCCGGGATCTGCCCGCTCAATTCCCGCAAGACGGCCGGCAGCGTCGACCGAAAGCCCGATTGAATACGCCGGCTGGGCGTTCCAGCGGTAGTCGCCCTGGTCATAAAACACCTGGGCGAGTTCCGGGGCCGGCTTCTCGCGAAAGCGCTTCACGTTGTAGACCGGCGGCGTGCCCGCGGGCATGTCGCGCAGCTCCAGGGCGTCGCCCACCTCGATGTAGCCGAAGCCGGGGCAGGCCCAGGTGGGCTTGACGCCGACCGTGACGAGCGCGCCGGTCTGCTCCGCCGCGGTCGCCGCGGCCCCGAGGTCGCGCTGGAAGCCGGTGGTGTCGCGGATGACGTGATCGGCGGGCAGCACGATCATCGTCGCGCCGGGGTCACGCCGCGCGACCCAGCCCACGGCCAGGGCGATGGCGGCGGCGGTGTCGCGCTTGGCGGGCTCGGCGACGATGTTCTCGGCGGGCAATTGGGGCACGAGCGCGCGGACGGCGGCTTCCTGGTCGCGGTTGGTCAGGATCAGGATCCGTTCCGGCGGAACGAAGCCGTCGAGGCGGGCGAGCGTGTCTTCGAGCAGACTTTGGTCGGAGAGGAGATTGAGCAATTGCTTGGGTTTGGCGCGTCGGCTCAACGGCCAAAAACGCTCGCCGCTGCCACCGGCGAGCACGAGAACGAAGCGAGGGATCGACATGGGCATGGATAATGCGGTAAACGGGGAAGCGCGAAAGCAATCGGCTCCGGGGAAGATGAATCATGGAGCCGGCGTTTTTTCGAGATGTATTTTTCACCCCCCACGAATATACTCCTACCAGCAGAAACCACCCCTATGAGTCCCGCCTCCTCGAAGACCCTAGACAGCTACCCGGCCCTCGGCCTGTTGGCGGTGACGCGCGCCGCGCTCGGCTGCGGCATCGGCATGATGGTGGCCAACAAGTTCCAGCGCACGTCGACGCGGCAGACCACGGCCATCGCGCTGCTGTCCGTCGGCGTGCTCGGCAGCCTGCCCTGGCTCGTGCAAACAGTGCTCGAAGTCGTGAATCGTCCCGAGTCGGCGCGCGGCATGCGGCGCCGGTTGGATTCCATCCGTGAGAACGTGGGTTTCGAGACCACGGCGGAAATGTTCTGAGCGTTTGGGAAACCGTTGGAACCGGTGGCAGCATGACCTACCTGCAATTCCACCTCGTTTTCAATTTGCCCGCTCTGCTCCTGTTGCTCTGGTTGACGCGCCGGCGGCTGCGCGCGCTGCATTGGAAATGGATCGCCGCACTGTGCGGGATCGTCCTCGCCGCGACGACCCCTTGGGACAACTGGGCCGTCTACCGGGGCATTTGGAGCTTTGACTGGTCGCGGGTAACCCCAGTCGCGGTACGCATCGGGGGGGTGACCTGGCGGCTGCCTTTGGAGGAATATGCGTTTTTCCTGATCGAAACGGTGCTCGTCGCGCTGTTCACCCTGCTCTGCCTGCCGGTTCCACCACGGAGGGACGATCCCGGCGGCGCGGCATGAAATGGCACTACTTCGTCCATCTCACCGCCTGGACGGGACCTCTTATTGCGCTCCAGTGGACGGTCGGTTGGAGGGTCTTCCGCCGGAACCTGCGCGCGGTGTTCCTCCCCGCGGTGGTGGGAACGGTGTTCTTCAGTTCAATGGATCAGGTCGCGGTGCGCAGCGGCATCTGGTTTTTTGATCCGCAACAAATCCTCGGCTTGAAGATCGGCCTGCTGCCAGTGGAAGAGGTGCTCTTTTTCTTCCTGACCTCGCTGCTGGTCACCCAGAGTTTGCTGCTGCTGCTGCCGCGCCGTTACCGCCACGGGTGAACCAAGCGCGCCACCCGTTCACTTTTCCTGCTGGCTCTGCTCGAACAAGGCGCGCCAGTGCGCGAGGCGTTCCCCGACCCGTTTCTCATGGCCGCGGTCGCTCGGTTCGTAGTACCGACGGCCCTCTGGCAAGTAGGCCTGGGGTACGTAGGCGTTCTCGTGGTCGTGGCTGTACTCGTAGTCGCGGCCGTGACCCAGGCGCTTGGCTCCCTGGTAGCCGGTGCCCCGCAGGTGCAGCGGAACGGACAGCGTGACGCCCGCGCGCACTTCCTCGGCGGCCTTTTCGACGGCCAGGTAGGCGCGGTTGCTCTTGGGGGCGGTGGCGACGTAGACCGTCGCGTGGGCCAGCGGGATGCGCGCCTCGGGCAGGCCGACGAGTTCCGCCGCCTGCTGGGCCGCGACCGCCACGAGGAGCGCCTGCGGATCGGCCATCCCGACATCCTCGGAGGCACAAATGACGATGCGGCGCGCGATGAAGCGGATGTCCTCGCCCGCGTAGAGCATCTTCGCCAGCCAGTAGACGGCCGCGTCCGGGTCGGAGCCGCGCATGCTCTTGATGAAGGCGCTGATCGTGTCGTAGTGGCCCTCGCCGGTCGGGTCGTAGACAACAGCCTTGCGCTGGATGCTTTCCTCGGCCACCTCGCGGGTAAAGTGGACCGTGCCGTCGGCGTCCGGCGGGGTGGTGAGAACCCCGATTTCCAGCGCGTTCAAACACTTGCGGGCGTCGCCGTCGCTGATCGTCGCGAGGTGCAAGGCGGCGGCTTCGTCCAGTTGGACGGCGTGCCGGCCCAGCCCGCGTTCGGCGTCTTGCAGGGCGTGGTGCAGCAGACGCACGAGGTGATCCGGCGTCAACGGCTCCAGTTGAAAGACCTGCGAGCGGCTGACCAGCGGGCCGTTGACCGCGAAGAACGGGTTCTCGGTCGTCGCGCCGAGCAGCCGGACCGTGCCGCGCTCCACGTCGGGCAGGAGGGCATCCTGCTGCGCGCGGTTGAAGCGATGGATCTCGTCGATGAAGAGGATCGTCCGGGCGTGTGGGTTCAAGCGCAGGCGGTTGTCGGCGGCGGCGATCACGCGCCGGATGTCGGCGACGGTGCTTTCCACCCCGCTCAGCCGCTCGAACTTTGCCTGGGTCGCCTTGGCGATTACCTCGGCCAGACTGGTTTTGCCGGTTCCCGGTGGACCGTGGAAGAGGGCGGAATACAGGCGGTCTGCCTCGATGGCGCGGCGCAGGAGTTTGCCCGGCCCGAGCAGGTGCTCCTGCCCGACGTACTCGTCGAGCGTGCGTGGGCGCATCCGGGTCGAACGCGGCGCTTGCGCGTTCACGCCGGGCTCTCCAGATGAACCAGGCGTGGCAAAGAGGTCGCTTGTCTCCACGGAGGGATGGGGCAGGATCGTGCTCGGGAACTTCGCCCGCATCAACGCTTGACCACCGGCGGACGCAGCGGTCGCAGGGTTGCCGGGTCCACCCCGGCGGCGCGTAGGGACCGCAAACTATGCGCGCCCGTTCTTTTCGCAAGCCGTTGACCCGATGCATCCTTGATCAAGGGGCAATGATAAAAGTCCGGCGGCGGCAAGCCCAGGGCGCGGTACAACAGAAGTTGTTGCGCGGTTGAAGCCAGCAAATCTTCCCCGCGCACGACCTCCGTGATCCCCATGGAAGCATCGTCTACCACCACGGCCAGTTGGTACGCGGGCGCGCCATCTTTGCGCCACACGATGAAGTCGCCGAAGCCGCTGCCCGCGCGGAACGCCTGCGGACCCGCCGCAAGGTCCAGGAAGCGGATGGCTTCACGTTCCAGCGCACGGAAACGCCAGTTCACGGGTCCCGGCTTCTCCAGCATCACCGTTTGCGGCTGCGACGGACGACACGTGCCCGGGTAAACGGCTTCGTGTTCGCCCTGGTGCGGCGCACCGAGAGCAAGTTCCACGTCCCGCCGGGTGCAGGTGCATGGGTAAATGGCACCGGTCGCCGCTAACTGCCGCCAGGCCCGCAGGTAGCTCGAACTCCGTTCGCTCTGGACGTAGGGCGCGTGCGGGCCACCGACATCCGGCCCTTCCTGCCACGAAAGACCGTACCACCGCAGGTCTTCGATCAAGGCATCCGCGTACGCGACCCGGCAACGTCCACGGTCGAGGTCCTCCACGCGCAGGATCAGCGTGCCACCGTGATCATAACACCGCGCCTGGGCCGTCCAAAACGTCGCGGCGTGGCCCAGATGTAGGTAACCGGTCGGGGAGGGGGCCAGCCGTCCGCGATACTCCAATGGTTCCTGCACGACCGGCAGATCTCACTCGGCGGGCAGAACGAAGGCGATCTCCCGGCTGCCCGTCTTGTGCACGCCGGTGCCGTACGCGTGCTGCGCCCAGCCGTTGAGGTCGTCCTCGCTGCCGTGCCCGCTGAACATCACCACGCCATCGACCTTCACGACGGCGGCCGTCACGACAGGATCATCGCTCCAATCCGAGATGTTGAAGACGTAGCGCCCGGCCCCATCAAACGGGACGTTCACCCGCCAGGGGTGGTCGGGGGTGACCTTGTGCGAGCCGGCAGAATCGTCGTCCCGGCTGGCCAGCTTGGTCACGGTTGCAGTGGACGGAAGCTTGAAGCTGAGTTCCGCGCTGCCGACCTGCAGCTTTTCACCCCGGGGAGCGCGCCCGAAGTACGCTTGCACGGAGCCTCGTGACACGGCGAGTTCGATCTCGACGACGTGTTGACCGGCCACCCGTTCGACCACCACCGGCGCGGGGCTCACCTGAGCCGGCTGCACCGTGGTCGTGGTGGTTTGCGCCGGGGCGGTTTGGCCGGGGTGGTCGTCGTGGTGGAGGTGGTCTCGTCCTGCGCGCTGGCACGGCAAAGGACGGCAACAGAGGACAGGGCGACCAAGGCCACCGGCAAAAAGGGGGAGAAGCGTGTTTTCATCATTGAACATTCGTGCCGCGGACCTCGCGCGATTGGCTGGGCAGCGATTTTCACCTCCCCGGCGCAGGCGTTCAGCGTGTGCCGGCTTCGACCGGTTTCACGGTGGCGTAGGCCCGGAACGTCTTGTCTTCCTCGCCGTACTGGCAGTGGATCGCCAAAGTGGCAAAGATCGTCTGCTCCGTCTGCGCCGGGGTGATGTCGAGGCGGTACTTGCGTCCCTTGACCAACGTCTGCATCACCACGTTGACCCCGGCGTTGGAAGATTGCACGGCGATGCTGCTGACCGGCGTGTCTTGCAGCAGTTCGAGCGTGATCTGCTTGGCTTTCGCGTCTTCCCCGTGCTTCCAGATCACGTAGGGCGGGCTGATCCGCAGGATCTCGGGGATCTGCACCGCGAGGGTGAGCATCGTGGGCTGTTCGCGGTCGTTGGTCACCACGGCAATCGTCTTGGTTTGCAGTCCCACGTGGTCGCCAACCGTGTAGCGCGCGATGATGTCGCCGCTCGCGCCCGGTTCGTAGTGGCGCTGTTCGAGTTCGGCGGTGGTGCAGCCGCAACTGCTCTCGATCTGGCGGATGTCGACCGCGCTATTGCCCGTGTTGGTGAAATGAAACTTGGCTTCCAGCACCGAAGTCTGCGCGTCTGCTTTCAGTTCAGCGGTTTTTTTCGTCCAGGATAGTTCCGCCGCCGCGTGCCGTGCCGCTCCGAACGACATGGCCAGCAAGAAAGCGGCGACGAGGCGCGACCGGGAGCGGCGGGAAAGCAGGGAAGTCGTCATGGGTGCGACGCGGCTTAGCTTACACCCTTGCGGCCGGAAACGTAGCCCTCGATACGCTCGCCACAGGCAGGTTGATCGATTCAACAGCACTCCGATGTCCCTCAACAAAACCTTGTGCACATTGGTCGCCGCGTCGGCCTTGGCACTTACCCCGCATGTTCTCATGGCTCAATCCGCGCTCGAAGATGGTCAAGCTTACCTGAAGGAAAACGCCACGAAAGAAGGCGTTCATACCACCACCAGCGGCCTTCAGTACAAGGTGCTGAAAGACGGAACCGGCAAAAGCCCGAAGTCCACGGACACCGTGCTCGTCCACTACCGTGGCACCTTGCTCAACGGCAAGGAGTTTGACAGCTCCTACAAGCGGAACGAACCCATCGAGTTTCCGCTGAACGGGGTGATCCCCGGCTGGACGGAAGGCGTGCAGCTCATGAAGGAAGGGGCCAAGTACCAGTTTGTGATCCCGTCGAGCTTGGCTTACGGCCGTCGCGGCACCCCCGGCGGACCCATCGGCCCGGACGAGACGCTGATTTTCGAGGTGGAGCTGCTCAAGGTCCGCTAGGCCGAGCATCATTTTGGTGCCTCCCCGGAACCGATTGCCTGCTCGATGATTTTCCGCTCGGCCGGAGTGAACGGCCGGGCGGAAATGCTCTTTGTATACGGACGGTCACCCGCGACCTTGTCCTGCCCGGAAGGGGCAATTTGCTGAACCGGTGGCTCCAGGAGCAGAAGCTCGCCTCCAGGGTTGAACGCAAACATTGTGTTGGGATCAATAAGCTGCGGCTGCTGACGACGGCCTACTCTGGCGGCAGCACTGGCCCCGGCTCGAAGGCGGGAAAAAGTCAGTTCGCCTGACCGCGCATCCAAGGAAGCGGTCGTTAACAGCGTCCCGTTCGCCGGACGGGTTGTTCCCGGAGAAGCAATCGACAATCCGTCCGCCGCGATCCGCAGCCAGTACCATCCGGCTCCCAGCAGAGCCGGCTCGGCTACCGTGGAAAACTCGCGGTGGTCGGCGAGCGTGACCGTGCACGGACGCCGCATAGCGTCGTCCGCCAGCAACGTGTACGACAGGATCAAACCTTGTGTCGAGACGATCACTCCGTCGAAAAACCGGCCGTCAAACGTACGAACACGAACGGTACAGCGGGCGAAAGGCTCGTCCGGGACGATAGCCTCTGCGGCTCTAGCCGACTCGCTGGCGGTGCCCGTTGACTTGGCAGCCGCCTCGCGCTGCGCCATGGATGGAGCGGGCATACCGGCTGGTGCCGGTGCGGCAGCACTCGGACGGGCGACACGATCAAACTCCGTCTGCGTTCGACCTGATGCAGTCGTTGCCAGATTGGTGTCCCGCGGCGGGTCCGCCTCGGTGGATGGCATGCCACCCACGCGACTTCCATCCGTCGGATCGGCCGTTTGTTGATTGCCCGCGAGCGGCTCGCTCGCGGTGGAAGTGGGAGGCGGCGCCACGACCGGTGAATTCGGCGGGGCGGAGGCCACAACTGGTGCCGCTGGCTGGTGTGATCGTCTTACGCCCAGGTAAACGAGTGATGCCGTGAGCGCGAGCGCGGCGGCGACCCCGAGTACCGAAGCGACCCGTTGTTGCCAGTGGCTCCGCTCGACACGTGGAAAGGGAACGACGTTGAAACGCGCCGTGCCTTCCGGACGCGCCGCGAGGTACGCTTCGTTCTCCCTCGCGTACTCCGCGGCGAGCAGGCGGGCGAACGCCTGCGTTCGCTCGATCTCCGCCCGCGTCTCTGCCGACGCCGCGAGCATTTCTTCGACGGCACGCCGGTCCGCCTCGTCCGCCTCGCCTAGAGCGAAGGCGGTCAACCGGGGATCGTCGGGATCAAAAGGAGTTGTGCTCATGGGGTGATGGCTCCCGGCTGCTTGACCCGAACCGATGGTCGGCCGACCTCGAAGTATTCGGCGGCCAGGGCGGCGTGCTGCTCGCGGAGAATCTTGAGCCCCCGGTGGATCAGAAAGCCCACGTTGCTGACCGACAGCCGCGTGATCTCGCTGATTTCCTGATAGCTCAGGTTGTTCTGGAACTTGAGTTGAATGACTTCCTGCTGCCTCGCGGGAAGCTTCTCCAGCAGCCGCCACACGAATCCTGCCGCCTCCTTGCGGGCGAGCGCCTCGGCGGGACCGGGTTGCGCGTTGGGGATGGCTTCGGCCATTTCCTGATCGAGGTAGGTCATCCGGTTTTCCTTGCGGCAAACATCGAGCGCCCGGTGGCGGCACACCGTGAACAGCCACCGCGCCATGGCGTTGCCTTCTTCGAGCGCTCCGGGGTCCGGGCCGCGCTCCTGCAAGCGCAGGAAGGTGTCCTGCACCACGTCGCGGGCGCGTTCAGGGCAACCGACGATCCGGCCGGCGTACTGGAGCAACGGCAACTCGAAACGCCGCACTACGGCCTGGAACCACGCCTGGGGAGCCTGGTGGGACACGGCGACAAGCTTTGGGGCGATCATCCGGGCACCTCAAGAAGATAACGGCCGGCCAGCCGGCTTTCTTAGAAAGAATTTTCTCTGCGGCGGGTTTGGCCTTAGATTGCGGTCCTGCGATGTCCGCCTTGCTTGCCGCTCCCGTTGCTGTCCCGGCCGCCGTTTCCCCGAAACCGCCGGGTCTGACGGTCAACGAGATTTACGAGTCCATCCAGGGAGAAAGTACGTGGGCCGGATGGCGTTGCGTGTTTGTGCGGACGGCCTTTTGCGACTTGCGCTGCACCTACTGCGACACGACCTACGCCTTTTACAAAGGCGAGAAGCGCACGCTCGACGACGTGCGCGCGGCGGTGCTGGCGTACGATTGCCCGCTCGTCGAGATTACCGGCGGCGAACCTCTCCTGCAAAAAAACGTGCTACCGCTGATGGCTTCCCTGTGCGACCTCGGCAAGACGGTGCTCCTCGAAACCAGCGGCGCGCACGACATCTCCACGGTGGACCCCCGAGTGCACCGCATCATGGACCTGAAAACCCCTGGCAGCGGTGAATGCGCCCGCAACCTCCTGTCGAACATCGGGCATCTGACCCGCCGCGACGAGGTCAAGTTCGTCATCGGCTCGCGGGAAGACTACGAATGGTCACGCGCCATGGTGCGCGAACACGATCTGGGCGAACGCTGCGGCGCGGTGCTGTTTTCCACGATCTTCGGGCGGATCGAGCCGGTGGAGATCGTCCAGTGGATGGTGTCGGACAAGCTGCCGGTGCGTTTTCAGCTCCAGATGCACAAGTTCATCTGGGACCCGAAGGCCAAAGGCGTTTGAACCCGGGATCGTTTGCTGCTCTTTTTTGCGATGCGCGTGCGTTTGACCAAAGACTACCAGTTCGAAGCGGCGCAAACGCTGCCGAAGGTTCCCGCCGGCCACAAATGCGGACGGATGCACGGGCACAGCTTCAAGGTGGAGATCAGCGTGGAAGGCGAGGTGGACCGCGAGACCGGCTGGGTGTACGACCACGCCGAGATCAGCCGGGCGATGAAGCCGCTCGTCGCGGACCTGGACCACGCCTATCTGAACGAGATCCCGGGCCTGGAAAACCCGACCATCGAGAACATGGCCGCGTGGTTCTGGGAGAAGCTCGCACCGCAGTGTCCCGGGCTTTGCGAAATCGTCATCCACGAAACGCCCACCGCCCGGTGTGTCTACCGGGGCGAACAGGGGAGCGCGTCCGCGATTTGAGATTTGACAAGCGCGACCCTCAACGGTTTAGAACGACATCACACCCATGCAACTCATCCCTTCGATGCGCCGCTCGCGCCTTTGTTTCGTGCTCCGCGCGTCTCTGCTTTTCACCGCCGTGGCAGCTTTCGGAGCCTGCGACCGGCACAGCGCCGAGGAAGTGCCGGAGGACTATGGCCACGGGTCCAGTCACCAGCGCAACGTGCCGGACCATCAGATTGACAGCAGCCACGATTCCAAGAGCTTTTCGGACACCGTTGGGACCAAGAGCGAAGCGGAGAAGCCCGCTGCCACCCCGATCGAATCATTGAGGCCGACCCCGACCCCGCGCTTCTATTAAGAGGCTTGCGGCCGGCACCGGCGCGCTCGCGATCGGTGCGGCACGATTCTCTGAGAAAGCGTGTGAGAAGTAAGCCCGCCGCAGGCGTCGTCATCAAGGTAGGGATGGCTCTCCGAGCCGCTCCCCATTTTGGATTGGGTAAACGTGCCCGTCTCGCGACCTTCCCTGTTCCAGAACAATCTAGGGAGC
>CAXTOX010000024.1:30331-38495 GCA_964245885.1 uncultured Chthoniobacterales bacterium | reverse complement strand
ATGAACACGGTGCCCAGTCCGTCGAGCAAGTAACGCTCCCCCGCGCCGGGCTGCCCGGACCCGAGCCGAGCAGAGAGCAGGATGCCGGCGGCGGCGGCGAACAGGGCGCAGAGCACCAAGCCAATGGCCTTGTAGCGCCGTGGGGGGATGCCAGCCAGTTCCGCGGCGCGGGCGTTGCCGCCGAGCGCGTAAAGATAGCGGCCCAGGAAAGTCTTTTCCATGATGAACCAAGCCAGCAACACGAGGCCGAGCATGAAGACACTGACCTTCGGCACGACGCCCAAGGTGCCCTGACCCAGTTCCAGATAGGAATCGGGCATCCCGCCGTAGACCGCCCGGCCATGGGAGAGCAAAAAATTTACCCCTGCCAGGATCGATCCGGTGGCGATGGTGGTGATCAGCGATGGCACGCCGATCAACGTGACGATGAAGCTGTTCACCAAGCCAACGACGATGCCCAGGGCCAGGCCGGCCGCGACGGCAGTCGGCAGAGAATAGCCGGCCACCAGCAGCAACGGCACCGCCAGCCCGGACAGGCTGGCGGTATAACCCACGGAAAGGTCCATTTCCCGCAGGGCAAACCCGAAGGTCAGCCCCACGCCGACGATGGTCAGCATGGAAATCTGTTGGGTGATGTTGACGATGTTGCGCACGGTCAAGAAGCGATCCACGAAGATCGCGAATCCGGCGAACAACAGGCAGAGCACCAGCAAAGTGCTGTAGCGCAGGAACAGGGTACGCACCTCCATCCCGGCCAGCCGGAACGGCGTGCGATCCGGAGCGGAGTGGGGAACAGCGGGGGTGGCCGGGATGGCGGCGCTCAGATTTTGGGCGTTTTGCTCGTTCATGCCTGGAGGGTGTTAAGGTTTAAAAACGGCTCGGATCGCGCGCGGCTCAAGCGCTCATTTGGCAGACGAACGCAGCCTCGGAAAAATCCGCTTGGGTCAGAGATCCCGTGACGCGGCCATTGCTGAAGGTCGCCACCCGGTCGGCCAAGGCCTCGATCTCCAGCAGGTCGGCGGAGACCACCAGCACGGCGACGCCATCGTTTGCCAGGTTGCGAATCAGGCGGTGGATCTCGGCCTTCACGCCGACATCCACCCCTTCCGTCGGCTCGACGAATGCCATCACCCGGTAGGCGATGGACCCCGTCGCGGCACTCCCGAAAAGCCATCGGCCGATGGAAACCTTTTGCTTGTTGCCGCCGCTCAACTCGCCGACCAATTGGTCCGGTGAGTGCGCCTTGATCTGCAACCGGTTCATCTCCTGCACGGCGGCCTGGTGCTCGCGCCGGGAGGAGATCAGCGGCAGAGAAGGAAGCGCCGCCGCGCCGCGCCGCAGATGCAGGACGCTGAGGTTCTCGCGGACCGTCCAGGAACCGATCAGCGCCTTGGTCATGCGCGTGTCCGGCACCAGTCCGATGCCTGCCGCCCGGGCCGCCCGGGGCGTCGGGACCCGTTGCGGCTGGCCGTCCAGCTCCAGGCGGCCGGCTGTGGTCGGGACCGCCCCGTAGAGCGACTCGACGAAAGGCACCTGGCCGGCACCGGAAAGTCCGATCAACCCAAGAATTTCGCCGGGCCGGACGGACAGGTCCACCGGCCCGAAACCCGGTCCACTCCAGCCTGTCACCGCAAGGCGGGGCACGGGTAAATGTCCGTTGGCAGCGTTGTCCGTGGGCAGCGGAGCGGAGCGGTGTTCCCGCTCCACCTTGGCCAACTGGCGCGAGAGCATCAGTTGAACCAGATCTTCTTCCCGCGCCTCGCCGCGATTGAGCGCGGCAACCCGACGCCCGTCGCGCAGCACGGTGATGCGGTCGGCGAGATCGATGACCTCGCCCAGAAAGTGGCTGATGAGCACCAACGCCAACCCGCGCCCGGCCAGCTCCCGGATGACCCGGACGAGCTGCTCGCGATCACGCGCGGGGAGGCTGGCGGTCGGCTCGTCCAGGATGAGCACCTTGGCGACCCGGGAAAGCGCGCGGAGGATTTCGATCACCTTCTGCGTGGCGTGGGGCAGTTCCTGGACCGGGCAATCTAGGTTGATCGGACTGTCGGGGAAATGCTGCCGCCGCAAGGCTTCCGCCCGTCGACGCAGATCGGACTGATCGATCACCACTCCGCCGCGTCGGCGTTCCTGACCGAGAAAAATGTTCTCCGCGCCGCTCAACGAAGGCACGAGGCTGCCCTCCTGGCTAACCAGCGCGATGCCTGCGGCGAGGGCACCGGAAGGACCGTGGAAGGCCACGGCACGCCCGTCGATCTCGATGGTGCCGGACGTCGGGACCTGTACGCCGGAGAGCACCTTCACCAGGGTCGATTTCCCGGCACCGTTTTCGCCGACGATCGCATGCGTCTCGCCCGCCTCCACCGCGACCGTAACGCCATCCAGCGCCCGGGTGCCGGGAAAAACCACGCTGATGTCACGAAGGACGATGGCCATGAAGAGAAAGCCGTGGAGGCAGGCTGCCGTGAACCGAAATGTGGACCACCCTCCCTGCTCCCGGCCTTCAAACCGGGAGCAGGATGAAACAGGATGCGGACCGCGTTCCGGAAGACCGGCCAGAACCAGGCAATGGCTTATTTGGTGACCAGGGGCGCATCCAGGTAAACGGTGCGCGAAGTGAACATGGTGTCGGGATTCTTCTTATCCACGACGATATCCTTGATCCAGCCGCCGACCTTGGCACCCATTTCTCCGAAAGGTTGAGAGACAGTGGCCACCATCGGGCTGTTGCCCGCTTTGATGGCTTCCACCGCGGGCGGATGGCCGTCGATACCCGTGACGATCGCTTTGATCCCCTTCGACTTGAGCACGTTGGCCGCTGCCATGGCCGGTTCGTCCCAGGGAGCCCACACGGCGTTGATCTGATCGCCGAAGCGGTTGGCGTAATCTTCCATCACCCGGGTGGAGTCCTCGTAGAAGTGGGTGTTATCAATATTGTGCTCGGCGAGCACCTTCACGTCCGGATATTCCTTGAGGATGGTGGCCATCACGTCGCCGCGCTTGCGGGTGCCATGATGCTCGGCCATCCGCAGGAAGATAATGTTGCCCTTCCCACCGATAGAATTGAGCAGGAACGTGGAAATCTTCGCGGACATATCCCAGTTGTTAGTGGTGATATCCACGATGTCACCGGGCACCCAGCCGCTGTCCACCGTGAAGATCGGCAGACCGTCCTTGGCCGCTTGCTGGATGATGGAACGGGAGGCGCGCAGGTCGGCCATCGTCAGGATCACCGCATCGGCCTGGCGCGAAACGGCGTTTTGAAGGTTGGCGGCCACCTTCTCGCCCGAACCCTGAGAATCCAGGAAGTCCACGGTCCAATCCGGCGCGTTTTTCTTTTGCCACTCTTCCCAGCCGGTTTGCACGCGCTGCTCGGACTGCGCGGCGGCATTGGAGTGGATCCAGACGATCTTCAAGGGCTTGGCCCACAGGGTGCCCCCACCTGCCAGCAACGCGGCGAGGGCAAGCGGGAGACATTTAGTCAGAACACGGGATAAGGTGGAGGGGTACATGGGAGGAAGCGGGTATTCTGCGGTCGAGCACGCCGTTTTGATGTCGGCGCGCGTGAGCTTGGGAAATATCCGGCTGCGGATCTCGTGGGAGACCAAGCTTGACTCTGGGGGAGAGCCGGACAAAAACGACGCTAGTAAAACGCGAACAAATGTAAACAACAAAATACAAAATTTCTACCTGCGTCGAACACGCTTTCCGAGGAACTGCTCACCCTGATCTAGCCGTCAACCCCAACAAATGCGTGGTGAGCATTTGTCCCCGCTAGGTGGTGGAGAAGCCTCCGTCCACCTGCAAGGCCAAGCCGTTGAGCATCCCAGCGGCATCGCTCAAGACAAAGCAAACCACTGCGGCCACGTCCTCGCACTCGGCAAAGCGGCGCAACGGGATGCGCGCGAGCATCGGACCACCCTTGACCGGGTCGCCCCAGGCCTTGCGGCCCATCTCGGTCATGACCACCGTGGGATTGACCGAATTCACGCGGATGCCGTGCGCGCCGAGTTCGACCGCCATCACCCGGCTCAGTTGGTCCAATCCCGCCTTGGAAGTACAGTACGCCGCGTGGTCGGCCAAAGCCTGGAAAGCAGCCATGCTGGAAACGTTCACGACCGAGCCGCGCACCTCCCGTGCAATCATCTGCCGGGCGATAACCTGGGTGACGACGAGCACCGCGCGCAAGTTCAGCGCCATGGTAGCGTCCCAGGATTCCACCTTGGTTTGCAGCAGCGGCTCCAAGAGCACCATGGCGGCGTTGTTGACGAGGAGGTCCACGTCGCCGGCTCGTTCCGCCATCTGCCTGGCTTGGTCGGCGTCGCTCAGGTCGGCCGCGATGATCTCGCAACCGATCTCCTCCTGTAAGTTCTTGAGGTCGGCTTCGGTGCGGCTGACCGCGACCACCCGGGCATTGAACCGGTGGAGCATGATGGCGATCTCACGGCCGATGCCCTTGCCTGCGCCTGTCACCAGCGCGCGGCGGTTCTTGAAATCGAGTTGGAGGGTGGATGGATCGAGTTTCATCGTTGGGGGGTTGCCGTGACCGCTCATTGCTCCTCGCGAAGGAGGGACAACTGCCTCGTGGCGCAGCCTCCAACCTGACGGAAAGCATCCAACGTTGGTAGTGCTCGAGAACTGGTTTGGCAAGCGAGTTTTCTCTACCGTTCGAGCGCGCAACTCTGGCGAGGCGACCGTCTCGGCTTTCCGCGCCAGATCCAAACAAATTCCTCCTTCCCTAAAACATTTGTTGATTGGCTGCGGTGAAAATTTGCGGCTCAATCGAGCGTCTTCCCTCACGCTCCGCCCCAGCGTCAGCAGGTGGTTTGGCTACGAGGCGTGCCAGACCTTGGCGCAAGGCCCACGCGTGGCCAAGTGGGGGGATGAACGCCGTTGGCGCACGCATCCGCAACGCTCCCCCGTGACCCCGCCACCCGGTCACCGTGTCCGATGAGCCGCCTCCGGGTTGGCGCAGTTCCGCAGCGGTTCCTTGGCGAGGTAGCGCCGGACCTCCTCCGCCGCGATCCTGGCCGCTTTTTCCGCCGTCTGTTTGCTCGCGCCGGCGATGTGCGGCGTCATGACGAGGTGTGGCGTCCGCAGCAGACGCGAACCGGCCGGCACCGGTTCCTCGGGGAACACGTCGAACCCGGCTCCCCACAAATGGCCGCTGTCCAGGGCGTCACACACCGCGTCGTACTGCACCAGCGAACCGCGCGCGCAGTTGATGAGCACCGACCCCGCCGGCATCATGGCGAGCTGCGCGGCACCGATCATCCCTTTGTTTTCGGCGGTCGCCCGGGCGTGCAGGGACACGACGCGTGAGCGCGCGAGCAGTTCGTGGAACTCGACCTTCTCCGCCGCGTCGCCCAGAGCTTCTGCGGTCACGTAGGGGTCGTACACGAGCACGTGGCAGCCGAAGCCGCGGAGCATCCGCGCCACGAGCCGGCCGATGGCCCCGTAGCCGATGAGTCCGGCCGTGGAGCCTTCGAGTTCGAGGCCGCTCTGGTCGTACTCGTAGTAGCTGCCCAGCCACTCGCCCCGGTGCAGAGCGGCGTCGGTCTCGGGGATGCGGCGCAGCACGGAGAGGATCAGGCTGAGCGTGTGTTCGGCCGTGGCCGTCGCGTTGCGGCCGGGAGCGTTGCAGACGAGCACGCCGTGCTCGGTCGCGGCTTTTACGTTCGCGTTCGTCGGGCCGCCGCGGGCGATCACCGCCAACCGGAGGTCCGGCGCGCCTGCGAGGACCTTTTTCGTCAGGGGCGAATGGTTGGCGACGTAGATGGTGACTCCTCGCAGCGCCGCGATCACCTCGTCCTCCGAACCGGAGGCTTCCGTGACCTCGCCGATGTTGCCGAAGGGCACCCCGGGCCAGGGCGACTGGTATTCGCGGAACTCCAGGTCTTGATCCCTGACCGCGGCGCGGATGGCGTCAGCGAAGAGGGAAGGCAGGATGAAGTGGTCACCGGCGACAAGGATGCGTGTGCTCATAGGGAAGGAAGGGGCGAGTTGTACTGTAGGAGGGAAGTTTTTTGCCCGTCCACGGCGAGTTCCGTCAGCGCGCCGTTGCGCACCGCGGGAAAAACGGTGCGGTACGTCGGCAGGGGAATGTCGAGCAAGCTGCACAGGGTCAGGCGGATGAGGGTGTTGTGGGCGACGACGAGGACCCGCCCGTCCGGGTGCGCCGCGGCGATGTCGCGCAACGCGGCCTGCGCGCGGCTTGCCGCCTCGTGCGGGTCCTCGCCGCCGGGCATCGGAAAAGAAACGGGATCGGCCTTGAAGCGCCGGATCTCGTCGGGGAAAAGCCCCTCGGCCTCCGCGATGGTCCTGCCTTCGATCTGGCCGAAATCCAGTTCGCGCAGCCGGGCGTCGATCCGCGGTTCCAGCCCCGTGGCTCGGGCCGACGGCCCGGCGGTTGCCCGTGCCCGGCTCAAGGGCGAACACCAGATGGCCGCCAGCCCGGCCCCGGGAGCCCAACCGGCCAGACGTTCCGCCTGGAGGAGGCCGCTCGCGTCCAAGGCCACGTCCGTGCTGCCGGCGTAGCGGTTCTCCGCGTGCCAGACCGTCGCGCCGTGGCGCACGAGCACGAGGTGGGTCATCGGCTCCCCCTCTCCCGCGCGTGTTGCGCCACGTGCGCCGGCACCCAGCCGCGCCGGGCGAGTTCGTCCACCAGGCGCAGGTAAGGCTCCCGGAAGCGCACGGCCCGGTCCGCACGCGGCTCGATCACCTCGCGGACCCGCACCATGTCGGCCGCGGCCTCGGCCACCTTTCTGCCCGTAGAGGCGGTGAGCACCGCCATGCCGAGCGCCGCCTCGGCGTTTTCCGGCAGGGTCACCGGGCGTCCCAGCACGTCGGCGCGCAACTGGCGCCAGTAACGGCTCTTCGTGCCGCCGCCGGTGAGCACCAGCGCGCCGTCCACCGGCGCGCCCAGCAGATCCAGATAGTCGAAACACAACCGCTCCATGAAAGCGACCCCTTGCAACAGGGCCGCGTACCGATCGATCTCGTCGGCCGGGGTGCCCAGCGTGAATCCCACGGCCTCCGGCGCGATGAACGGGAAACGCTCTCCCTGCCCGTGCAAGGGATAGGTAACCACGCTAGCCGGCTCCCGCTCCGCCGCCCGCGCGCCGAGCGACACGAGGTCGGCGTCCGGGAAGAACCTGGTAACGGCCCCCGCCCCGTGCTGGAAGCGCCGCCGGGCAGCCAGTTGCCGTCGGGCGAGCGGTGGGAATACACCACCCCGCCGGGGTCCTTGACCAACTCGGGGGCGCCCCCCTTGAGAACCAGCGTGGTGCCGAGCACGGAGTTCCAATTGCCGACGCTCAACGCCCCCGCGCCCATCTGCGCCGCGCAGCCGTCGGTCATGCCGACGATCACCGGGGTGCCGGCCGGGATGCCGGTCTCGGCGGCGGCGGCCGCGCAGACCGTACCCAGGTTCGCGCCTGCCCGCACCACCGGCGGCAGGATCGACGCCTCGACTCCGAGCGCGGCGAACACCTCCTGCGGCCAGCGTTCATGGACGAGGTCCACCCCGGTTTTCAGCGCGTTGCTCGTGTCCGTGGGAACCTCGCCGCCCACCAAGCGGCGGTTGATGAAATCGCTCTGGTGCGCCAGCCGGACGGCCCTGGGCAGCCGCGCGTCCTGCTGCCGGAGCAGCCAGAGCAGCTTCGGCAAACCCTAGGCCGGCTGCATCCGGTTGTAGCCCATGGCCTTCCATTGGTCGGCCCCCGCCTCGTTGACGCACCGCGTCTCCTCGACCGCCCGGGCGTCGTCGTACATCACCCCGGGCGTCAGCGGCCGGCCGTCGCCGTCCGTCAACAGGACCGTGCCCGAAGTGGCGTCCACCGCGACCCCGCCGACCGGCCGCCTCGGCGGCAGCGCGGCCAGGGCCTCGCGGCAGGCCGCCGCGATGGCCAGCCACCATTCCTCGGGCGATTGCTCGTGCCTGGGGCCGTCGCGGCGGCTGGTGAGTTTGTGGGAGCCGACGCCCAGCACCTCGCCGGCGGCGGAAACGAGCAGGGCGCGCACGCTCTGCGTGCCCAGGTCAAGCCCCAGCCAGGTGCGGTCGTCGGAAGAGGGGCGTGGTGTCATCGTCGGTTCGTCAGGACGCGAGGTGGGAAGCCATCCGCTGCCAGATCGGCAGGGTGCCTGCCCGGACGGCCAGGAA
>CAXTOX010000024.1:5338-30321 GCA_964245885.1 uncultured Chthoniobacterales bacterium | reverse complement strand
TCAAACCCTTCCCGGTAGCGCGTGTGGCGCCCGGTGTCAGGCTCGAAGGTGTCGCCGATTTGCAGGTGGTCGCGGGCGGCGGCAGCGAAGCTTTTTTCCAGGCCGGTCGCCACCAGGCCGATAATGAGAGCCCCCTTGGCCCCCACTTCCTCGCCGCGCGGCCGGAAGGTCGGGACGCCGAGCACGTCGGCGATGATCTGGCACCAGAGGGTGCTGTTCGCGCCGCCGCCGCAGAGTCCGTACGTGCGGAGCGTGTCCGGCGGCTGGCCGAACGCCAGCAGGCAGTCGCGGACGACGTAGGACAGCCCCTCGAACACGGCGCGGGCGAGGTGTTCCCGGCCGTGCTCGAACGACAAACCGTGGAACGAACCCCGCGCGCCGGTTTCCAAAAACGGCACGCGCTCTCCGGCCGGCGAGAAGTACGGCAGGCACAGAAGCCCCCCCGCCCAGGCTCCGCGCCGGCCGCCAACGCGCTCAACTCGGCCGGTTCGCGCAGGCCGAGCTGGCGCAGGACCCAATGGATCACCTCCGCGCCCGCCAGCGTCGGGAAGGAACGCAGGTACAGGTCAGGCCCGAAAGGCAGCGTGTACCCCGAGGGCGCTCCGTCCAGCTGCGGCTCGCGGACGACGACCTCGGTGCAAAGGGTCGTGCCGAGGATGCTGCACCCTTGCCCGACGCTCGCCAGGCCAGCGCCGATGGCCGTGGACGCCACGTCGTAGAGCGACATCACCACCGGCAGCCCGCGCGGCAAGCCCAGCCGCGCGGCCGCCCCTTCCGAAAGCTCCCCCATCCGCTCCTCGTCGGAGAGCACTTCCGGCAGCAGGCGTTGCGCCCACGGCATCTCGTACAGGTCGAGCAACTCGGGCGAATAGCGGCGCGTCCGCACGTCGAGGAACGGCACCGAGGCGTCGGATTCGTCGATGGCGAGCCTCCCGGTCAGGTTGTAGAAAATCCAGCCGCCGCAGCACAGGGATTTATGGGAACGCGCCAGCCGGTCGGGATCGTGCTGCCGGAGCCAGGTGAAAATCCCGCTGGGCAGTCCGGCGAAGCCCTGCGTGCCGTTGCGCCGGAACGCCTCGGTCAGCGTACCGTCGGCCTGCCAACGCTCGATGATCGGTGTCGCGCGCGCGTCGTTCCACAGTGATGGCGGGACCTGTGGGCCGTCCGTTCTCATCGACGAGCCAGACCCCGTCGCCCTGCGCGGTCACCGAAAGAAAACGCACCGGCTCGGCGAGGCCGGGCACCATCCGGCGGATCGTGGACGCGACCGCCTCCCACACGGCATCCATGTCTTGCTCGGAGAACCCTGCCCGCGGCCGCAGCACCTTCGTTTCCTGGCGGACCACGCTGACTTCCGCGCCGCGATCATCGAAAGCGACGGTTTTGATGATGGATGTCCCGGCGTCGACGCAGAGGGTAACCATAGGGGGGACGCGGTGTGCGGGTCGCCTGGGGTGCCGAGTCCCGTCCGCCACCGCGTTGAGGGGTTAGGTTGCTTGATGATCGACGCGAGCGCCGTCAACCAACTCGGGAGGGCTTTTCACAAACCGGGAGATGATTTGGCGGACTGCGAGCGGGGGCGGCATCCAAGCCGGGAGACGAGAACTCTCGTGCTCTCGTCAGGCAAAACTGACTTAACCGATCATTTGTTCAAGTCCAGAACAAATCGCAACCTGGCCACCGGCCAGATGCCTCTCAACCATCCTGGGAACCGGTGTAGGCAGGCTTCGGGCTGCTCGCTGGAAACAGGCAGAAGGTGGTTGCAAAAGCGGGTTCGTGAACTTCGTAGAGCGTTGCGGCAACAGGCATTCTGGATTATCCACCCTGCACGATGAACCGCGACGCGCTGCTCGCTTGGGCCTTGGTCGTTTTGACCGGAACGCTGCTCCCGCCCATGAGCGCGGCGGAACCCAAGGTCGAAGCGAGGGGCGGCGACATCTTCCTGCTCTCCGGCGGGGCGGAGGCCAAGCAACTCACCACCTCGGGCCGCGACTCCGCTCCCGTGCTTTCGCCGGACGGTCGCTGGATCGTTTTCGTGCGCGCCGTCCCGGACAAGAAGATCGGCACCGGCAGCGGCGACGTGGATGCCCAGGAACTCTGGCAGATCGGTGCGGGCGGTCAGGAACCGACCCGGCTCGTCGCGCCACGACAGGCCGAGGACATGCGCAACGTCGTGGCCAACTTTGCGGACGTGCAGTTCTCCTCGGACGGTCGTCTGATGTTCTTCGTCACGGAGGCCTACGCCACGTCCGGCGCGGTCCACGTCGTGGACACCACCAACGGCAAGGAACACTTCCTCGTAGCCGGCGGCGGCCTGGAAGTGGTGCCTTCCGGCGAATACCGCGACTGCCTCCTGGTCGGGCAGCACCGCTACTTCCTCGGCGGCGGTTCGTACGACTGGGTCTGGCTCTTCCGGCCCGACGGCAAGGAAGTCGGCCCCGTCGGCGAAGACGCGACGAACTTCAAGGAACTCTACTACCAGGACGCCAAGCCGCCGCGCGGCAAACACTGAAACGCGCCCACGGCCCGCGGGCACGCTGAATCCGGCCCGACACCTGCCCGTCAAGTACGACGGAGATTTACGCCGGGCCAGGATGCGTTTAGAAGATTGGTGCGCCGGTTTGATCCACCGCCCCCTTCCCCTTTGCCATCCATGAAACTCCCCCCCTTCGAAATCTGGTACGTCACCGGCAGCCAGCACCTCTACGGCGAGGAGGCGCTCCGGCAGGTCGCGGCCGACTCGCAGGAGATCGTCGCGGCCCTCAACGCCGCCGGCACCCTGCCCTTGCCGCTGGTCTTCAAGCCGATCCTGACCCGGCCCGAGGAGATCACGGCCCTCGTGCGCGAGGCCAACGCCGCACCGCGCTGCGCGGGCCTCGTGCTGTGGATGCACACGTTCTCGCCCTCCAAAATGTGGATCAACGGGCTGCTCTCGCTCCGAAAGCCGTTCCTGCACCTGCACACGCAGTACGGACGCGACCTGCCCTGGGCCGAGATCGACATGAACTTCATGAATCTGCACCAGTCCGCCCACGGCGACCGGGAAGCCGGGTTCATGCACACGCGCCTGCGCCTCAACCGCAAGGTCGTCGTCGGCCACTGGTCGGACGAAGAAACCCAGCAGAGCCTCGGCCGCTGGATGCGCGTGGCGCGCGCCTGGGCCGACTGGCAGGGCGGGCGGTTCGTGCGCTTCGGCGACAACATGCGCTACGTCGCCGTGACCGACGGGGACAAGGTGGCCGCCGAGGCGCGTTTCGGCTTCGCGGTGAACACCCACGGCGTCGGCGACCTCGCCGCAGCCCTGCGGGACGTGGCCGACGCCGGCGTCGACGCTCTCTGCGCCGAGTACGAGGAAACCTACCGGGTCGTGGATGCCCTGCGCAAGGGCGGCGCGCGCCACGAGGCGTTGCGCTACAACGCACGGCAGGAACTCGGCCTGCGCGCCTTTCTCGAAGGCGGCAATTTCCTCGGCTTCACGGACACCTTCGAGGATTTGCACGGCTTGACCCAACTGCCGGGCCTAGCCACCCAGCGCCTCATGGCGCAAGGCTACGGCTTCGGCGGCGAAGGCGACTGGAAAACCGCCGCGCTGGTGCGCGCCATGAAGGTCATGGCCGAGGGCTTGGAGGGCGGCACGTCGTTCATGGAGGATTACACCTATGACCTGCGCCCGAGCGGACACCTCGTGCTCGGCGCGCACATGCTCGAAGTCTGCCCGAGCATCGCGGCGGAGCAGCCCAGGGCGGAAATCCACCCGCTGGGCATCGGCGGCAAGGATGATCCCGTCCGGCTGGTCTTCAACGCGGCGGCAGGCCCGGCGATCAACGTGGCGCTCATGGACCTGGGCAACCGGTTCCGCTTCCTCATCAACGAGGTGGACGCCATCGTTCCGCCGCAGGAGTTGCCCCGGCTGCCCGTGGCGCGGGCGGTGTGGCGGTGCCGCCCGGACTTCAAGACGGCGTGCGCGGCGTGGATCTACGGCGGCGGGGCGCACCACACGGGTTGTTCCCACGCGGTGACGACCGGGATGATGGAGGATTTCGCCGAGCTGGCCGGCGTGGAAGCCGCCGTCATCGACGCCGACACCCGGCTGCGGACCTTCAAGGAAACCCTGCGCAACAACGACCTTTACTACCACCTGAGCCAGGGTCTGGGACGACTCTGAGGATGCCGCCATGAAGGACCTCCGACACCTGCAGGAAGAGTGCTTCCTCGCCAACCTCGCGCTGCCCGAACACCGGCTCATCGACCTGACGTTCGGCAACGTCAGCGTGGCCGACCACCAGGCGGGCGTCTTCGCCATCAAGCCGAGCGGGGTGGACTACGCGTCGCTGCGCGCGGAGGACATCGTCGTCGTCGACCTGGCGGAGGGGCGGGTCGTGGCAGGCGAACTGCGGCCTTCCTCCGACACGCCGACGCACCGGCGGCTGTTCCAGGCGTTCGCGGCGAGCGGGGTGCGCGCGGTGGTCCACACCCATTCGCGCCACGCCGTGGCGTGGGCGCAGGCGGGCCGGGGCATCCCGTGTCTCGGCACGACGCACGCGGACTATTTTTACGGCGAGGTGCCCGTCACCCGACCCATGACGCCGCAGGAGATCGGGTCCGCGTACGAATGGGAAACGGGCAACGTCATCGTGGAACGTTTCCAGGGACTCGACCCGTCGCAGGTGCCGGCCGTCCTCGTACACGGGCACGGGCCTTTCGCCTGGGGCGGCAGTGGCAAGAAGGCGGTCGAAAACGCCCTCGCCCTGGAGATCGTGGCCGAGATGGCCGCCAAGGCGATTCAGATAAATCCGCGCGCCGAGCCGATTTCCGGGGCCTTGCTCGACAAGCACTTCCTGCGCAAGCACGGCGCGAACGCTTACTACGGCCAGCCCGCGTAGAGCCCGCGCTTCCCTCTGCGAAGTGGATGCCGCCCGGCGGTTGTTTGCCGATGCCAGAAAGTTCGCTCGGCGACGACTCCTCAGGAGACTGCGACGGTCTTTTTCTACCCTCCCCTTGGGCGGCGTCGGCGTCGGGCCTCCCACGCCTCCCAGGTGGCAATGCGCTCGGCGTAGGCAGAGCGCACCATAGGCAGGTTTCCGCGGCCGAGATTGAAGCGCGGCGGCGGGTTAAAGGAACCCGGACAAAACCGGGTGCCACCCGGAAGCTCACCGACCCACTCTAGCATGGGCATCAGCCACGTCCGAGCGGATCGAGGCAGGCGCACAGCCTGTCGGCTATGGCGTCGTCTGCGGCGACCTCGGCGGGCACTTCGCCGCCTTTGAACAGCCCGGGTTGTTCGTGCGCGAGGTGCGCGAGTGCTTTCGCGACCTGCGCTGAAGCCGGGTGGACCCGGGCCGTTGGCACGGCCGGTTCCCTCGCGAGGGGAAAACGTCGATTTAAGAAGCCGCCCGCCGATCCCGTGGCGAATACGCCCCTGCCACCAGACCACCGACTCCTTCCATGCAAACTTTTCATCGTGTCGCTCGCGCCTTGGGTTGGTTCAGCGTGAGCCTTGGCCTGGCCGAACTCCTCTCCGGCAAAGACCTGGATCGATACCTCGGCACCGGAGAACATGAAGGCACCCTGCGCCTCTTCGGACTGCGCGAGATCGCCGCCGGAGCCATCATCCTGGCGCAGAAGCAGCCTTCCGCCGCGTCGGTCTGGTCCCGCGTCGGCGGCGACGTGATGGACCTGCTCTTTTTGGGCAAAGCCCTGGAAGAACAGCGCAGCCGGACCAAGCGGGAGCGCCTGGAGGTGGCGACGGCGACCGTGGTTGCCGTCACGGCGCTGGACGTTCTCTGCGCCTGGCAACTCGGCCGCAACTCCCCGCCGGACGAACCCGCCACCCGGGTGGAGGTGAGCATCACCATCGGCGGTTCACCCGAGGAGCTGTACGCACTCTGGCGCGACCCGCGGACCCTGCCGCAGGTCATGGGACACTTCGCCACGGTCACCGCCGGGGCAGATGACCACGCCCACTGGGTAGTCAGCGGCCCGGTCAAGACCAGCCTCCAATGGGACTCCCAGATCGTGCAGGAGGAACCCGGCCGGTTGCTGCGCTGGTACTCGGTGCAGGGAGCCAAGGTCCCGAACGGCGGTTCCGTCCAGTTCTCGCCTGCGACCGGTGGCCGCGGCACCGTGGCGACCCTGGAGATCGACTTCCATCCGCCCGGCGGCTCGTTCGGCCAAGGGGCCGCCAAGGTGCTGGGCATCGTGCCGAAGGTTCTCGCCGTCAAGGCACTGCGGCGTTTTAAGAGTCTCGCTGAGGCCGGTGAAATCCCCACGCTCAAAGACAACGTGTCCGCCCGCACGGGTGCCACCGCCAACGCTTACTAACCTCCTCCTCTAACCTCATGCGAGCCCTTTGCTGGAACGGCGTCAACGACCTGCGGGTCGAGACGGTCCCTGATCCGACCATCGTCAACCCGCGGGACGTGATCCTCAAGGTCACGATGTCCACGACGTGCGGCAGCGACCTGCACCTGATCGACGGCTACATCCCGACGATGCGCGCCGGCGACATCCTGGGCCACGAGTTCATGGGCGAGATCGTGGAGGTCGGCCGGTCGGTCAAGAAGGTCAAGAAAGGGCAGCGCGTCGTGGTGCCTTCGTTCATCTGCTGCGGCAGTTGCTTCTATTGTCAGCACGACCTGTGGTCGCTCTGCGATAATACCAATCCCAACCACGAGATGCAGGAACCGCTCTTCGGTTACCCCACGGCGGGCATCTACGGCTACACGCACGCTTTCGGCGGCTACGCCGGCGCGCACGCGCAGTATGTCCGCGTGCCCCACGCCGACGTGGACTGCTTCCCGGTGCCCGACGGCATCACCGACGAGCAGGCAGTCTTCATTTCCGACGCGGGTCCGACCGGTTTCATGGGAGCCGACCTGTGCAGCATCCAACCCGGCGACACGGTGGCCGTGTGGGGCGCGGGCGGGGTGGGACTCATGGCGATGCAGGGCGCGTACTTGATGGGAGCCGAGCGGGTGATCGCGATTGATCGTTTGCCCGAACGGATGCAAATGGCCGAGGTGTACGCCAAGGCCGAGGTGCTCGACTACACGAAGGTGGACGTTTTCGAGTCGCTCAAGGAACTTACCGGCGGACGCGGGCCGGACTGCTGCATCGAAGCCGTGGGCATGGAGGCGCATGGTCCGGGATTGGAGTACGCCTACGACCGGGTCAAGCAGGCGCTCTTTTTGGAGAGCGACCGCGGCGAGGCGTTGCGCCAGGCCATCCTCTGCTGCCGCAAGGGTGGCGTGGTGTCGGTGCTGGGCGTGTTCGGAGTAATGGACAAGTTCCCGATGGGCGTCATCATGAACAAGGGGCTGACCCTGCGTTCGGCGCAACAGCACGGCCAGAAGTACGTCCCGCGGCTGCTCGACCACGTCGCCAAGGGCGAACTCGACCCCTCGTACCTCGTGACCCAGCGCTTTTCGCTGGAGGAAGGCCCGCGCGGTTACGAGATGTTCAAGAAAAAGGAGGACGGCTGCGTGCGGGTGGTGTTCACGCCGTGAACCCCTCTTTCTTCTGCAACCCGGCTGGCGCGAACGCCACCGGTCCGTCAACGGCGTGACCCGGATCTTCCGTGCGGCTAACCAACCCCCGACCGTAGAGACGGTCCACCGCCACGCCGATCGAACCGGGCACGAGGTAACCTTCGGCCGATCACGTTGACCGGTAGGGGTCCTCTGTGCAGCAGCACTTCCAGTACTCTGAACTCGGATTTACCCAGTTCAGACCGATTGTTCGCCATTGTCAATTTGCGATCCGTCGACGTTTCTCCTTGGCCGGCATCCGTTCCCAACAGTCCTGCAAAGAAAACTTACCGGCCGTCGCCCGCCCTGCCACTCTCCGCGACGGCAAGTTTTCCCGTGACACGGCCTTGATGAACTGATACCAAAAACCTCGCCATCCGACCAGACGCAAGAAACTTCCATGGCCATCCGCAACTTCAACTTCCTGCTCGGTTCGAGCCGTCGTTTGCCTGATGCGTTAATCGACGCTGGGAACGCGCCGGCGATGGGCGGACGCTTCAAGAGACCATCTGCCGCGCCCATCGACCGTAGCGGCCTGACCGGACAGAAGGTCGCCGCCGCCGATGCGATGAATGCGGAAACGTTGCAACCGAAACGCTGCGCGATGGCAGTACCAGGCGAATCCGCTCGGCACGAGAACCGGCCGTGCCCCTTTCCTCTTGGACCCCTTCCCACCCCGCGACTGTTCCGAACCCTCCAGCGGCAGGCCGGCGGCGAGCATTCTGGGCACGCCGCCGACCCCGGTGAAACCGATCTCCCGAGCGTGCGCGCCAACCTCGTGCACAGAACTTGATGACCAGCGACGTAGTGATCCGCGTCGAGGGACTCGGGAAGCGTTACACGCTGGGTGCGGCGCAGAAAAACGGCGGCTACACGGCGTTGCGCGACGTGCTGGCAGAAAAGGCGAAATCGCTGATCCAACGGCCTTTTTCCCGCCTTTCAAGCCGTCACTCGCAACCTTCCGAAAATAACTTCTGGGCGCTGAAAGATGTTTACTTCGAGGTGCGGCGAGGAGAGGTGGTGGGCATCATCGGGCGCAACGGGGCGGGCAAGAGCACGCTACTCAAAATCTTGAGTCGCATCACCGAGCCGACGCAAGGGAGCATCCGTCTGCGTGGCCGGGTGGCCAGCCTGCTGGAAGTCGGCACGGGCTTTCACCCGGAGTTGACGGGCCGGGAAAACATCTTCCTCAACGGCGCGATCCTCGGGATGCACCGCGCCGAGATCAAAGCGAAGTTCGACGAGATCGTGGCGTTTGCGGAGGTGGAGAGGTTCCTGGACACGCCGGTCAAGCGTTATAGCAGCGGCATGTACGTGCGGCTGGCTTTTGCAGTGGCGGCACACTTGGAGCCGGAAATTTTGATCGTGGACGAGGTACTAGCGGTTGGGGACATCGAGTTCCAAAAGAAATGTCTCGGTAAATTGCATGAGGTCGCCACGCTGGGCGGGCGTACGGTTCTCTTCGTCAGTCATAACATGCAGGCGATCTCCACGTTGACCCAACATGTTATTCTGCTGGCGCGCGGACAGATCATCCAGTACGCGCCGACCGCACAGGTCATCACCAGCTATCTGCGGGGCTTCTCGGCGGGCGTTTTGAGCTATTCGGCAAAGCCAAATAAGGATACTCCGCGCGTCACACGGGTTAAGTTGAGTACGGCGGAGCCTAACAATGTTCATATTTGTGGCGAGCCTTTTCAGGTGCATCTTGAAATAACCACGCCGAGGTCGGTGCGCTCCCTATGCCTCTCTTTGCAGGTACTCAACGAGTTACAGCAACCGGTCATTCACCTGTGGACCTTCGACTCGGAGCGGCCTATTGGCCGCGAACCGGGGGTGTTCGAGGCCGTTTGCAAGATCCCGGAAATGCGTCTCTACATGGGACGCTATCACTTGAAGTTCTATCTTTCGGAACCTCCGGGCGGCGAAGTTTTCGAGATCGTGGATGACGTTTGCCCCTTCGAGGTCGTGATGTATAAACACTCGCGGGAATTCGCCTGGGAGCCAGGTGCGTGCGTCTACCTGGAAACCTGCGGTTGGTCCGTACACAAAATCCATTGATCCTGTGTTCGGCGGCATGTTCCAACGCATCTCGGGTGTCTTGCTCAACCATGGGTATTTGCTACAACGTTTGCCAACCAATCAAACTTTCTCTGACCGCGTGCCGGACATGGAGTGTTACGGGCGCAGCGACTCGTACTACCGTTACTACAAGCCTTGGCTAGCAATGGATTTCACCAAGACGCTCACGCCGTCCATCCGCGAGAACACGCTCCTGGGCGCGTCCAAGCTCTACGTCTTGCTTGGACTGCTCCGGCAGTCCCGCTGGGTGGAGGGTGACATCCTGGAAGCGGGCGTCTGGAGCGGAGGCAGCGCCCGTCTGATGGTGGACTACCTGCACGCAACCGGCCAGACCAAGGCGGCCTGGCTGCTGGATACTTTCAGCGGTTACGCGGAAGTGAACCGCAGCCGTGACGGCCAGGAAGCTGAGGAGGGCGCCGTGCGCGGCAGAAGCGCCGACGAAGTGCGCGCCTTGTTCCGTGATGAACCCACCCGTGTACACATCGTCGAGGGGATTATCCCGGCTTCGTTGGAAGCCGTGACCATGCGAACGATTTCCTTCGCACACATCGACGTGAATCTTTACGCACCGACCCGTGCCACGACGGAGTTCTGCCTGGAGCGGATGCCGCGCGGTGGCATCATCCTCTTCGACGATTATAATTGGCCAGCCACCTATGGCGCTCGTCAGGCCATCGATGAGGTGTGCGTGAACACCGGCCAGACCGTCGTCGCCTTGCCGGATTCCACCCAGGCGTTTCTGATCCGAAATTAAACCATGGACACCGATCTAAACGCCCAAGTTCAGGATCACCTGCAAACCGAGCGTTTTCTGCGCGAGCGGCTGCACCCGCAGCCCGGTGATGCCGCCTATCTGCACCTGAAAGACCTGCGCATCGCGTTGGAATCTTTTCGCACCGACGCGGCGATTTCCGTGTTGGACTTCGGCTGCGGCTGTTCTCCCTACCGCTCTCTTTTTCCCAAAGCCGATTACCATCGGGCTGATTTCGAGGGGTACAAGGACATCGATTACATCATCACGGACGCAGGCAGGATCAATGCTCCCGATGCTACTTTTGACCTGGTTCTTTCCACGCAGGTGCTGGAACACGTCGCGGATGTTCCCACATACCTCGAAGAATGTTTCCGCGTCGCCAAGCCGGGCGCGCGACTCGTTTTCTCCACCCATGGAACGTTTGAAGATCACGCCTGCCCCTATGACTTCAATCGCTGGACCGCGCTCGGCCTACGGCTTGAGATCGAGTGTGCCGGTTTTCAGGTTGACCGCGTCGAAAAACTGACCACGGGGCCGCGGGCGGTCATTTTCTGCATCGATCATTTCCTGCCGAAGATGCTACTGCCCAATCGGTCACTTTTTGGATTGGCGATGCGAATTTTGCGCCGACTCTGGCTGTACGCGCGCCGCCCTATTCAACGGCAAAGTGATCGGTATCTCGCAGAGCATCAGGTCGCGTCGGAATCCGACCCGGGACACAGCTTCTACATTGCGGTACTGGTAGAGGCGCGCAAGCCCATGCCATGAGTCGGTTTGCACTCATTTCTACCAACAGCTTTGTTCCTTGGGCTGGCAGTGAAGAATTATGGTATCAAACCGCGTTGCGATTTGCCCAGAACGGTCATGCCGTGGGAGCCAACGTCCCGCGCTTCGAGAACGAAGCACCGCAAATCGTCCGGTTGGAAAACATCCCGGGCGTCAGTGTTCACCGGCGCGCTTGCCGTTGGGTGTTATGGCGTCGCATCAAGAAGAAGCTGGCTCCGCGTTACAATCCGGACGTGGCTGGCTGGCTCGTGAGTTTCCGCCCGGATTTAGTAATCATCTCCCAAGGCGGCACGACGGATGGCTTGGCATGGATGGAAGCGTGCCGAAATCGCGGCGTGCCCTATGTGGTGATCGTTCATCTGGCCACCGACACGTTCTGGCCTGATCCTTCCGTCGTGCCTTATCTCCGGGTGCATTACGAAGCCGCGGCGGCGGTTTGCTTTGTTTCGGAAGACAACCGCCAGGTCGCTGCCAAACACTTCGGTCTCTCGCTGGAACTTGCGATAATCGTGCGCAATCCCTTTTTGGTCTCGTACGATGTGGAAGTGCCCTGGCCGAAAAGTCCTGACGGCGGTCTGCGCCTGGCGTGCGTTGGCCGACTGGGGGCGGAACACAAGGGGCAAGACCTTTTATTCGACGTGTTGCGCGAACCCAAATGGAAGGCGCGCCCCCTGACCGTCACTCTCGTTGGTTCCGGGCATCACCGCGAGGCGCTCGAACGCCTACAACGGCTTTGGGACGTGCCCAACATCCGCTTCGGCGGGCAAACCAGCGACATCGGGGAAGTTTGGGCAAATCATCATGCGATGATCATGCCTTCGCGTTACGAAGGGCTGCCGCTGTCTCTGGTCGAGGCGATGCTCTGCCGCCGTGTGAGCATCGTGACCGACGTGGGGGGCAACCGCGAACTCGTCGAGGACGGGGTCAACGGCTTCCTCGCGGCGGCCCCCACGAAGCACGCGATGGACGAGGCACTGGAACGCGCCTGGGCGCGCCGGGGCGAGTGGGAGGAGATGGGTCGGCGCGCGGGCGAGGCCGTCCGCGCGCACGTTCCCCGCGATCCGGTCGGCGCGTTTGCGACCGGGATCGACGCCTTGCTGGAAACGACGCGCCGACCGTGAACGCCTCCCTCAAAGTCTTGGTTGCCTGTTCGGGCCTGGGACGGGCGCGGCGTGGCTACGAATCATTCGCCGACGAATGCTTCGACGCGTTGCGTGGCAGCGAACACATCACGCCGAGTCTCATCCATGGCCCCGGCGCGGTGTCGCGCCCCGGCGAAACGGCCGCGTGGCTCATCCCCTACCTCGCGGCACCGGTGCAGGCATACGCACGGCTGCGTGCGCGGGGCGACAAGTTCCGGCAGCATTTCGAGGCTTTCACGGTCGAGCAATACAGTTTCGGGCTGTCCGTCGCCAGATACGCGGCCAAGCGCGACGTGGATGTGATTCTTTTTAGCGAATCCACGCTCGGCGTAATCCTGCAACGGCTGCGCCGCTGGTTCGGACTGCGTTACCGGATGATTTTTTCCAACGGTGGACCCTGGCCGCCGCCGTTTCCCTTTTGTGATCATGTCCAGCATTTGACCCCTTACTTCTTGGACCTAGCCCGCCGCACGGGTGTGCCGGACGCCATGCAAAGCCTAGTGCCCTACGGATTCGCCATACCCGCAGCCAGATCGGAGGACAAAATCACGCTGAAACGTCGGTTGGGTCTTCCCGCAAACCGCCCGGTCATCATTTCCGTCGCGGCGATCAATCGTTCGCACAAGCGTTTGGATTATCTGATCGATGAGGTGGCCGCACTGCGTGAAAATCGGCCTTTCGTTCTGTT
Organism: uncultured Chthoniobacterales bacterium; assembly: GCA_964245885.1. GTDB lineage: Bacteria > Verrucomicrobiota > Verrucomicrobiia > Chthoniobacterales > SZAS-18 > CAHJWO01. The sequence goes on along the minus strand of CAXTOX010000024.1, from coordinate 17,343 downwards.
TCTAGGCCAGTTGGACGACGAGTCGGACGCGATCAAGGCGCGGGCGTCGGCAAAGCTCGCGGAGACCGATTTCCGCTTTGCCAGCGTGGCGAACACGGAGATTGGCCCCTATTATGAGGCAAGCGACCTGTTCGTGCTTTCCTCCGTGCGTGAGGCTTTCGGTCGGGTGCTCGTCGAGGCCACGGCGCATGGCCTGCCCTGCCTCGTGCACGACTATCCCATCACGCGTTTCGTGCTCGGAGACCTAGGATTATATGCGGATTTCACCGCCCCGGGAGCCTTGACGAGTTTGCTGCGTGCTCATCTGGCGAATCTTCCCGACCTGGAGCGCACCGCCGATGCCCGCCGCGCCATGGCGAGCGCACGTTTTGGCTGGAACGCTCTGCTGCCAGCATACGAGCGAATGTTTTTCATGGTCGCCGCGCAACGGATGCCAGCATAACCTCTGTATCTGCAAATGGTTTCCATTGTCATCCCTCTTTACAACAAGGCGGAATACATTGCCGAGGCCGTGGAGTCCGTCCGGCGGCAGACGCTAACGGATTGGGAGATGTGGGTGGTCGATAACGGCTCCACCGATGACGGCGCGGCGATTGTCCGGCGAATCGCCGAAACGGACGGACGCGTGCGGCTGCTGGATTTCGCCCGCGCGCAGGGTCCGGGCGCAGCGCGCAATTGCGGTTTGAACGCTGCCACCGGCAACTGGGTGTTGTTCCTTGACGCGGACGACCTGATCGAGCCGGAATATCTCGCTTCGCGCCTCGCGTCGACCGCAGGTCAACCGGAGGTGGACGTGGTGGCGGGGCCGTGGCAGGAGTTTCTGGACGGTCGGCCCGAGGCACTCCAACGGCGCGAACCGCCCGCGTGGCGGCAAAGCATCCTGCGGCTGACGGACAAGATCATCGGCTTCGCGCCCTGGCCACCGCTGGCCGCGCTCGTGCGGCGGGCGTGGCTGGGCGGGGAGCGGCTCTGGCAGGAGGAGTTGGACCGCGTGCAATCCGAGGACACAGCGTTCTGGTTTCGTGTTTTGCACGGCGCACGGCTGGCGTGGTCCGACGCCGATGGCGCGCGCTATCGCACCTGTACGCCGTCGAGCCGCGACGCCATCCGCGACGTGCGCAGTCGTTTCAATGCCATCTGTGCCGTCGCCGACAGCAACGCCGCGTTCGTCCGTTCTCTCGGGCAAGCCCTCACCTCCGCGCAACGCCGCACGTTGGTACGCGTCTTCGAGGGCGAGGCCGCGCGGGCGTCGCAGGCCGGGGACGGCGACCTCGCCCGGGAGGCGCGCCAGCGAGCGAATGCATGGCTCACCGCCGGGCCGGCGCTGTTTTCGCCGGGAATGCTGGCGCGGCGAGCGCTCGGCCTGGAAAATTTCCAGCGGCTGCAAACGCTGGTTCAACGCCGGAAGGCCGCGCCGTGAGCAGCGAAGAGGTGCCGCTGGTTTTCGTCCACGCTGGCAATCGGCCACACCTCGCCCGCGCGCTGGCGATGGCCCGCACGCACGATCCGGCGCGAGCGGTCATCCTGGTCGGCGACGAAGCCAACCGGGCACTCGCACGCTCGCTCGGCGTGCGGCATGTCGCGGCGGCCGATCACAGCGAGGGCGCGCGCCGCCTGGATGCGACGTATATTCACCACAGCACGCACGGACGCGATTTCGAGTTGGCGTGCCTGCAACGCTGGTTTCTCGTTCTGGAATGGATGGAGAGCGAAAAGATCGAGCGGGTCGTGTGTTTCGATTCCGACGTCCTACTCTACGCGCCGCTGGCTCCGGTCCTGGACGCCTTGGCTGAGCGGCCCATGACTATGGTCATCGCTGCCGCGCACGTTTCGGCCATCAATCAGCGTTCTGCGCTGGCGGCGTTTTGCCGGTTGGTGGAAAGTTACTACGGTTCGCCCGAGGAGCCGGGCCGTCTGGAGGAACTGCACCGCGAACACCTTGCGCACTCGGACCGGGGCGGCGTTTCCGACATGACCTTCCTGCGATTGTTTCTGGACGAGCGGCCGGACCTGATCGCCTCGACCCCCGGCCCACATGGGCAGGCGGGCTGGATGCTCGACCTCACGATCAACGATAACGTGGGCGGTTTTGAAATGGACGGCCCCTTCAAGCGAATCGTTTGGCGCGGCGGCGTGCCAAACGCGCACCGAATGGCCGATGAGGTGTGGTTGCCGTTTCTGGCCCTACATTTTCAAGGGGTCGCCAAACGGCTCGTGCCGCGTTTCACGCGCGGCTTATCGTTCGGCAACCTTCTGCAAGTTTGGCGCAACGATCTTCGTCTTAACCTCGCACGATCCGCCCGTCTCGGAAGTTTCCTGCGACGCAGAATCCGATCTTTTTTTCCACGGTGAACAAGCTAACCATCGTTTAGACGGTACAAAAATTCAGGCATCCAGTAACCCCGCCAAACCATGAAATGGTATTCCTCAAAACTATACACCCGGCTGTATGCGAGATTTGTTTTGCGACGCTTCAAGGACGACCCCAAAAAAAGAGATGAACTAGCTCATTGGATTGGTCAGGCCTTCGGCAAGGATGAAAACGATCATTTCCGATATTTCTACTCGGAGGAGTTCGGGCTGAAACCGGATTTCTTCGTGGGAAAAAGATTGTTGGATGTTGGTTGCGGTCCGGTCGGATCGCTCGAATGGATTTCCGGTGCCAAGAGCCGGGTCGGCATCGATCCGCTCGCACGCGAGTACTTATGGCTCGGCGCTTGGAAGCAGAAGATGAAGTACATCGCTTGCGGCGCGGAGAAAATGCCCTTCCTCGACGAAAACTTCGATCTCATTTTCTGCTTCAACGCACTCGACCATGTGGACGATCTGGCGGCAGCCAGCCGGGAAATTTCCAGGGTGCTCGCCCGTAAAGGGCTGCTCCTGTTGATTACGGATTGCAACCATCCACCCACGATTACCGAACCCACCGAACTGCCGGAAAATCTCGCGGAAAATTTTTTTGACGGGCTGGAACTGGCTGACAGGCATTTTTATAAACACACCCGTCTGAGAATTTATGACTCCCTCAGGGAAGAACGGGTGGAAATCGATGGAATGCCGAATGGATCGCATTGCATCATGAAGCTGGCGCTGAAAAAATGACCGCAAGTTCCCCGCAGGCGGACGTGTGGCACATGATTTTCGGTTCCCTTTCTTTCAATCCGCCGGGCCTCTATGATCTCACTCGTCAGCACCGTCTTCAACGATTGCGCCGGGGCGGAACTATTCTTTCGCCGGATGGCCGGACAGACGCGCCTGCCCAATGAGATTGTCATCGTGGATTCCTTCTCCAAGGATGGTACCTGGGACGTGTTGCAGGTGGAACTCGCCCGTACGGATCGCCCTTGGCGTCTCGTTGTGTGGCAGGAGCGTTGCAACGTGGCGCGGGGGCGCAACCTCGCCATCGCCCGCGCGGCAGGTCCGCTCATCGTCTCTACCGACCTCGGCTGCGACTGGGACCCGGAATGGCTGGAGGAACTTGCCGCCCCGCTGCTCGCCCGGCCGGAAATTGGCGTGGTCATCGGCAGTTGGGAAATCCCGGAGGCGTGGGCCGAAACCGATTGGGCAAAGACCGAATACGCCTTCCTGCCCTCGCACAAACTTGAAGCGAAACCGGACAGCCAGGGCACGTCGCGTTCCATCGCCTACCGCAAAAGCGTCTGGGAACAAATCGGCGGCTACCCGGAAGACCTCACCCTCGCCGCCGACGATACTTGCTTCGATGCACTGCTCAAAAAATATCGCATCCCCTCAGCCGGCGCGCCGGTCGTGCGCTGTTATTGGCACCGGCACGATACCCTTGGCGCATTTCTCAAGGAGCATTACCGCTACTTTTGGGGCGACGGTGAGGCGGCGTTTCGTAACCAGCATTTTCTCCTGGTCGGAGGACGACTGGTCATGGAAGTCTTGGCCGTCGTGGCCGGAGTGATCCTGCTGGTGGCGGGATGGCGGTTGGCCGGGGTGATCCTGCTGGCGGTGGCGCTGGCGTCAGCGGGGTTGCGGGTACGGCGTCTGGGCAGGGCGGCTCGTGCATTGCGCGCCGGGAATGTGAATCACCCTTGGCTGCGGTTGACGGCGTTCGAGTACCTGACGAAATTCTACGGCCTCACCGGATACGCCCGGGGCTATCTGCATGGCCGCAGGCATTGCCAATCCGTCCGCCAGCGGGTCCACGGTTGAATGAGTGCGGTATGAGATTGCTTTACTACGCGCCTTTCAGCCGTGGCGGACTAGCGGAGTATAGTCACCACCAGGCTTCGGCACTGGCACGGGTCGGGCTGGATGTGACTGTCTTGTGCCCAGCGCGCAACGAGGGTCCATGGCACCGGACGAGCAACGAGCCGTTGCCCTATGCTTTGCAGCCGATCCTGCGTGCTGGATCGATCCGCGCCCTGCCTGCCATTCCACGAAAGCTGCTGTTCGTGCGTGACCTCTTGATGGATGCCCACACATTAGCTCGGGTGACGCGGCATGACCGTTTTCCGTGCGTGTTGATTGCCGCTTACAACGAAATGCTCTCGCCGCTCTGGACCGGGCCGATGCGGCAGCTGGCGCGCACGCGGGGCGTGGTATTTGGCGCAATTGTCCACGACCCCACGCGCGTCAATCGGTTCGGTCCTCTCTGGTGGCATCGACGATCCATCACGACCGCCTACGCGATGCTGCGGGAGGCATTCGTCCATTCGCCGATAGTTCTCGACACCGGTACTCCTATGCCCGGCCTCCGCACCACGGTGGTTCCCCAAGGTTTGTATCCCGTCCCGGCCAGCCAAACCACCCGCACTTCTTGGCGCATTGCACATCGTTTGCCCGAGGATGCCATGGTGCTCCTTTCATTCGGTTACCTGCGCGATGACAAAAATCTCGATCTCGCCCTGCGTGCTCTGTCGCATTTCTCCGAAATGTACATCGTGGTGGCGGGCGCGGAGCAATCAGGCACGCAACGCAGCGCGGAATCCTACCGCGCTCTGGCGCAAGAACTCGGGGTGGAGAACCGCTGCCGCTGGTTAGTCGGCTTTGTCCCCGACGAGGAAGTCAGTGCGATTTTTCAAGCGTGCGATTTACTGTTGCTGACCTACAGCCGCCGGTTCCGCTCGGCCAGTGCCGTCTTCAACATGGCGGCGGGCTTCCGCATCCCCTGTTTGGCATCGGGTGGCCGAAGCAACTTGCACGACATCATTCATGAGTTCGGATTGGCGGTTTGGATCGAACCAGATAGTCTGGACGCCATGATCGCAGGCATTCGGCGCTGGCAGCGCGGCGAAATGCCGGCACCCCGTTGGGCCGATTACGAACTCGCCAATTCCTGGCAACGCAACGCAGAAGTCGTCGCCGAAAAGATGGGCGCGCTCGGCTAAAACCGCCCTCCTTTCTGCCGTTACCGGTCGCCGGCAATTCTGTCCACTAGTTCCGGGCAGGGACCCACCCATGAATAACGCCAGAGGGCGAGCAGGTTACCCTGAAGCCTCTCCCGTTTCGGCCTGCTGAAAACACCTCTCAAGTTGGATGCCAGTGCTCGCAGCACGTGCCGGGCGCAATTCGACCGGGGCAACACGCCTTTTCTCCGGAGATAAAGTGGGTTGGTGATCTGCGAGAAGCCGAACTTCCGTTGCGCAGTCCGGCCACCCCCGACCGCCAGGTGCACGAGCCCGCAGTCGAGTGCAAACCCCGTTCTTCCTTCCATGCGCAAACGGGCGAAAAAATCCCAGTCCTCCATGAAACCGTACCCGGCGAGTCGCTCGTCAAAGCGGAAACGTGCCAGCAAATCGCCGCGCATCGAAAATCCTACGTAAGGGGCAGTGACAGCGATCAACTCCTTCGGACGCCGCGGCATCTCCCAAATTCTGGCCATCTCCTCGGCGTCGCTACGCGTGATCTCGCCGGAGCGAGAACCGTCCGCGATGACGTGGCAGGTGAAACCCACCGCTTCCGGATGGGCAGCGTGATGCGCTCGCAGGTTTGCCAGAAAACCTTCCGCCAGCACCACGTCGTCGTCGATAAAGAGCACCGAGGAAAAGGTGCCACCAATCCTTTGCAGGGAATCCAATCCGCTGTTTCTTTGGCAAGCCGACCCCTTCGTTCCCTGAACCAACAAGAGACCGGGCTCCTCGCACGCCGGAGCGTCCACGTCCCGACAAGTCACGACTACCACCCGGTCTGCCTGCTCCATCTGTGGGAACACTCCGCCGAGCGTCGCCTCCAGAATGGCCTTACGTCCGAAGCTTGGGATCACGATGGCATTCGCCATGGAGGAGGAACAAATGCAATGTGTCTCTGTCGGGGGCAATGTCCGGCCGGAGGAACATGGCGGAAATCGTTTGCAAAATTTTGCGCGCCATCCATAAGTAACGTCCACCCCGGACGGTCCGGGCCACAAACTACGCCGCCCGCCGGCTTGACCGCCGACAGCGTGCTCATGGAATCCTCCTTCTTATATCCCTTCTACTTGTGTGTGCAAGGGGCATGGATCTTGGCTGCGGCGGGATGGTTCTGGCAGCGACAGGACGAGTTGCCACTGCTGGCGAGCGGCTTTCTGGGGTATGTGTTCTCCTTTCGACTCTGGGCACTGGTAAACGGCTTGAGCGCCATGGTAGATATCAGTCCCTTCGGCTTCGAGCCGATGACGCTCGACCAGGGAGTGATCGCGCTGGGTGTCGCCACGTTGAGCGAGACCGCTCTGCTGGCCGTGTACATGTGCATCCAAAACCGGCGACTGGGAGTGTCGTCCCTACAAGCTCCACCGGCATTTATCAACTGGCTCGGGCCGCGCGTATTTATCTTTGCCATCGGAGCCATTCTGGTGGCATTGCTTGCCCGCCGGTTGACAGACGGCCAGGTGGAAGCAGGCAAGTCGATGGCCTTCGAAGTGAGCGCCTATTTGTATGAATTCCCTCTGGTGCTCATCAGCGTGGCAATTCTACTCGCCTTGTTGTGGCGATTCGGCGGGTTGAAAAAAGGGCTGCAATTGACCGGAGCCGTCGTCATCGTATGCGTGGTGGCGTACCTCACCTTCGGCCCGTCAGGCCGGTTCCAATTTCTCGGCTGGCTGCTGGCCGCTACGATCATCGCAACGACAGGCGAGGGCATGAGTCGGCGGATCGTCAAGATGGCGCTAGGATTCGGCGCAGCCATCGTGTTGTTCGGCGTGGCTGGAGCTTTGCGCAACACGAGTGAGGATGCCAATCTGCAAAACGATGCGTGGGACCGGCTGGTTTTCGCGGAGGATGCCAACATGGTCGACGGATTGGCACTGCTCCAACAGGTTTACCCGTCGAAACTGCCGTACAGCTACGGGGGGGAACACCTAGAAGTCCTCGAACGACCGATTCCCCGGTCCCTCTGGCCCGGCAAACCCGTCGGAGGATACATGAACAAGTTGGGCATCACTTCCGCCGCCACAGGCTTCACGCTGGGGATCTCGCCAGGGCTGGTAGGTTCATTCTATGCGGAAGGCGGGGTGGTAGCAGTGGTTATCCTGTCGGTGGCTTATGGATACGGACTCGGACGGCTGGTAAGATATAGCACACTGATCGAGCCCATTGGCGGCGTCCTGATCCGGGCGGTCTGTTGCGCGTCAATGATCCCGCTACTGCGCGGAGGTGACCTGCCGGGCATTTACGCCTGGATTTTCATGGCCTTCTGGCCGTGCTTCCTGATCATGTGGGTGTGGAGGCGCGAACTCTTTGTCCCGCGGACGCCGCCCCGCCGCTGGCGCCGGCTGCCGCAGTCTCGTCCCTCTTCCACCCCCGCGCCGGGCAGTTTGCGTCCCACGTGAACCGGTCGGTGGCCATCCTCTTCGATCGGCTCGGGCCGTACCATCTGGCCCGGTTGCGCGCTACGGCCGGGAAAATGTCCGTCCACGTGCTCGAACTCTGCGGCGAAAGCCACGAATACCAGTGGGACCTGGTGGAAGACCAGGCTTTGCAGCGGATCACCCTTTTTCCCGGCCGGGACAGCGCGTCGGTCGGTGGCCGGGAAACGCGGCAGCGCGTCTTTGCCGCCCTCGACGCGGCAATGCCCGGAGCGGTCGCCGTCCCCGGATGGTCCTCGGCTGGGGCGTTGGCGGCGCTCGCTTGGTGCCGTTGGCGGGGTCGGCCCGCAGTCATCATGTCGGAATCCACCGCGGACGACGAACGCCGCCGCCCTTGGAAGGAATGGATCAAGCGCCGGCTCGTCCGGTTGGCGAGGGGCGGGCTCGTGGGCGGCGGTCCGCACCGGGCGTATCTCTGCGCACTGGGGCTGCCGGACGCGCGGATCTTCGAGGGCTACGATGTCGTGGACAATACCCACTTCGAGGCCGGCGTGGAGGAGGCGCGGCGGCATGGCGTGGAAGGGCGCGACTCGTTGGAATTGCCGGCGCGATATTTCCTGGCTTCCAACCGTTTCGTCGAAAAGAAGAACCTGCCCTCGCTCCTCGCTGCCTATGCTGAATACCGGCGGCAGGCAGGCGAGACGGCTTGGGCGCTCGTGCTGCTAGGCGACGGACCCTTGCGCGGGTTACTCAAAGCACAGCGTGCGGAATTGGGCTTGGAAAACGCCGTGTTCCTGCCCGGCTTCAGGCAATACGGCGAACTGCCCGCGTACTATGCGTTTGCCGGGGGGTTCATCCACACCAGCACGACCGAACAATGGGGTCTCGTGGTCAACGAAGCCATGGCCAGCGGGCTGCCCGTGCTCGTTTCCAACCCCTGCGGATGCGCCCCGGATCTCGTGGCCGATGGGCAAAACGGTTGGACGTTCGATCCCCGCGACCCTGCTGCCATCACCGCCGTTTTGCTGCGGCTCGCCGGCCTCCCGGAGACGGAACGCACTGCCATGGGCCGCTCCAGCCGCGAACGCATCGCCGCCTGGACGCCGGAAACCTTTGCCGATGGAATGGCGAAAGCCGTCGAGGCGGCGGCGGCTGCGCCGCTGCCACGGCGGCGGCTGCTCGACGGAGGGCTGTTGCGCGCCTTGATGCTGCGTTCATGAAAGTCACCTTCCTGACCCTTTACGTCTCGCGCCGCGGCGGCGGGTTGTTTGATTGCATGCGGCGGCTCGGCCAGGAGTTAATCCGCCGTGAGAAGATCGCGGTGGAAGCGCTTGGCATCGAGGATTCGGATTTCGGAAACGATACCGCTGCCTGGCCTCCCGTACAGGCACACGTTTTCCCCTCTCGCAATTTCGCCGGTTTTCGATTCGCGCCCGGAATGCGGCGCGGTCTTCAAGCGGATGTCGTACACACACACGGTCTCTGGAGTTTCGCGTCGGTGACTGCCAACATGTGGAGAAAGCGCACAGGCGGGCCTACCGTGATTTCCTCGCACGGGATGCTGGATCCATGGGCACTCCGTCAATCCGCTTGGAAAAAGTGGCTGGTGGGAACACTCTTTGAAAGACAGCATTTGCGTAGCGCGGCCTGTTTGCATGCCCTCTGCGCAACGGAAGCCGAGGCGTTCCGCACCTTCGGGCTGCGTAATCCGGTGTGCATCATCCCCAACGGCGTCGATCTGCCCCCCGCGCCGGGAGACACGGCACCCGACGCGCCGTGGCGGGTGCCGGTTGCGCCGGATCAACGCGTCCTGCTCTACCTCGGGCGGCTGCACCCCAAAAAAGGACTCCTTTCCCTGCTCCGGGCATGGGCAGCGCTGTGGCGGCAAGACGCGGCAGCCGGGGAATGGACGCTGGTGATCGCGGGTTGGGATCAGGGCGGCCACGCTGCGAAGTTGGCGGCGCTCGTCGCGGAGCTTGGCATCGGCGGCGCGGTGCATTTCGCCGGTCCGCTGTTCGGCGCGGACAAGGCGGCGGCTTACCGGCACGCGGATGCCTTCGTCCTGCCCTCACTCAGCGAAGGGTTGCCGCTCGTTGTGCTCGAAGCCTGGAGCCATCGGCTTCCGGTCGTGATGACCGCGGCGTGCAATCTGCCGGAGGGCTTTGCGGCGGGCGCGGCCCTGGAAAGCGGCCCCAGTCCCGAGGAATTAACGCAGACCCTCGCGCGGCTCGTCGGCATCCCGGAGTGGGAGCGCCGGCAGATGGGAGAAAGGGGCCGCGCGCTGGTCGAAAACCAGTTCACCTGGAACAGCGCCGCCGCCCGGATGGCGCAGGTCTACCGGTGGGTGGCGGGACAGGGCAACCGGCCGGAGTTTGTGTTCGACTGAGAGCGCGCGTGAGAAGTGTCCGGGCAGCCCGCCGCAGGCGTCGTCAACCAAGGTTAAGATGCGTTCGCCCTGTGCACATGCCTCTTCGCGGTTGACAGGCGGGATCGGCCGCCGCAGGATCGTCCACGACGGTGGTGTCCTCCCGTCCCCACAATTCAGAAGCCGGAGACGTTGTTCGGAATCGTTATGTCAATCAAGGGCACAATTTTGCACACTGCGCGCCGTGTGCTGCCGCTTGTCTCCAGCTATTTTTTCCTTCTGCTGGTGTGTAGCCTCGACTACATCACGGGCAACGAAATGCGCCTGGGCACGTTCTACCTTCTCGTCGTCGCCGTTGCGAGTTGGAACCTGCCCTCACGCCAGTTGATCATCTTTGCGCTCGCCACCGCCCTGCTCTGGAGCGAGACGAATTATCTGACGGGCATTCGTTATTCCAAAACGTGGCTCGTGTATTGGAACGCGTGCGATCACCTCGGCGTGGTGACGATCATTGCCGCGATGGCTTCCAAAACCAAGGCCACGGTCGACCGGCAGCACCGCCTCATCCGGGATCTCGGACAGAGTTTGCTCAAGGTCAGTCAATTTAAGGAACTAGTGCCGGTTTGCCGCCTTTGCCACGCACTCCATCTCGACGACAGCTACCGTGTCCTGCTGGAGGAACTCGTGCAGGAAGGCGCCGACATGGACTCCGTCGGCAACGTCTGCCCTGCCTGCCTAGCGGGGCGCGCCGTCCGCGTGGCGAGCATCCCGGTGGAGGCGCATTTTCAGACCGACGACGACGCCGGACGATCCATCCTGGATGCCAGCCGGTAGCGGCGCAGCGCGCTCTGGATTTGCGCCGCCTGCCGCGGCAACCGGAACGTGCGCGATTTGACCAGGGCTTGCTTGGACATTTCGTGGAGCAAGGCACGGTCGGCGTCGAGCTTGGCGATGGCTTCGGCCAACGCGCGCGCGTCGCCCACCGGCACCAGCAGGCCATCCACCCCCGGCGTGACGACCTGTCCGCAATTGGGCGTCGTGATGACCGGCAGGCCACGCGCCATGGCCTCGACCTGCGTGATGGCGAACCCGTCGGAAATCGTCGGCAGCACGAACACGTCGGCCCGGCGGTAGCAGGCGTCGGTCTGGTCGCGCGTGAGCCGGCCCACGAAAGCAACGTTGGGAGGAGCGCCATCGACGGCGGCACGGGAAATCTCCAACGGCCCCGCGACGACGAAGCGAATGTCCGTGCGCTGGAGCATCCGCGCCGCTTCCACGAGGTAGGGAATGCCCTTGCGCAGATTGACCGTCCCGAGCCAGAGCACGGTCAGCGGTTGGGCAAGCCCGGATTTGGCGCGAAGCGCCGGCGCGGCGATCTCATCAACCTCGTAGGCGATGGGCACGGTGATCAGTTTCGTCTCGGGAACGCCCTGCGCGACCAGCGCCCGTTTCGACCATTCCGAGTTGACGACGACGAGGTTCGCCGCGTCCCACTCGGCCGACAGCCGCTCAAAATACGCCTCGGGGATGCGCCCCGGCGTTTCCTGCCAGCCCGGCCATTTCTGTACTTCCTGGAGCACGAGTTCCTCCTCGGACCGGGCGGGGTCGATCTGGTCGACGATGGTCAGCACATCGCGGCCGCGCAGCATGCGCAGAGTTTCCAGACAGCCCGTGTTGAATCCGAAAAACGCGACGTTCGCCGGGTCGAGGCGCTGTTTTTCAAGGTCGCGCGTGACCCATTGCGAGAAAGCGGTCCCGAAGCGCAGATATTCACCGTAACGAGCCTCGGTCGTGTGGGCACGCGGCATGTGCCATCGTGCCATGGCCGTGCGGAACGGATAAGAGAACACCTGGTCCGATGGCAGATCCAAGTGGAAACGTCCGGCCAAG
>CAXTOX010000024.1:2377-5328 GCA_964245885.1 uncultured Chthoniobacterales bacterium | reverse complement strand
AGAACGCGCGCAGATCGCCTTGATAAAGGAAACCCCGCGGCACGCCGTAATGCTGCCGCGCGCCGATCTGCGAGACGATCCACTTGAAGGTGTGCACGGGAAAGAGGATCGCCGAGAATCGCGCCCGCGAAGGCCGGTTCGATCTCCAGCAAAGAGCAGGCAGCAGACGGGGTCAATGGACTTATGCGCTTTGCTTTCTTTCCTTCCACCCGCATCCTGCGTTCACCGTCATGGACTTGAGCCGGTACGATAATTCGGACTTCTCGCGTGGCGCACCCGCCTGGAAGGAAGCACTCTGGGTGCTCGCACGTGGCTGGTGCTTCCAGTCGTTCCTCCCGTGGCCGTCCGCCTGGCGCGTGATGATCCTGCGGGCGTTCGGCGCGCAGATGGGCCGGGGAGTAGTCGTACGCGGCAACGTCAACGTTTCCTTCCCGTGGCGGCTGACCGTGGGCGACCACGTCTGGATCGGCGAGGACGTGGGCATCCTGAGCCTGGCGAAGGTCACCATCGAGAGCCACGTGTGCATCAGCCAGCGGGCGTACCTCTGCACGGGCAGCCATGACTACCGGCGGGAGGATTTCAAGCTCGTGGTGCGGCCGATCACCGTGCGGACGGGGAGCTGGATCGCCGCCGCGGCGTTCATCGCGCCGGGGGTGGAGATCGGCGCGGGCGCGGTGGTGGCAGCAGGGAGCGTGGTCACGCAGGATGTCCCGCCGAACACGCTGGTGCGCGGCAACCCCGCCGGCGTGGTCAAGGAACTGCCACGCGGGGAATGACGGCCAGATCGTTGCCAATGCGCTTTCTTTTCCTCAACCAGTACGGACCTCCCGACCCGGTGCCGACCGCGCGCCTGCTGGGTGAACTGGCCGAGGGCCTGCGAGCCGGCGGGCATGCGGTGGAGATCGTCTCGCAGAGGGAGAGTTACGAGGGCCGTCCCGCGCGCGGCGGTCGGCTCTGGCGCGAACTCGCGGCCTCCTGGGCGATCCTGCGCGCGGGGTGGCGTCCGCGCGACGGTCGGCCGGAAGTGGTGCTGGCGTTGTCCTCCCCGCCGGGCTTGCCGGTGATCGGTGCGTTGCTGGCCTGGTGGCACGGCGCGCGGCTGGCGCATTGGGCGATGGACCTTTACCCCGAACTGGCGCTGGCCTTGGGGGAAGTCCGGCCGGGCAGCGTGGTGGCGCGCATGGTGCAAGTGGCCATGCGGTGGGCCTACCGGCGAGCGGCGCTCGTGGTCGCGTTGGACGAGGATATGCGCGTGCATCTGCAAGCATTCTGTCGGACGGAAGTGCAGACCTTGGAACCTTGGCTCGCGCCGGTGGTTGAACGGCAGGTCGAAGCGGTTGCGCTCGGCAAAGTAGAACCGTCCGCACCGTGGACGTGGCTGTACTCTGGCAATCTTGGACGCGCCCACGAATGGCGCACGCTTCTCGACGCGCAAGCGCGCCTTGAGGCGCAGGGATTGCCGATCCGGCTCGTCTTCCAAGGCGATGGCGCGTCGCGTGCCCTGGCCATGGCGCAGGCGGAACAACTGGGCCTGCGCTCCTGCGAATGGACGGGATATGCAGCCGAAGCGGAGTTGCTGCCCGCTCTGCTGGCTGCACAAGTGCTGATCGCCACGCAACGGCCCGAGACTCGCGGGCTGCTCTGGCCTAGCAAACTGGCGCTGTTGGAACGTCTGCCGCGCCCCATCCTTTTCGTTGGCCCGTCGGATGGGGCGATTGCCCGACGGCTGTGGCAGCGGGGCGACGCGGGAGTTTTTGCGCCGGACCAGGCTCAAGCCATCGCCGGTTGGATCAAAGAGCTGCACCTCCGTCCACAGGATGCGCTCCCTGCCCCGTACAAACGTTCCTGGCCGACGCAAAAGGACGCGTGCGCTGCTTTGGTGCGATGGTTGGTGGATTGCGCTGGCTAACACCATTGTGTTTGCAATTCTACATAAAGGATTTAGCGGATTGAGCGTCGTATCTACGCCGGGAGGCACGGGCGACGGCATGTTGTCTCAGAAAACGTGTGAAGAGCATCTGGGCAGGCCGTTGCGGCCGGTCGTCCCGGGAAGGTAGGGATGGCTCTCCGAGCCGCTCCCTATTTTGGCTTGGATGACCGCGCCTATGGTTCGAGGTTCCCTTCCAGAGAAATCGGTGGTGTTTACTCCGATGTTGAATCCGGGCTGCATCAGCGCAATTTTTTCGGATGATTTCAACGACGGTGGTTCACGGATGCCCGCATTGCGGCAGCGAACGCTTGCAGAAGAACGGCCACACGCAGCGCGGGGCGCAACGCGCCCGGTGCGTGGAGTGCAAAAGGACGTTTACCCTCTCGCCCAAAGGACCGCGCCACACTCAAACTGTCAAAGACCAAGTGCTCGCGGCCTACCAAGACCGCATGAGCATCCGGGGCCTCCACCGCACCTTCGGAGTTTGCTACACGACGGTGATGCGTTGGCTGGGGGAAAAAAACCGAGGCTCTGCCCGCCTTCGTGGACACGCTCTTGCCCAGCCAGAACGGTGACGTGCTTGAACTCGATGAACTCTGGAGCTTCGTGCAGAGCAAGGCGCAGACGCTCTGGCTGTGGGTGGCGCTTTGCCGACGCACGCGCCAGATCGTGGCTTGGACCCTCGGGGATCGCAGCCAGCAAAGCGCCGCCGACCTGCGCGCCAGCCTGCCCAAGGATTATCGGCGGTGCGCCACCCGCAGCGACCTCTGGGAAGCCTATGCCGTGGCCTTTCCGGCGAGAACGCACCGTTGTTGCACTAAGGCCGAAGGAGAGACCTGCCACGTCGAACGCTGGTTTGGCACCCTGCGGGCCAGAGTCAGTCGCCTCGTCCGCAAGGCTTACTCCTTTTCCAAGTGCCCGGAGAACCACCTGGATGCCATCCACTTCTTCATCGCCACCTACAACCTGCAAATCAAGCAATCAACATCGGCGTAAACACTACCCAACCTTACATCCTCGC
>CAXTOX010000024.1:0-2367 GCA_964245885.1 uncultured Chthoniobacterales bacterium | reverse complement strand
CACTACCGAGAAATCTAGGGAGCGGCTCGGAGAGCCATCCCTACCTTCCCGGGACGATCGCCTGTGGCGGGGCTTCTCACACGCTCTCTCAAACACAGCCGACCCTTGCCTTGGTCGAAGACGCATCACCGATGCGTACGGTCTCCGGTGGGGAGCACACGTGCTCACCTTTGACGCAAACCGTTCAGGAGGGTCCAAGCGACGCTGCCCGCGAGGTTGCCCGCGCCAGTGAGCCGCACACCGGCATCGCCTGCCAACCCATCGATGGCCAGCATGGTCAGGCCATGCACGAGGCTCCAGGAAACAAGGATCGCCAACTTCACACCCTTTGGACCGGCCGCAGACACGGCGAAGTGACCGCTCTGAACCCCGCGCCGGACCACCTCGGCCAAAACCGCTTTGGCAGCGGCGGCAGCCTCCGCCATCACGGGCGGCAAACCTCCGGCTTCCGTGGCCAGCGCCAGACCGAACATCAAACGGTACTGCGCGGGATGGCGGACGCCAAAGCGCACGTAGGCCGTCCCGATGGCCACCAAAGCTTCGGAAGGCTCAGGAGTGCGGGCCGCCCGCCGCTGCATCTGCGCGCGCAACGATTCGAAGCCGACCGTGGCCACAGCGGCGAGCAGGGCCTGTTTGTCCGCGAAGTGGTTGTAGGGCGCGTTGTGGCTGACCCCGGCCCGGCGGGCGACTTCTCGCAGAGAAAAGTCCCAGTGTTTCTGTTCGGCGAGCAGGGCCACCGTCGCTTCGATGATGGCACGCCGCAGATCCCCGTGGTGGTAAGCGGCGGGCGCGGCGTCGGTTTTGCTGCCAGGCGAGGTGGCCAGTGGCGGTCGGGATCGCGGCATAAAAAGAAAAGGTGAAAAGCGATATTGACACTGACCACATATCAGGACCATATTGGCATTGTCAATATTTTACGGCACCCCCGCCACTTCATCCACCCACTGACCGTCCGTCAACCAGATCGCCGCGAGCGCTCTCCCTATGTACCACGCCATCGTCAAACGCATCGCCCGCAAAAATTTCCTGCGGGTCAACCAAAAGGACTTCGCGGCCATCCTCGAAGGTTGCGCGCCGAACGTCCACCATCGCTTTGGCGGCCAACACGCCCTGGGCGGGGAGCGTCACGATCGCGAGGCGCTCGGGCGCTGGCTAGCGCGGCTGGGCCGTCTGGGGCCCACCCTCCAACTCACCGTGCACGATGTGTGGGTGAAAGGCTGGCCGCAGGACACGACGGCCATCGTGCGCTGGTCGGCCACGCAGGAGATGCCGGACGGTTCTCCCTACCTGAACCGCGGCGTACACATCGTACGGATGCGCTGGGGGAAGGCCGTCGACATCGACGCCAACGAAGACTCGCAGGTAGTGGCGGAGGCCCTGAAAGTTTTCGCTGCTCATGGAGTAGACGAAGCGCTGGCCGCGCCAATTTTAAGTTAGAGCCTGTCATTAACTTTTGCGGGTGTAAACTGGCAGGCGTCCAGCCGCAAAGTTTACCCGACCGAGGGGACCGACGAGGAGCGGGGGTTTGTCGCCCCGTACCGGACCTTGATGAAGGAAGACGCTCCGCCGCGCGCGCATGCCCTGCGCCTGATCATTCGCTTGCTGCACGAACGGGCCGCACAACCCACCGCCGCTGTCCTGGATGGGCGCACCTGGCAAAGCAGCCTGGAGAGCGGAGCCAGCGCGGGTGATGACGGCTACAAGCGCAAAAAGGGCAGCAAGGTGCACGGAGCCGTGGACACGCCCGGTCATCTGTTGGCGCTGGTGGCCACCCCGGCCAATGAACAGGAACGCGCGCAGGTCGCCACCTTGGCCGAACAGGTGCAAGCAGCCACCGGCCAAAGCGTGGAACTGGTTTGCGTGGACCAGGGCTACACCGGCGAAAAACCGGCCGCCGCAGCCGCGACACATGGCATCAAGTTGTAGGTGGTTAAACTCGCTGATGCCAGGCGCGGCTGCGTCTTGCTGCCCCGGCGCTGGGTAGTCGAACGCTCCTTCGCTTGGCTGGCGCGTTTTCGGCGGCTCTCGCGTGACTACGAGCGGCCGCCGACCACTCTCGCCGGACTGCACTGGCTAGCTTTCGCCTGTCTTTTACTCAGCAACTTGTTCAGGATCAGCATTCGAAGTTCATGACACGCTCTAATAATACTTCGTCAGGTGCTCTGAGCATGGCAGAGTTTCACGGCTTCTCCTCGGAGAGAGCACCGCGAAACAGGCAAAATGGTGAGAAATCACCGGCAAAACAAATGTTGCCGTTGAAGTACTTACAACACTTGACGAAGTATTACTAAGTAGGTAGCCAGAAGTTCGTGCGCACGGGTTCTTGAAGTTAAGTTGGCAGATGCCAGCCATGGCCGCCGGGTTTAT
>CAXTOX010000023.1:30117-40179 GCA_964245885.1 uncultured Chthoniobacterales bacterium | reverse complement strand
ACCGGCGGCTGCCCGCACACCGCCATCCGCGACGACACGAGCATGAACATGGGCGCGGTCGCCGAGTTGGAACGCCGCCACGGCGCGGACCGGCTCCAGGTCATCCTCATCGAGAGCGGCGGCGACAACCTCTCGGCGACGTTCTCGCCCGAGTTGGCGGACGCGTTCATCTACGTGATCGACGTGGCGCAGGGCGACAAAATCCCACGCAAAGGCGGCCCGGCGATCCGGTACAGCGATCTGCTGGTCATCAACAAGATCGAGTTGGCCCCGCACGTCGGCGCGGACCTGGGCGTGATGGAGCGCGACGCGAAACTCATGCGCGGCGAGGGGCGGCCGTTCTTGTTCTGCGACCTCAAGAGCGGGCGCGGGCTGGAAGACGTGGTCGGCTGGCTGCGGCGGGAGTATCTGTTCGGGGTTTAATCTCCATCCATCCTATGAAAACGTGTTTCCTCCTTCTGACGCTCGTTCTTCTCGCAACGCCTGCGTTGCGAGCGGAGCAATATGCCTTCTGGTATGATCGTTTTGGGTCCATCTCGTTGGATATCGGAGGGGACAAAGGGCGCGTCAGCATCGAGTACCAAGTGAAAACCAGGCCACTCGACAAAATCCTCCGTTCTGGACTGGTGCTTGCGGGGCCGGGTGTGTTCAAGACGCCGCACGGCACGCTGTTTACCCTCAAGCACTTGCCAGAGCCGGTCATCAACGACGGCAACCGGCACATCAACAGCGGCGACTGGCAGTTGACGGTCAGCGGCAGCGGATCGGAATTTATCCGAATCAAGCCGAAGCTTCCAGGAGCCTCGTTCGGCGACACTCCCCCGTTGGTGTACCTCGGCGAGAAGGTCGAAGCTGCCGAAAGCCGTTGAAGCCATCTCCGAGCCCGGGTTCCCGGCCCGCTTAGGATGACCGGCCACCTGCATTTGACGGTCCGCGCCGACCCGGCCACAGGCCGCTCGTTTCTCGGGGAACAATCCCACCGCGCGCCGATGCACGTCGGCAAGGGGCATTGGAACGAGGACGCCCGCGTGCTGACCGTCCACGCCGTCAACGCCACGGCGGGCCTGTTCGCCGGGGACGCGGTGGACTGGCGCGTGCGCGTGGAAGCGGGCGCGCGGCTGCGGCTGGTCGGCCCGAGCGCGACCCGGGTCCACCGGGCGGCGCGCGGCGGGGTGGAGACCACCGACGAGGCCGTGGCGACGCAGGCCTTCGCCGTGGACGCGGGCGGCTGGCTGGAGGTGTGGCCGGAACTGTTCATCCCGCAGGCGGGCTGCCGCTGCCGTCAGGCGACGCGGGTCGAAGTCGCGCGCGGCGGGCGGTTGTTGTTTTGCGAGGGACTGGCCCCCGGCCGGGTGGCGATGGGCGAGGCGTGGGCGTTTACCTCGCTGCGCTGGGCAACGGATCTCCTCTACGACGGTTGGCCGGTCTCGCGCGAACGCTGGCGGATGCAGCCGGCCGCGCAGCCGGCGAGCACCGCCGGTTGGCGAGACGCCGGGACCGCGCTGGGAACGGACGCGCCGTTTTACGGCACGGTGTTCCTGGTGGCGGAAGGACTGGAGGCCACGCACCCCGGCTGGCAGCGGCTCCACGATTTGCAGGCGGACGACGAACGACCCGCGCCGCGGTGGATCGGCGTGAGCCGCCTGCCTCGCGCGGCCGGCTGGACCGTCAAGGTGCTCGCACGCGACGGCGCGGTGTTGAGGCGCACGCTCGGCTTGGTGCGGGCGGAACTGCTCGACATGCTGAGCGGTCGTCCATTGTGAATGATGGACAAACCATGCGGCACCACGGCGCGGGCCGGGCAGCCCCGCCGCTCCTGGTCCGGATCAGCGAACCGCACTCATCCCTGGCGGCACCGGCGTCGCAGGACCACCGCGCCCGCGAGCAGGGTCAGGCCGCCCGCCGCCCAGGTGGATGGCTCGGGGACGGCGGTGAAGGAAAAATTGCTGATCAACTGGGTGGAAGCCGTGGCCCCGTCCGCGCCGGTGAAACCGACGTAAGCGGTGCTCGCGTTCAGTGCGGTAGGCAGGTTGACGGTGTAGCTGAAGGTGCTGGTGCTGGTGGGCAGGTTCGCATCCGTGAGAACCTCGGTCAGCGTCGTCCCGTTGTAGGTCAGTTTCACGTTGATGGGATCGCCGGAATTAAGGAGGGCAGCCGACATGTTGGTCAGGGTCAACGCGCCGTTGGTGCCCAGGCCGGTGGTGGATCCATTGTAAATGTTGAAGCCGATGGCCACGCTGGGCGTGACGGCGCTATGGGTGGTCGTGCCGCCGGCGGCGGCGTAGCCCAGGGAATTGCCGGTGCCCCCGACGGCCGCCGCGCCACGCGTGTCGTTTTGGAGGGTGAACGTGAATCCGTCTGCCGTGCTGCTCAAGATACTGCCACCCTTGTCCTGATAGGTGAAGGAGGCGGTGAACGCGCTGATGCTTTGCTTGGTGTTGGAAAAGAGGGAGTTGCCCTCGCCGGCGGTGCCGTTGGTGAGGGTGGCGACATTGTTGCTGACCGACAGGCCGTGGGTGGTCTGGCCCTGGTTAAGGCTGAAGCCGGAGCCGTTGGTGCCGAAGCCGGAGAGGTCGGCGCGGACCGGAGCGCAGGGCAGGACGGCGAGGAGCAGGAGCGGCAGATAGCGGGTCTTCATGAGGATCACGGGGCGCTGGTCACCGGGTTACTCCCTCGGGGACCAGGCACGGGATGAGTTGGTTCTGGTGGAACCCTTTCCCAGCAAGCCGGAGACCGGCAGCCCCGCTAGCCCCGGAAATGGGGAATCAACCGGCGATCTACGCGCCCGCACGCCGCCGGCGGGTGTTCGCACGGTTTCTCATTCGTGCGGATCTTCTCACTTCTTCTTGCGCAACGCCGCCAGGTCGGGTCCGGCGGGCGCGTCGAGGCGGAACGCCAGGTTATCGCACGTCAACCGCACCCCGTCATCCTGCACGGCGACGATCCTGGCCTTGCGCCCCTTCGGCAGCGGCAGCGACTCGCCTTCGCTGTATTCCTGTTTGTCGACGATGATCAATCCCGGCTGGCCCGGCATGATCGTCGTGAGATGCATCCCCTTGAGCGCCCCGTCGATCTCCTGCCACTCGGTGTCGGCGGCGGTCGGCGGACCGCCGGTCGGACGGTGCGCGGCCGTTGGCTGGCCCGGGACCGTCTCGCCCGCCGCCGCCGCCGAAGCCTGCATGTTGCGGCGCAACTGCTCCACGGCTTGCGGTGACTGCACCGTCTGCCGCGCGGACTGCGTCAGCGACCCGTGGTAGAGGAAATAAACGCGCAGGAGCAGGCCGATGATGGCGACGGCGAGGCTGGCTTGTTTCATGATCGGAAATCCGGGAAAGAGTTGCGGGCGTACCGTTCCCAGAGCAGTTTCCGGGCGCGGGCGGCCGGGTGCCTCCAAATCCTTTCTCCCCGCCATGCCGCCGCCCGACTCCTCTGCTCCGGTTCACGATGTCCTGATCGTCGGCGGCGGACCGGCCGGCGCGACCTGCGCCGCGTTCTGCGCGAGGGCGGGGCTGCGGGTGACCGTCGTGGAACGGGCCGTGTTCCCGCGCGACAAGGTGTGCGGCGACTGCCTGAATCCCGACTGCTGGCCGACCTTCGCGCGCCTCGGGGTGGCCGACGCCGTGCGCGCCTTGCCGCACGTGGCCCTGCGCGCGGTGGAGTTCGTCGGCCTGCGTGGCCGGCCGATCCGCCTGGGGCTGCCCGACGACCCGGCGCGCGGGGAAATCGCCGTCAAGCGCCGCGACCTGGACGCGCTGCTGCTCGACCACGCCGCCGCGCTCGGGGCAACCGTTCACCAGGGCCGGGCGGTCAGCGGCTTGCGGTCGCGCACCGACGATTACGAGTTGACCATGGCCGGCTCCACGGAAACGCATGCCGGCCGGTTCCTCGTGGCGGCGGACGGCCGGAACTCCCTCGCCGCGCGCCTGGCCGGATTGCTGCCCAACGCCGCGTCCGAGCGCGATCCGCAGGGCCGCATCGGCTTGCAGGCGCACGTTCCCTGCCCGGCGGGATTCGGCGCGCACGTGCAGATGCGCTGGTTCGTTGACGGCTACGGCGGCTTGTGCCCAGTGGGCAACGGCGAACTGAACATTTCCCTCGCCGCCCCGCCCCGCGCCCTCGTGCGGCTCAAACGTTGGGCGCACGCGGAGTTTTCGCTGGCGGAAACGCAGGGGTGGCGCACGATCGCGCCGCTCGACCGTTTGCCCGCGCCGCAGGTCACGTCGCCGGACGGCGGCGCGTACCTCGTCGGGGACGCGGCGCGGGTGGTCGAGCCGTTCACCGGGGAAGGGATTTATTACGCGTTGCGCTCGGGCGAACTCGCCGCGGCGGCGATCATCCGGGCGGCGCGCGGGGAAGCGGACAAGCGCACGTCCGCCGCGGAGTATTCCCAGGCGCACGCGGCGATGTACCGGGGCCGTTTGTGGGTCAACCGCCTCGCGCGCACGGCGGGACGGCACCCGCGCGCGGCGTCATGGGCGCTGGAGGTTCTGCGCTGGCAGCCGGGGCTGTTGCGCTACCTGACGGCGAAGGTCGTGCGATGAGGCAAAGCCGTCCGGGGCCATTCCCCGGCGGCGTCCGGCTCACCCGAAAAACGGTTGGACTCCCTTCCGCTTTTCCCCCATACTTGGCCTTCCGTCCCTACGCACCATAAGTCCCCGCTCACCGCCATGTTTGCTTCCGTCGCCCACTTTTCCTTGCTGCTCGCACAGGCTGCCACCGCCGCTCCCGCCGGGTCCCCGGCCGCTGCTCCGAACGCCTCGGCACCGCCTCCCATCACCGCGTACCTGCCGTTTTACCTGCTGTTCGCCGTCATCTTTTACTTCATCTTCATGCGGCCCCAGCAACGGCGCGCGAAGGAACAGGCCGCCCTGCTGTCCTCGGTGCGCTCGGGCGACGAGATCGTCACCATCGAAGTCGACAAGTCCGCGATCACCAGCGTCACCAAAGCCAGCGACCGCGACAACGACAGCGCGAACGTGCCCGTCGTCAAAGTCAGCTAACCTCGTTCCGCCCGCCGGTTCGCCGGTCCCGTTTTGTCGTAGCCTTCACCTTTCTTCCCCGCCGTGCCTCCCTTCCTGATCTTCCTTCTCGGCCTCGCCGTCCTCGCCCTGTTTGGCTGGTACTTCACGACCGACGATAGCCTGCACAAACGCCTGCTCGGCCTGGCGCTCATCGTCCTCCTGACCCTCGGCGCGCTCGTGACCGTCTACCCGCCGAAGAAGAAAATCCAGCTCGGCCTCGACCTCCAGGGCGGCACGGAGTTCCTCATCCGCCTGGTCAAGGAAAATCCCCAGGCGCGGCTCAGCCCGCAGGCGCGCGAAACCGCCGTGGAGGTCATCCGCTCGCGCGTGGACACCTTCGGCGTCAGCGAACCGTCCATCACGCCGGTCGGCGAGGACTCCATCCTCGTGCAGATCCCCGGCCTGGACGCGCAGAAGATCAACGACGTGCGCACCACCCTCCAGCGGGTCGCCAAGCTGGAGTTCAAGCTCGTCGATCCGCAGGGTCCCGGCATCATCTCGCGTTTCGAGGCGGGCCAGGACATCATCCCGCCGGGCTACCAGATCGTCACCGGCGAGGACGAGGCCGACGAAGCGGTCACCGCCCCCAAGCCCGCCGACGGCACCAAGAAGGCCGCGTCCAAGCCCAGGAAGCAGAACGAGAAGCTCCTCGTCAAGAACACCGCCGACATGGGCGGTGAACACATCACCTCCGCCAATGCTTCCTTCTCGCAGGGCGGCGCGGTGGAGGTGCAGGTGCGCTTCGACTCGACCGGCGCGGACCAGTTCGGCCGGCTGACGAGCGCGCACGTCGGCGAGAGTTTGGCCATCCTGCTCGACGGCAAAGTCGTCTCGGCTCCCCGCATCAACGGGGCAATCTTCGGCGAGTGCCAGATCACCGGCCAGTTCACCGAAACCGAGGCGCGCAACCTCGCCAGCGCGCTGGAAAATCCGCTCGCCACCCCGGTGCGGGTCGAGTCCGAGCGCACCGTCTCGGCGACGCTGGGCAAGGACTCCATCCGGCGCGGCGTGCTCAGCGGCCTGTTGGGTGTGCTGATCACCTTCGTGTTCGTGCTCGTGTACTACCGGTTCGCGGGCATCCTGGCCAACCTCGCGCTGCTCGTGAACATCGTGCTGCTCTTCGGCCTGATGGTGAGCTTCGGCTTCGTGCTGACGCTGCCGGGCATCGCGGGCATCATCCTGACCATCGGCCTGGCCATCGACGCCAACGTGCTCATCTACGAACGCTTGCGCGAGGAACTCGCCGCAGGCAAGGCACTGCGGCCCGCCATCCAGGGCGCGTACAGCAAGGCGTTCTCGTCGATCTTCGACGCCAACGTCACCACGCTGATCACCAGCGTGATTCTCTTCGTCTACGCGGCCGGCCCGGTGAAGGGTTTCGCCATCGCGCTGACCCTGGGCATCATCGCCTCGCTGTTCTCGGCGCTGGTGGTCACGCGCAACGGCTTCGCGTGGGCGACGGAACGCTTCGGGCTGGAGCGGGTCCGCATGCTGCACTTCTTCGAGAATCCGCACTTCGACTTCATGGCCAAGGCGCGCGCGTGCGTCATCGGGTCGGTCGTGGTGCTGGCGTTGAGCGCGGCGGTATTCGCGTTGCGCGGGGAGAAGAACTTCGGCATCGACTTCAAGGGCGGCGACCGCACGGTGCTCACGTCCGACCGGGCGCTGGACGTGGGGCAGGTGCGCAACGTGCTCGCGGGCTTCGGCCAACAGGACGCCACGATTGAAACCAGCGATCTCAACGGCAAGCCGGCCGTGTCGATCCTCAGCGGCGTGGACACGGGCACGCGCATCCAGCAGGAAGTCGCCAAGGCGTTCCCCGACAACAACGTGTTGATCGGCCAGTACGACAAGGTCGGGGCACGGGTGGGCAAGCAGTTGGCCAAGAAATCGCTGTACGCGTTGGGCTTCGGCGTGCTGGCGATCCTGGTGTACGTGTCGTTGCGGTTCGAGTTCGCGTTCGCGGTGGGGGCCATCGTGGCGCTGCTGCACGACGTGCTCATCACCCTGGGCGTGTTCGCGCTGCTCGGGCGGGAACTCTCGCTGGTGATGGTCGGTGCCGTGCTGACGATTGCCGGTTATTCGATCAACGACACCATCGTGGTCTACGACCGGATTCGCAGCGGCCTGCGCGAGGGCCGCAAGGGCAGCGTGCGCGAGATCATGAACGCGAGCATCAACGAAACGCTCGGCCGCACGGTGCTCACCGGCGGCATGACGCTGGTGACGGTGCTGGCGCTCTTCATCGGCGGCGGGCCGGTGCTCAACGACTTCGCGCTGGCGATTCTCATCGGCGTGCTGGTGGGGACGTATTCGTCGGTGTTCATTGCGTCGCCCATCGTGCTGTGGTTCTCCAAGGGCGAGAAGGGCCGCCTGCGGCAGGAAGTCACGCGTGGCGGCGGTGGCCCGGCGTTGGGTGGGGGCAGCAACGGTACGGCGGCAGTGCCGGTGGGTTCGGAGCGGGGTTGATCGCGGTCGAACCTCATGGCGGCAGTGGCAACAGCGCGCCACCGCCGCCTTCCCGCGTCAGGAAATAAACAACCGCGCGAACGCCCGTTCGTGGCGCGCCGCGGCGATTTCCAACCCGGGGTCGCACCAGCCCGCTTCCTCGCGCGGGACCGTCAACGCGTGCGCGACCGTCTGTCCGGCGAGCGCCAGCCCCTCGCTCAACACGCCCTGGCAACCTTCCTGCCCGATGCGGATGAGTTTGAGCGCCGCGCTGCAATACCCGGCGAGGCAGCCGTAGAAATACGCTGTCATCGCCGCCTCCACCGGCGCGCCCTGCCGGTGCGCCTGCAAGCCGCAGACAATCGCGGCGTGTCCGTCGGCCTCACCGCGCGAGATCGCCGCGCCGAACGCCTCCGCCGACACGCCGTCCGCGTCCGCCGCCGACGGCGCGCGCGCGAGCATCCGCAATCGCTGTCCGCCCACCTGCACGCTGGCCTCACGCGCTTCCCGCGGCAGTTTGCCCGCGCCGAATTCCCGGTCCAGTTCCGCCAGCGCCGCCGGGTCGCCCGCGCGCGCCGCCGCCATTGCAAAACCGAGGTAGGGCAACTCGTAACCGCCGAGCATCGGCACGATGCGTCCGCGCAAAAACGCCGACAACGACCTCGCATCGCTGACCACGCCGAGCGCGGCGAGCGTCTCCAACCCGCCCGAGTGTGCGTAGGCGCCCGTCGGAAACAACGAATCCGTCGTCTGCAACAACGCGGCCAGCCAGGGCGGAAAGGATGAAGGATGAAGGATGAAGGATGAAGGCGGAAAAACAGAAGCGGAAGGAGAAGTCGGTCCGCTTTCTTCTGCTGCCCCTCTGCCTTCATCCTTCATCCTTCATCCTTCATCCTTTCAGTGATGGTGGTGCCCGCCCGCGTGCAGCGGTTGGAAAATCCCCTCGGTTTCCTCGAAAACGATGTCCTCGCGTGCGAGCATCTGACGCACGGCCGGGTCGGCTTCCACGTAGATGCCGCCGTCGCGCACCTGCGCGGGGAAATGCAGGTTGCCGATCATCCAGCCCAGGCGCGCGGCTTCCGTCGAATCGGTCACCCGCACGCGGAAAAGCGGTTCCGGGCGTTGCTCGATGACATAGCGCGCCTGTTCGTTCTCGAACACCGCCGCGCCGTGCCGCAGGGGCCGCGCGAGATCGAAGCCGAACTCCGTGCCGTCCTCCGCCTGCGCCCGCCAGCGCGTCTTGGCCAGGGTGCGCCGGTCCGCTCGCACCACGACCGGCGGCAACGCACGGGTGTGCCCGCCGTGCTCGTGGTGATGGTGGCTGTGACCGCTGTGGCTCAATTCGCGGTAGATGATTTCCATGGCTCGCGTCCGTCGGGTGATTGCGGTTGGCCCGCGTTTCCTTTCGGAAAAATCCTCTGGCGTATCCGCACGCGGGCTCCCGGGCGGATGTGTCCGGCCACCTGCAATCTTTGCCGGGCTGTCGATCCAGCCAGGAGGGAATGATTTGCTTTTCTTACCGGGATTTCTTACTTTTGCTTCATGAAGGCGCTCGTGACCTCCAAAGGACAGGTGACCATTCCAAAATCGCTGCGGGACCAGTTCGGGATCAAACCGGGCGCAAAGGTAGATTTCGTCGCCGTCGAGGACGGCATTCGTTTGCGAAAAGTCGTGGACCGCAGCCGCCATGATGCCGTGTTGGGTTGCCTGAAAGACGAACTATCGGGGCGCAGCCCGGCCCAATGGCTGGATGCATTGCGCGGCCCGGTGGAACTGCCGCCCACCACGCGCCGCCGCCAGCCAGCCAAACGCAAGTGAGTGGGGTCGCCGTCGATACTTCCGTCCTGCTGGCAATTTTCAAAGGCGAACCGCACGGCAGCGCGTGGTTGGAATGCCTGCGCGAGAACGCCGAGAAAGGCGCGCTGCTGGTTTCCCCGGTCGTCCTGGCGGAAGTGCGGTCGTTTTTTCCTTCGGATGACAGGTGCCGGGAAGCATTGCGCAGCCTCGATTTGCAGCATAGCCCGCTGTCCGAGGATGCGGCGTTGCTGGCGGGTGAAATCTTTCGGGCCTACCGCAACGAGGGCGGACCGCGCAAAGCCATCCTGCCCGATTTTCTCGTCGCCGCGCACGCCTCCCGGCAGGCACAGGCACTGGCCACGGAGGATCGCGGATACCTGCGGCGATATTTTCCGGCGGTCCGCTTGCTGACGGTTGCCGGGTGAACTCAGCGGCCTTCGAGCGCCCATTTCTGGCGCCGAAGATCGTTGCGCTGCTTGTCAACGTACTTCAGGTAGTCGTCGCCCGTCTGCTGGTTGAAGGTGTAATGGGAACTCGTCTGGTACCGGCGGATTTGTTCGTCCAGGGAATCAATCGCCTTTTGCAACGCCTGGATCTGGCGGTCCCTGGCAGCATAATCAACCGGGGGCGGGGTGGCAGGGGCGGCAACCGGTGGCCGGACGGCTGGCATCGCGGGGGCGGTCGGGGTGACCCTCGCCGGGGCAGCCGGGATCGGCGCGGTGTACACCACGGATGCTGTCGGCGCGACGTACGCCGTGGAACGTGGCACGCTCCCGGCGATTGGACGTGTCCGCAG
>CAXTOX010000023.1:0-30107 GCA_964245885.1 uncultured Chthoniobacterales bacterium | reverse complement strand
GTCGATCAGACGGTCGCTGGCTCCGTACGCTCGCAAGGTGGTGATTTCCGGTGTTCCGATCTGACCTCGGAGCGGGCGGCCAGCCGTTGTCGCCATGATTTCGTCGTCCCGCCGGCCGTCGTTGAGCATGTTCGTCACTTCGTCCAGAGCCAATGGCCAGACGTTGGTGTCGCGCGCCGGAGCGCTGGCGATGCTTGCCACTCGCGGGGCAGATGGAGTGGCCGCGGGGCGGGCAAGGTTGACTGCCGGCGTTGCCGTCGTCCAGGAAATCGTCCTGACGGGCGGCTGTGCCTTGGCGGCGGCATGGAACGCACCCGCAACCGCCGCCGAGACCCAGAAAATAAAGAGCACCGCGCAAACAAAGATACCCGCCAGAGAACCCGCGAGCAGTTGCAGCCCACTGCGCACCTGATGCGTCGCCATCGCCACGATTGACAGGACGATGGCGATGCTGAAAAAAAAGTGCGCCAACGGGAACAGCCATGCGGTCAACAACCCGACGCCCACGCAAATCCACCCGGCCAGCACGGCGGAAGTCATTGGTCTGCGCTCCGCTGCCACCGCGGGAACAGCCGCCACGTTCAAGGCGTTCGCGGTCTGCCAGAGCGGCGGGGGCCGCGACGGTGATTTGGGGATCGAATGATAGAGGGTGGAGCGCAACCGGTCGGAAGACATGCGCCCCGGGAAAGGAGCAGATTCGCTGCCACCTGCCGTCAGGAAAATCCCCCGTTTCGGCGTTTTCTGCGGCTTAAAACAAAAAATATCGTTGCGCCATCGGCAGAACGCTTGCCGGTTCGCACGTCAGGACGACGCCATCGGCCTTGACCGTGTACGTTTCCGGGTCCACTTCCATGCGCGGCGTCGCGTCGTTTAACAGGAGGTCGCGTTTGCCGATCTTGCGCGTGTTCGACGCGGCGACAAGGCGCTTGCGCAACGTCACCTTGTCCGTCAATCCTGCCGCCAGCGACGCACCGCTCACGAATGTCACGCTCGTCGCATATTTCGCCCGACCGTGCGCCGCGAACTGCGGCCGGTAGAATGTCGGCTGCGGCGTCGGGATGCTCGCGTTCGGGTCGCCCATGTTCGCGCACGCGATCATCCCGCCTTTTAATATCAACTCGGGTTTGACGCCGAAGAACGCCGGCTTGTACACCACGAGGTCCGCCAGTTTACCCACCTCGATACTGCCGACCTCGTGCGCGACACCGTTGGCGATGGCGGGGTTGATCGTGTATTTCGCCACGTAGCGCAACGCGCGGAAGTTATCCGCCCGGCCGTGCGCTTCGGCAACGCCCGCCGGCAGCGCGAGCACGCCGAACTGCGTCTTCATCTTGTGCGCCGTCTGCCACGTCCGCAGCACGACCTCCCCCACCCGGCCCATCGCCTGGCTGTCGCTGCTCATCATGGAAAACGCCCCGAGGTCGTGCAGCCGGTCCTCGGCGGCGATGGTCTCCGGGCGGATGCGCGATTCGGCGAACGCCACGTCCTCGGGGATCTTGCTGTCGAGGTGATGGCAGACCATGAGCATGTCGAGGTGCTCGTCGATGGTGTTGACCGTGAAGGGCCGCGTCGGGTTCGTGGACGACGGTAGGACGTTTTCCTCGCCGCAGACCCGGATGATGTCCGGCGCGTGCCCGCCGCCCGCGCCCTCGCTGTGGAAGGTGTGGATCGTGCGGCCCTTGAACGCGGCGAGCGTTTCCTCCACGAAGCCGCTCTCGTTGAGCGTGTCGGTGTGGATGGCGACCTGGATGTCCAGTTCGTCGGCGACACCGAGGCAGCAGTCAATGGCGGCGGGCGTCGTGCCCCAATCCTCGTGGAGTTTGAGGCCCATCGCGCCGGCGAGGATCTGCTCGCGCAGTGGCCCGGGCGTGGAACAGTTGCCCTTGCCGAGGAAGCCGAGGTTCATCGGGTATTCGTC
The DNA here is from genome assembly GCA_964245885.1 of uncultured Chthoniobacterales bacterium. Lineage (GTDB taxonomy): Bacteria > Verrucomicrobiota > Verrucomicrobiia > Chthoniobacterales > SZAS-18 > CAHJWO01. Next base: position 28,189 of record CAXTOX010000023.1, on the reverse strand, counting down.
GGCGGCTTCGAGCATGCGGTGGAGGTTCCAGATGCCGGGGGTGCAGGTCGTGGCGTTGGTGCCCGTGGCCGGGCCGGTGCCGCCGCCGATCATCGTCGTGATGCCCGAGGCGAGCGCGTGTTCGATCTGCTGCGGGCAGATGAAATGGATGTGCCCGTCGATGCCGCCCGCCGTGACGATGCAGCCCTCGGCCGCGATGACCTCCGTCGCCGCGCCGATGGTCATGCCCGGGGTGATGCCGCTTTGCACGAGCGGGTTGCCCGCGTGGCCGACGGCGGCGATGCGGCCGTTCTTGACGCCGATGTCCGCCTTGATGACCCCTTGCACGGCGTCGAGGATGAGCGCGTTGGTGAGCACGAGGTCGAGCGATTCCGCGTCGAGGGCGAGGGACGATTGGCCCATGCCGTCGCGGATGACCTTGCCGCCGCCGAACTTCACCTCGTTGCCGTAGCCGCCGCCCTCCGCGATGAGGTCGCGTTCGACCTCGATGAAAAGTTCCGTGTCGGCCAGGCGAACGCGGTCGCCGGTCGTCGGTCCGAACATTTCGGCGTACTGCCGCCGTGACAGGTGCAAAGCCATGACGCGCGAGCATGGGGAAGACGTTCCTCCGACGCAAGGCCGAAACGTGGCCGGCCGCGGCACTTTAGCACAGAGACACGGAGACACGGAGGGCCACGGAGACAGAAAAGAGTGGGGTGTTTCTTGCTCCCTTCTTCCTGCCTTTCTCCGTGGCCCTCCGTGTCTCCGTGTCTCTGTGTTAAAGTGCCGCCTGCCTCCCACATGGCGTGCCGCTGTCCGATGGACCTGATCCAAATTGTTCCCACCCTTCCGCCCGCCGTCAGCGGCGTCGGCGACTACGCGACGCTGCTTGCCCGCGAACTCCTCGTCCGTCACGGGGTTGCCACGCGGTTCATCGTCGGCGGCGATCCCGGCTGGAACTCACCCCCCGCCGTCCCGCCGTTTCCCGCCGTTGCCATTGCTGCGCGTTCGGCCGAGGCGCCGCGTCCGCTGCTCGACGGGGCCGGCGTGGTCCTGTTGCATTACGTTCCCTACGGCTACGCGAACCGCGGCTGCCCGCTCTGGCTGGTCGACGCCGTGGAACGCTGGAAGCGCGCGGCCGGGTCGTCGGGTCGGCTGCTCGTGTTCTTCCACGAGGTCTACGCCTCCGGTCCGCCGTGGTCGAGCGCGTTCTGGGTGAACCCGATCCAGCGATGGCTCGCCGCGCGGCTCGCGCGCGCAGCCGATGCCCGGCGCATCACCACATCGGTTTCCCGCCGCGAACTCCGCCGGACCCTCTGGCGCACGGGAGACCTGCCCACGGTCATCGCACCCGTGTTCTCGAACCTGGGCGAACCCGCCGACCCGCCGCCGGCCGACACGCGTGAACGCCAGCTCGTCGTGTTCGGCAGCCGCCACGTGCGCGAAGCGGTGTACACGCACGCCGATGCGCTCGCGGCGTTCTGCCAACGGCACGGCATCGCGCGCGTCGTGGACGTGGGCGCGCCAATCCCCGGCGGCGTGCGTCTCGGCGGCGGCGTGGAAGTGCGGGAAACCGGTGTGCTGCCGGCAGCGGCGGCGAGCGCGTTGTTCGCGCGTTCGCTGGCGGGGTACTTCAGTTATCCCGCCCCGTACTTAGGCAAGTCAGGAACCTTCGCCGCGTACTGCGCGCACCGCATGGTGCCGGTGACCTTCCCCGGCAACGTCGGCGCGGAAGACGGTCTGCGTGCGGGCGAACATTATTTGGAAGGCTCGGGTGACGATGCGTCCTTCGGAGCCGTGGCCGACGCGGCGCACGCGTGGTATCGCACGCACGCCCTCCGGGTGCACGCCGACGACACCTTCCGGCTGCTCTCGGAAAGCGTGTGAACAGGGCCGCCGCAGGCGGTTCGTTACAAGGTAGGGTCGCCTCTCCGAGGCGATCCAAATGTCTCCGGAAGGAACGTCGGACGTACGGGCGCGGTCATCCAAACCAAATTTGGATCGCCTCGGAGAGGCGACCCTACCTTGTAACGAACCGTCGCCACACCTTCCCCGCCCCGCGCGCCAGACGCTGGTCGAGCGCCCAGCCATTGATCCGGTAAAAACGATTGGACCGCCAGCCTTGCTGGTAGACGCGTTCGTCGTAGCCCGCCGGCCGGCGGTCGCGCAGCCGCACGATGGCGTCGAGCGCCGCCTCGAACCGGCGCTCCGGGGAGAAGAACCGTTCCCAGGTCTGGCGCGCCCGCTGGCCAAGTTCCACCGCTTCTCCTTCGCGCCGGGCCAGAAGCGCGGGCAGCCCGGCAATGTCCTTCTCGGCGACGCGGATCGAGCACCGCTCCCAGTCCACGGCTTCCGGCGGCACCCATTCATCGCCGATGATCACCGGACAGCGGCCCAGCGCCATCACTTCAAAAAGCCGGTGCGACGCCGGGGCCAGTCCGCGCGGACACAGCACGAAGCGGCTGCACAGGAGCTCCGTCACGTAGTCCTGCTGCTCGCCCTGCGTGTGGTCGTACCAGCGGTCGATGCGGGTCACCCGCGCGCGGGTCCCGGCCGGCAGCTTCAGCGCAAACAACCGGTCGCGGCACTCGTGCGACGGCGCGCCGCGAAACGAAAACAACAGCGCGTCTTCTTCCTTCAGGGCGACCGGCGCGGCGCGGTACACCTCCGGGTTGGGCGGGAACAGGTAGCACCACGCCGCGTGCCGCGCAGGGTCGTAGCGGCTCGCCGACAGGGCCGCGTATAACCCGGGCAGAAAACCCGCCGGATGATCCTCGTAGTTGATGGCGAACACCTTCTCCGGGTAGTCGCGGACGAGCGCCTGCCGTTCGAGCGCGGCGATGTCGTGCTGGCTGCGGAACCCGTTGGATTCCAGCAGGACGATAACCTCCGCCTCAGCCGGTTCATCCACGAGATGATACGCGTTCCCGGGATGCGCTTGGAAGTGCGCGCGAATTTCGGTGAGGAAGAAGTCTTCCCAAGGCTGCATCCGGATGCCGTCGGGAAAGGCAAAGTGGACGTTCATTTGATCGGCTACCGCGCCGCCTTGCCCTGGAAGCCGGCCGCTTGATCGAAGCTCGTCTTCCACTTGGCATCGACCGTTTTCAGATCACCGCTCAACTTGCCCTGGAACGACCCGGCTTTGAGCGCGTCGCCCCCACCCGCGCCGCTGGCGTCCTCGATCTGGATTTCGCCGCCGGGCGCGGAGATCGTGCCCTTGATCGGAGCCTCGCCCTTGCGCGCGCCTTCGTCGCCGCCGGAAACCTCGTACGCGATGCGCCCGAACTCCAGCAGGTGCGTATCGCGCACCTTCAAATCGAGGACTTCGACGTTGAGCGTGCGCGCAACGGTCTCTCCCTGCACGCGCAAGTCACCGCCGTAGCGGCGCGGCATTTGGTCAAACAACTCCGCGGCAGTCTGCGGGCCGCGGCTGCACGCAGCCAAAATGCAAAATGCAAAATGCAAAATGCAAAATGCCAGCACCCGGACAGCAAGCCACGGACGAGGGAAATGGTTTTTCATAAAGTGGCCTGGAAGATTTTGCCCTCTGTTTCTGCCTTCTGGACTTTTGCATTTTGCATTTTGCATTCTGCATTATCCGCCAAACTCCAGCATCCTCGCCCGCCGGTCGCCGTGCGGCAGCCGGATCACCACGGTCAACCCGCGCCCGGTGTCGTTGCGTAGCTCGATCTCGCCGCCGTGCTCGCGCACGATCCGGCGCACGATCAATAATCCCAGCCCGCTGCCGCTGCTCTTGGTGGTGAAATACGGGTCGAACACCTTGCTCATGTTCTCCGGCGCGATGCCGCCGCCCGAGTCCAGGAAGCTCACCGCCACATAGTCGGGTTCCAGCGTCGTCGCCACCCGCAGGATGCCGCCGGCGCGCATCGCCTGGAAACTGTTGCGGATGACGTTGTAGAAGGCCTGCTTCATCTGGTCGTGGTCCAGTTCGACGGCGGGCAGATTGTCGCCGGGTTCGAGTTCCACGAGAATGTCGCGGTCGGCGATCTCGGCGTTCAGGAAGGACACGCTTTCTTGCAGGATGGCGTTCACGTCGCCCGGGTGGGTCTCGACCGCGCCGGGCCGGATCGCGCGCAGGAACTGGCTGACGATGAAGTCCAGCCGGCGGATCTCGTCCTTGGCCACGCGCACGCTCTCATCGAGGTCGGCGCGCTGGTCGGGCGGGAGGCGGCGCAGTTTCCGCTCCATGAGCTGGAGGTGGATCGTGAGCGAATTGAGCGGGTTGCCGATCTCGTGGGCGACGCCGGCGGCGAGGAGGGTCAGGGCGGAGAGGCGTTCGTTCTCGATGGTGGTCTGCGTGGAACGACGGTCCTCGGTGATGTCGCGCACGATCATCGCGTGGCCGACATGACCCGACGCGGGATTTTCCTCGGTCTCAGCCGCGTCCACGTCCACGAGTCGCAGGGGCACGGCGTAGAGGTTCAGGAAACGGTGCGCGGGGTAGAAGACCTCCAGGTCGCGGCTGACGAGTTCGTCGCTGGCGGTGAGCGCGGCCCAGTCGAGGCCGCGGACCTGTTCGGCGAGGGGCCGGCCGAGCGAGTTCTTGGCGTGGAGGCCGAAGAACTCGGTGGCCGCGCCGTTGAGGTAGACGATGCGCCCGCGCGGGTCGGTGACCACGATGCCTTCCTGGATGGCGTTGAAGATCGTTTCGAGGAAGCCTTTTTCGCGCACGACGCGCAGGAGGTGGCGGCGCGCCTCTTCCGGCCCGACGCGGCCGAGGCGGGAGATGAGTTTGTCGATGAAGCCGGTCTTCACGGCGGGAAATGAATCTTACAAAAACGAATCGTACCCACTGGTACGATTCGCAGCTTAGCGGCATCAGCCGTGCCCGCGAGGGCAATTTTCAAGTGCAGTTCGGCGTGTTGACGAGTAGACTGCGCCCGGAGTCGCCTTTAGCCATGCCAGCCTCTACCGACAATCTGCGCGAAGAATTGGAAGCGTTCCGCACTCGTTGCTTCTGGTGGGTACGCAAGGAGGTGCCGTTGCTGGAACTGTCGCGCGAGACGCTGCTGCACGGCCTACGGACACATGGCGGACGGGAAGGGATGAAGCTGGCCGGCCGTTTATAAAGTTGCCTATGCCTCTAACCGAGTTTCAGCGCGCCGTCCTGCGCCTGTTGGCGGAACGCCGGGGACCAGAGAGCTTCGTGGCGGGCGGCGCGGTCATCAACGCCGCGCCGGATTCGCCACGGTACTCGGACGACGTGGACATTTTCCACGATGCCGAGGAAAGCGTCGCGGTGGCCGCTGCCGGAGACACCGACTTCCTAATGCGAGAGGGATTCGGCATCGAATGGCTGGTCAATCGACCCGGATTCCAGCGGGCGTTGGTCAGCCGCGATGGGCAGAGCCTACGCTTGGAGTGGACGCAGGACAGCGCGTTCCGGTTCTTCCCCGCGCAACCGGACGCGGAGTTCGGCTGGCGGCTGCACTTGGCCGATCTGGCGACCAACAAGGTGCTGGCGCTCGCCGGACGTTGGGAGGTGCGCGACTTTGTGGACACGCTCTATCTCGACGAGAGCTATGCATCTCTCGGTTTGCTGGCGTGGGCAGCGGCGGGAAAAGACCCCGGCTTGACCCCTTCGCTGATTTTGGAGCAGGCCAACCGCTTCAACCGTCTGCGGCCAGAAGAGTTTTTGGCGGTGTTGGGCACGGATCAGTTTGACTTCGTGGCGATGAAAACCCGCTGGCGGGAGAGCGTGGAAGCCGCACGCGAACTGGTGGCAACGCTGCCACCGGAGGAAGTCGGCGCGCTGTATCTAGATGGTGAAGGTCAGCCATCTGACCCGCGAATGGCGCGTGAGGCACAGTCACATTATCCTTCGTTGGGTGGCGCACTGCCACAAATCGCCGGAAATCCCGCGCCACTGCCTGATACGTTCCAACGCTTGGCAGAGGATCAAGCAAGCCAACGCTATGGTCGGAACTGATGTAGAAAAACTTGCCTGTCCCTTTTGTCCTGTTCGGCGAGGGGCCGGCCGAGCGAGTTCTTGGCGTGGAGGCCGAAGAACTCGGTGGCCGCGCCGTTGAGGTAGACGATGCGCCCGCGCGGGTCGGTGACCACGATGCCTTCCTGGATGGCGTTGAAGATCGTTTCGAGGAAGCCTTTTTCGCGCACGACGCGCAGGAGGTGGCGGCGCGCCTCTTCCGGCCCGACGCGGCCGAGGCGGGAGATGAGTTTGTCGATGAAGCCGGTCTTCATGCGTTCTTCGCAAAAATTGAGTAAGCTGGAACCGGACCGCGCCGCTTTTGTCGCCAGCGTTTGAAGTTGATGACCGCCGGATCGAGGAAAGCGGAACCGTCGCGCAGTTTCGTCAGTCCGATGAGCGTGGTGTTGTACGTTTCCGTGCGTCGGCTGCCGGTTTCCGCGTTCACCTTACTACCGACGTAGTTCCAGTCGGGCTCCGCGTGCGAATGCCCATTCAGGACTGCGAACATCAGGTGAACGAAGCGGATGTTGCCCGTCCCCGCCTCCATCTGAAAACACGCGATCAGATGCCAGCCGGAATGCCCGTTGTGGCTTTCTCCGCCTTTCCCGATTTGAATGGTGGACTTCACCTCCAGGCCGACGGATGCCCCCCCCCTTTTCAGGCAACGCGTTCACGAGGTCGGGGTACGCCTGGTGCGAGTTGTGTTTGTAGGGCGAATGCTCGTTCAATGCATCGCAGAGCATGTTCGAGACAAGGCCGCTGAAGTTGTTGCCTTGGATGTATCCAGGCAGCGGCTTTGCGCGGGCGGTCACCAGATTTGCATTGATTCCTGAGACGATTGCCTGCGTGGCATTCACCGCAGCCTCCAAATGCGAAATCGTCATTCCGGGTGGCAGTGGCGTCTGCGGACGGAAATGTCGCGGATTCACGGCAAAAACTGCGGCCGAAGGATCGGGCGCGAACGCTGCGGAGACGAGGTAGGGCAGTGGTGCTTCGAGCGCTCCGGCAATCGCGTCCAGCACATCGATGGAAAAATTCTCGCGCCCATTCTCCAATCCGGAGAGATATTGATAGGTGATCCCCGTGCGGACGGCCAGATGCTCCTGGGTAAACCTTTTCTGCTCACGAAGTCTGCGGATGAATCGACCGATGACGGTTCTGGCTTGCATTGCGCATCCCGTTGGTAACGCTTCGGCAACGAATCGTCTTTCGCCTATAGTTGAAATCTTTACACTTCCTCCATGTACCGCCTCCACCGTGCCGACTGCTTCGACTGGCTGCGTGAATGCCCCGCGCATTCCCTGCACGCCGTTTGTACCGATCCGCCTTATGGACTGCTTGAATTTACTGAAAAAGAAGTTTCCAAACTCAGGGTTGGACGGGGTGGCGTGTGGCGTCTGCCGCCGACGATCGGAGGGAGCAAACGCGACCCGCTGCCTCGTTTCACCGTTTTGAACGACGTGCAAAAAAAGACCCTGTCGCAGTTTTTTTACGAGTGGGGGATGTTGCTCTTGCCAGCCCTCGTGCCAGGAGCACATGTGTGTGTGGCGGGTCATCCCATCATGCAGCACCTGATCCAGACGGCTTTGTCGAACGCCGGGTACGAGGTGCGAACGGCCATCGTGCGGCTCTACTTCGGTTTTCGCGGCGGCGACCGACCCAAAAACGCGGAGCGCGAGTTTCCCGAGGTTTGCGTCACGCCTAAAGGGGCGTACGAACCTTGGATGTTGTTCCGCAAACCGATTGCCGAGCGGACGGTGGCGGACAATTTGCGACGATGGAAGACTGGCGGCCTGCGCCGGGTCGGTGCCGACAAGCCTCTACCCGACGCCATTCCGAGCGGACGAACCCCGGGCCGCGAGGAGGCCATTTCGGATCATCCCTGTCTGAAGCCGCAGCATTTCCTGCGGATTATCGTACGGGCGTTGTTGCCGCTTGGAGAAGGCGTGGTGCTTGACCCTTTCATGGGTTCAGGCTCGACCATCGCCGCCGCTTTGGCTATCGGCTACGATGCGATAGGAACGGAAATCGACGAGGCTTATTTCCAGCAAGCAGAAGTCAACATTCCGCGCCTGGCCGCTTTGTATCCCAAATTCCTCGGTGACGACCTGGTAACGGGTGCAGGATTGGCTGCGTCGGAGACCAACAATTCTCAACAGATGCCTCTCGTGCTCGCTGAAGAAGCTGACGTTTATCTTGGAAACTGAATCCGTTTTTCAGAGCGAGTCATTCGGACCCGGAAGATGGAACTAAAACAATTCCCCCTGCCCCGGCCTGTGTCCTTTGCCGTCTTCCTTGGGGATGAACTCCTCGTACTTCTTCGCTAACTCATCGAGCTTGCCGACGTAGTATTCCACGTTCTCGTCGCGGGCGTCCTTGTTCCAGTCGCTCGCTAGCTTGGCGTTTTCGTAGGAGCTGACCTTCTTCTTCGTGCCGGTGATGTAATATCTGATCTGGTCGCCGGGCTGGTAGTCGCGTTTGCTGCGTAGTGCCAACTCGTAGGGCGCGGAACGGTTGCGCGCGTTGCCCTCGATCTTCTTGGAATACTGCCCGAGTGAATCCTGCAAGGTGTCCGCTTTCGCCAGCATCTCGATGGGCCAGTGGCGTTCGCGGATCGCCTCGGTGAACTCCGCCCGCAGCGCCGATACTTCGGCGGGTTTTCCTTCGAGCAGCAGGCGGATCATGCGTTCGAGGTATTGCCGCTGGAAACGCTCCATCCCCCGCGACTTCAACGCGCCGCCTTTCAAGATGAGTCGGTCGTCCTCGTCGAGCAGCGCGTAGTTCTTCGCCTTGTAGGAAAACATCGCCCGGTACTTCGCGTCGAATTCAATGTCGATCCCTGCCGGCAGCACCTCGTGCAACCCGGTCTGGAGCATGTTGGCCGTCACCTTCTCGGGCGGCACGAAGTAAATGCCGTCCGTGTCGATCTCAATGACTTTCGCGCCCTGCTGCTGGAGCCAGGCGACCATCTGCTTGAGCAGGTCGCGGCCGATCTCGGTCACGCGCGCTGCGGCGTCGTAGTCGGCGAAATGTCCCTGCGCGAATCCGAGGTAACCGTAGAACGCATTGATCAGCACCTTGAAGACGTTTTGCAGCGCGTTGATCCGCGCGTACTCGCGCGAGTGCGGCTTGAAGGCGCGCATCTCGGCCTTCGCCGCGAGCCGGAACTTCCGCAGGTCCGCGACCAGCCCGTGGAAGATGCCCAGCTTGTCGTTGGCCGGGAACACGTCGAACTTCAGCATCACCGACGGGTACAGCGACGCCACGTCGCAATGCCACACGTTCTCGGCCACGCCCGTTACAAAAATGTCCGTGTAGCCGCCCTCGAAGTTGCGCACCTCGGGCAGTTGCGAGAGCGAATACCCTCGACGATAGTATTCGCGCAGGAACAGCGAGTTGACCCGCGTCGCCTGTCCGCGCACGGGGATTTCCTGGTAGTTGAACGGGAAGATTTGCGCCTGGATGAAGTACGAGCGGCTGAGCAAATCCGCCAGCGCGCGGGTCTCGCGCACGTCTTCGAGCGCGTAGCGTTTGAACGCTTCCAAGTCGTGTTCGTAGGCCCACTGGATGCCCTTGCCTTCGAGGTAGGTGCGCTCGGGGGTGCCGGTCTCGCTGTCGGCGGTGTCGGGTGCGCCCGCGCCTTCGCCGACCCCGCCGCCGACGATTCCGAAGTGCCGGGCGGCGTCCTTCAATCCGAAGCTCTCCAACTCCCGCGTGCCAATGTCGTAGAGTTGCAGCAAGAGGAACGTGTCGATGATGTGCCGGCCGCGCACCTCGAATTTAGGGTAGTTGATCGTCTTCTCGGCGATCTGTACACGCGAGGGTCGGGATGTCAGTAAAGTGCCGTCGCGCCCCCACGCGAGCTTGACCTTGTGGCGCTTGGCGCGCGCGGCGAGGTAGGGCAAGTCGAACTTGAAGAAGTTGTGCCCTTCGAACACGTCCGGGTCACTTTCGCGGATGAGCGTGTTGAGCCGTTCGAGCGCGTCCTTTTCGCTTTTCGCCGCCGCGGCCTGGTCGATCAGAATGATTTCCTCCCAACCCGTGTGGTCACTCACGGCGATAGCCATGAGGTGATCGCCCGCGCGTTCGGCGTTGGGGAACTCGTAGCCCTCCGTGCAATACGTTTCGATGTCGATCTGCATCCGGCGCAGTTCGGTGAAATCCATCCCCTTGAACAGCGTCCGGCCCGAGGCGGTCAGGTACTGCTGGACCGGGTCGGTCAGCGTGAAGTACCGCAGGCCCGGGCGTTCGCGCAGGGTGCCGTTCTGGAGCGACTTGAAATCCCCCCACCCTGCGCAGCGCACCAGTTGGTCGAAGGCCAGGCCGCCCGCGAGCCCCTCGCTCTCAATGCCCTCTTGCGCGCCCGCCATCCACAGGAACGGCTGGAAGCTGGCGCGTTCGACCTCCGTGGGTTTGCCCTCGGCGGGGCGGCGGTAGACCTGCACCTCGTTCTCACCGGTGAGTTCCACCGAGACGATGCGCGTGGACGGATCAGCGCCGAACAGGACGGAGTCTTCCTCGAAATTCATGGCAGGAGTTCCCAATCTCCGAAGATGGCGCGAAACTGGCTCTCTGTCACTGTCGGGAGGCGAAAAACCCCGCGCGGGATCATTCGACAAAATAGGCTGAATCCTGTAGGTTTCCGCTTACCAGATCATCCCCACTCCCGCCCGCGCCTTTATGCAACCCTCCCGGCGTACTTCCTCCTGGCGGCCGGGCCGTCTCGGACACCGTCCGACCCTGCCCTCGGCCACCGTCTGTTTGTTGGCCGCGAGTTGTCTGGGAATGGTGGCCTGGTACGCCCTGCGTCTGCCGGGCGGCGCGGCGCAATCCACCCTGCGCGACTGGGCCGGGCTGACCGTCGGCGGCCTGTGCGAAGGCCGGTTGTGGCAACCTCTCAGCTCTCTTTTCCTGCCCGGCAGCGTGACGTGGCTGCTGTTGGTCGAATTGCCGATCCTCTTTCTGGCCGGGAGACACCTGGAATCCGTCGTCGGCCGGCGGCACCTTACCGCCCTGTTCCTGACGGGTGGAACTGCCGGTGGGCTGGCGCAGGTGGCCGTGGGCTGGGCGCACGGCATGGCCGACGCGCCGGTCGCCGGACCCGGCGCGGGGGTGGTGGCGATCTTCGTGGCGCTGGCGTGCGCCATGCCCGAGATGGACGTGGTGCCGCCGCTCTCCCTGGCGGCGAACGGCGCGGGCTGGCTGCGGACCAAGCACGGCGCGCTGGCCCTGGTGCTGGCGGCGGGCGGCACAGTGGCAGCAGCCGAGGCCATGGCCGCGCTGGCCGGCAAACCCGAGCCGGGGCTGGAAACGGCCGCCGGCCGCGTGCTGGCGGCGAGCATCGTGGCCTGCGTGTACATGCGCCGGCTCGGCTTCGGCCGCCGCGCCGTGCGCTCGCCCGAAGAGGAAGCGGCCTCCTGGGCGGCGGCGGCGCTGCAAGAGGACGAGGAGACGTTGGCGGAACCGGTGTTCGCGGGCCCGGTGGCGGCGGCGACGGGCCGGTTGGTCGTGCCGCGGTTCACGGAAGTGGAGCGGCGGATGTCCACGCGGGAATATATCACCGTGCGCATCGACCCGATCCTCGACAAGATCTCCCGGCACGGCCTCGGCAGCCTGACCGACGAGGAGCGGTGGACTTTGGAGAATGCGCGGCGAAAGATCGTGCGGCGCAAGTGAGGGGGGGAAGAGGGATGCGGGTTGTGGGTTGTGGGTGGGAACAACAGCGAGCGGCACGTCCCCCGTGACGGAAAGCGGAATCTTAACACAGAGACACGGAGGACACGGAGCCCGGAGGAGAAGAAAAGGAAACGGCAGAAATAGTCGAGGGGATTGTTTGCCTGTCCGTGCTTCGTCCCTTTCTCCTCCTGCTGTTTTCCTCCTCCGGTCTCCGTGTTCTCCGTGTCTCCGTGTTAAAGTGCCACTCGCGCCCCACGACGCGTGTCCCGTTGGCTGTTGCCCACAACCCGCAACCCGCAACTACCCCGTTGCATTTTGCCTCCGTTCCCGGCACTCTTTCCGCTCCCTTTTATGAATTGGTTCTACGCGTACCAGGGCCAGCGCGCCGGCCCGGTGGATGATGACGAGTTCGCCCGGCTGGTCGGCAACGGCACCGTCGCCGACCAAACCCTCGTCTGGCGCAACGGCATGCCGGACTGGATGCCCTTTGCCCAAGCGCGCGCGATCCCGTTGGTTTCCACCGCGCCGGTGGTCGGGTCGGCGGCGAACCCGGTCTCGCCGGCCGCGGACGGCTCCGCCTACCAGGCGCAGTGTTCCCAGTGCGGACGGGTTTTCCCGGCGGACGAGGTCATCCGGCTGGAGGGCTTCAACGTCTGCGCGGCCTGTAAACCGCTCCTGCTACAAAAGATGCGCCAGGGCATGTCGCCGGCCTACGGCGCGTACGGCGTGCTGTCGGCGCGGTTCGGCGGCTTTTGGATCCGCCTCGGCGCGGTGCTGCTCGACGCGTTGATCATGCTGCCGGTCTCGCTCGTCTTGAAATTTGCGGCATCCTATCTGTTCCCTGCCACCCTCGTCTATGACGCCGCGAGGGGGTTCGGCCCGCAGATAGCGTACTGGGTGTTCAGCATGTGCGTCGGGGCGGCGTACGACGTTTTCTTCACCGGTCGTTTCGGCGGGACGCCCGGCAAGCTGATCTGCAACCTGCGCGTGGTGCGTTCGGACGGCACGAGGGTGACCTACGGTCGCGCCGTCGGCCGTTACTTCGCCAAACTGGTCAATAACTTCACGTTGACCATCGGCTTCCTCATCGCGGCGTTCGACGACCAGAAACGCGCGCTGCACGACCACATGGCCGACACGCGCATCGTCTACAAGGAATAACGATCCGCGACCATGGCGCTCCTGCAATGCGACAAATGCCAGACGCCGCTGCCGGGCGCGGTTGTCAACACGCTCACGCCCGTGGCGTGCCCGGCGTGCGGCACCGCGCTCATCCTCCAGGTGTTCCCGGCGTTCTTGCGTCCGGCCACGCGCGGCCGTTCGTCCGAGGTGCTCGCCTCCCAGGAAGACGCCGGCTGCTTCTACCATCCGCACAAAAAGGCGGTGGTGCCGTGCGAGGATTGCGGGCGGTTCCTGTGCGCGCTGTGCGACCTGGAGATTGACAACCGCCACGTCTGCCCGGCGTGCGTGGAGGTCGCCCGGCAGGCGGGCCGGGGGCTGCGCACCGGAGGCCGGCGCACGCTCCACGACCAGGTGGCGCTGGCGGTGTTGCTCGGGGGGATGGCGCTGGGGACCTTCACGGTCGGGGTCACGACGATGATCTCCGCGCCGGTCGCGCTGTTCATGGTCATCCGCTACTGGAACGAACCGGCGCGCAGTCCCGTGCCGCGCGGCCGGGGGCGGTTGGTCGTCACGGGATTGCTGGCCCTTTCGCAGATCGTGGGTTGGTTGTTTGTTCTATACACCTACCTGCACCGGCATTCGCGGGTGTTATAATCCGAAGACGCCATGCCGCCCGAGCCTTCCGTCCCCGTTCCTGCCGACGCCCCGCCGCAGCCGCGCCTTCGGCGTCTGCCGGGACGTTCGCCGACCCTGCGTCGGTCTCGCGCGACGGTCAGCGCCCGGCTGTGGATCGACGACGCGCAACTCGTCCAGGAAACCGTGCGCAGCTACACGCAGGAGATCCAGCGTTTCGCCTTCGGCGACATCCAGGCCATTCAGATCCGGCGCACGGTGCGCGGGTTGGTCTACAACCTCGTTCTCGCCATCCCGCTCGCGCTGCTGCTGTTCTCGCTGGCAGGCGCGTTGAACGAGCGAGCCCCTTTTGCCGACCGCTTTGGCCTCTCGGTCATCTGCGGCGTTCTCGCGCTCCTGCTGCTCATCAACGTCGGGCGTGGTCCCACCTGCCACACCGTCCTGCTGACTGCGCTCGGTCCGCAGCGTTTGTTCTCGCTCAGCCGGATGCGCCAAGCGCGCCGGGCACTGGACACGATCATCGCGGGCGTGGACCCGGTCCAGGGCGCGTTGCGGCCCGACGAAGCCGCGCGCCTGGTCGACCAGGCGCGGACGCACCAAAACCCGCCCCCGGCCGCGCGGCCGGAAACGACGCTCCCGGGTTATCATTATTGAACCACCCCACGCGCATGTCGGCCACGTCCGCCCCGCCCCTTCAACTGCCGCTGACCCGCCAGCGTTGCTGGAACCACGCCGAGCGCGAGGCGGCGGCGCGCTGCCCGTCGTGCGCGCGGTTCTTCTGCCGCGAGTGCGTCACCGAACACGCCGGCCGAATGGTGTGCGCCGCCTGTCTGCGCACGCAGTTCGCCGCCGGGGAACGCCGCCTGCGGCCGGGCGGCGGGCGGGCGGGGCGGGCCTGGCGCGCGGTGGCGGCCAACGCGTGGCGCGCGGCGCAGGTGGGCGCGGGGATCGTGACGGCGTGGTTTTTCTTTCACCTCGTCGCGGGATGGCTCGTGTCCCTGCCCGAGCAGTTCCACGAGGGCACGTTCTGGAAGCACTCGATCTTCGGGGAAACCGGCGAATGAATCCCGCCGCTGCCCCAATCGCCGCCGGTCCGGCTCCCGCTCCGGCGAAGGAAAGCCCGCGCTACCACATGCCCAAACCGCGGAGCGCGCCCGACCCGCGCCAGTCGGCGCTGTCGTTGCTCGACGAGGCCATCCACCGCCTGCGCGCCGCGCCGGCGGCCACGCTGGGGATCTATTACGCCTCCACGCTGCCCTTCGTGCTGGCGCTGCTGTACTTCTGGGCGGATATGAGCCGCAGCGCCGACGCCGCCGAGCGCGGCACGACCCTGGCCCTGGGTCTGGCCCTGCTTTTTGTCGCCATGAAAACCGGCCAGACGGTGTTCGCCGCACGGATGCGCGCGCAGTTCACCGGCCGGCCGGCGGGACGCTGGACGGCGGGGCGGTTGGCGCGCGCCGCCCTCGTGCAGTTCACCTGGCAGCCCACGGGGCTTTTCGTGCTGCCGGTGGCGCTCGTTTTCCCGATCGGCTGGGCGTACGCGTTTTACCAGAACCTCACGGTCTGCGGCGACGGCCAGCCGTCGGAACGCCCTCCCGCCGCGCGCGCTTGGCGGCACGCCCTCGTGCGGCCCGGGCAAAACCACCGGGCGCTCGGTGTGCTCGCCGCGTTGGGGTTCTTCGCGTGGCTGGCACTGATGGTCACGATGTTCACCGTGCCGAACCTGCTGAAGACCTTCACCGGCGAGGAGAACGCCTTCACGCGCTCCAGCGGGCTGGCGTTGTTCAACTCGACGTTTCTCGCCGTCAGCGTCACCCTGGTCTACCTCGCGCTCGACCCGCTGGCGAAGACGTTCTACGCCCTGCGCTGTTTCTACGCCGACGCGGAGACCACCGGGGAGGACCTGCTCAGCGAGTTGAACGCTCTGCCGCCCGTGGTGGGAAGGTAGAAAGCAGAAGGCGGAAGGCAGAAGAAACCCGACCAGGAGACCGATCCATGCCGACACGCCCCTTCTTCCTCCGATCTGCTGCCTGCCCTCTGCTGTTTCTGGTCCTTCTTCTTCTACCTTCTGCCTTCTGCCTTTTGCCTTCCAGCTTCGCCGCCACGCCCGCCATGGCCCCCGCGCCCGCGCCCGCGCGCGAGGCCGGCGTGTCTCCCGACGCCATGAACCGCTCGGTGCGCGACGTGCTCAACCGACGGGAGTTCACCTGGCGCAACCCGCGCCCGCTGGCCGCGCCGGAGGCGAAGGACCAGCAGCCGAGCGCGTTCGGGCGGTTTCTTCGCAGCGTCGGCGAGAAGATCGGAAAATGGTTTGAGACCCTGCGCCGCTGGTTCCATCGCGACGAGAAGCCGCCCGCGTCGGAGCCGGCGGCGGACCGGGGTGGGCCGACGTTTGGCGGCATCGGCTTGCAGCCGCTTCTTTATGGGTTGCTCGCCCTGTGCGCCGTGGCGGTGGTGATCCTCCTGGTCCGCGGTTGGCAGGCCCGGCGCGCCGCGCGCGACCTCGCCGGCAACGCCGCGCCGGCCGCGTCGGTGGCACTGCCCGACCTCACCGACGAAGCCGTGCTCGCGGACCAACTCCCCGAGGACGAATGGCTGTCACTCGCCCGCCGCCTGCTCGAACGCGGGGAACGCCGCTTGGCCCTGCGCGCGTTTTACCTGTCGGCCCTTTCCAACCTCGGCGGGCGTGGGCTGCTCGGCATCGCGCGTCACAAGTCCAACCGCGACTACCAGGGCGAACTCCGCCGGCGCGCCCGCGACCGCGCCGGTTTGCAGGAGACCTTCGGGCGGCTCGTCGCCCGCTTCGAGCGCGTCTGGTACGGTTCCCATCCCGCCGACGACACTCTCCTCACCGATTTTCAGAACGACCGCGCCCAAATCGCCGCCGAACTCCCTGCGTGAGAAGGCAGAAGTCAGAAGGTAGAAGGTAGAAGGAGAAACAGAGAAAGATCTTCTGCTTGTCCGCCTCCTGCCTTCCGACTTTTCTCTCCTTCTACCTTCTGACTTCTGACTTCTCTGCTCATGCCGCCTTCTCAGCCTGTCCTCGCTACTCCGCGCCGTGCGCGGCGGTCGGTGCCTTGGGGCCTCGTGGCGCTCATCGCGGTGTTGGTGGTGTTCGCGGCTGGTGTGGTGCATCTGTTCGAGCTGCGCTTCGATGTGGGCGACGTGTACCCGCCGTACTCGACCTTGCGCAGCGACCCGCTCGGTGCCAAGGCGTTTTACGAGAGCCTCGCCGCCCTGCCCGGCTTGCGCACCGAGCGGAGCCTGCGTCCGCTTTCCGCGTTGGGAACCGAGCCCCTGCGGCCCGCCGACTACGACAACGGCGAGAAAACCTTCACCTGCTTCGACCTCGGCGAGGACGCCCTAGCGTGGCCGTTCCTCCTGAAGCCGGCGGAGGTCGAACGCCTGGAAGCCATCATGCGGCGCGGCGGCCGGGTGGTCATCACTTTCCAGCCGACTTCCGTCGATCCCAGCCTCAAAAGACTCTCCGGGGCGCGTTCCTCCCGCCTGGATCGCCGCACCAGCACCGGCCGCGAGGGTCCTACGGCCGAACGCCTGGCGGCAGAAAGCCGTCCGCCCGACCTGATCGAGCGCTGGGGGATCGACCTCGTTCGCCGCGCGGGGAACAGCGCCTCCGGCCGATCCGACGCCCCTCTCGACCTCAATCCGCCGCCCCTCGCCGCCGACAAGCTGGCCTACGCCACGCCCGATCCGGCGCTCGCCCTGCGCGGCGGTCCCGACGCGGCGTTCGCGCTCGACCAGGAGGCGGTGCCCTGGCATTCGGTCGTGGACTTCCGCACGGGCACGGTGCTGGCGGTGGCGTCGCGCTGGCATTCGCTCTACAAACGGCGCGGCCAGCCGGTGATCGTGGCGCGGCCGTTCGGGACGGCGGGCGGCGAACTGGTCCTCGTGGGCGACAGTTATTTCCTGAGCAACGAGGGCTTGCGCAACGATCCTAGCCCGGCCGTGCTCGCGGCCCTGGTCGGCGACGGGCGGCGGGTGATCTTCGACGAAAGCCACCTCAACATCCGCGAGCAGCCGGGCCTGATGACCCTCGCGCGCCGCTACCGGCTCCAGGGCGCGCTGGCCTCTGTCGCGCTGCTCGTGGCGCTCTTCGTGTGGCGCAATCTGGTCAGCCTCGTGCCGTTGCGTCCGGGAACGGAGAGCGGCAGCCTCGCCGGCGAGGACACGGTGCGCGGGCATTCGGCGGACACCGGTTATCTCAATCTCCTGCGGCGCAGCGTGCGCCCGCGCGACCTGCCCGCCGTCTGCCTCGCGCAATGGGAGACGGGCAGCGCCGGCGCGCCGACGGCAGCGCGCCCGGTTGAACGGGTGCGTGCGGTCGTCGAACAGGAAACTTCGCAACCAGCGCGGAAACGCTCCCCGGCCGCCGCGGTCTACCGGGCGATGTGCGCCGCGGCCAAGGAGCAAGATCCAAGATCCAAGACCTGAAGACCGAGAAAGCAGGGTAAAGCGAAACACGGGAGGCGGTGTTAACAAGGCTCTTTTCGGTGGTGGTACAGTTTGATGTCTTGGCAGCCCCGGCAGGGGCGTCAGAAATTAGCCCACGGCGTGAGCCGTGGGAAAAGAACAAAAAACGGGTCAGCCCCGGCAGGGGCGGCAGAAAGGAGGCCCTCTTGCCGGGACTACCCGGCCGGTTTTCTGCCGCCCCCGCCGGGGCTAGGCTCACGGATTGATCGTTTTTCCACGGCTCACGCCGTGGGCTAATTTCTGACGCCCCTGCCGGGGCTGAGAACTTGCCAAACTGTACCATTACCCTCTTTTCTGCCTTTGATTCTTGATCCTTGATCTTTGACCCTTGATCCTTTCCCCAATGGAGAACCTCGACCCACTCAAAAGCCTGCTGGCTGCTGCCCGCGCCGAGGTCAGCAAGGTCATCATCGGGCAACAGGCGGTGGTCGACAAGGCGCTCATCGCGATCTTCACTGGCCAGCACGCCTTGATCGAAGGCGTGCCGGGCGTCGCCAAAACCCTGCTGGTCCGCACGTTGGCCCACGTGCTCGGCACGGATTTCAACCGCATCCAGTTCACCCCGGACCTGATGCCGGCCGACATCACTGGCACGAACATCTTCGACCTCCAGCGCAACGCGTTCCAGATGGTCAAGGGGCCGATCTTCACGACGTTTTTGCTCGCCGACGAGATCAACCGCGCGCCCGCCAAGACGCAGAGCGCGCTGCTCCAAGCGATGCAGGAACGCGCCGTGACCATCGACCGCGAGACGCACGCGCTCTCGCCGAACTTCACGGTATTCGCCACGCAGAACCCGGTCGAGAGCGAGGGCACCTACCCGCTGCCGGAAGCGCAGCGCGACCGGTTCCTTTTCAAGATCGTGATGCCCTACCCGGAGCGCGACGACGAGTTCTCGCTCGCGCAGAAGACACTCTCCGCGCACGATGCCCCCGAGGCGATGCTCGCGCGGGGCGAGGTGCGGGCGGTCGTCACCGCCGAGTCGCTGGCCGCGTTGCGCGCCAGCCTCACGGCGGTGGTGGTACGCGACGAACTGGTGGCCTACGTCGTGGACGTGGTGCGCGGTACCCGCGCCCAGGAAAGCGTGCTCGTGGGTGCGGGTCCCCGCGCGACGCAGGCGCTCCTGCTGGCCAGCCGGGCGGCGGCGGCGTTGGACGGCAGGGATTTCGTCACGCCCGACGACGTGCGGGCACTGGCCCAGCCGGTGCTCGAACACCGGCTGGTCCTGCGGCCGGAATTCGAGATCGAAGGGCTGACGTTGGCCGAGGTGATCGGGCAAGTGCTCGAAAAAGTCGCGGTGCCTAGGTAGGTGCCGCAGCGACCCGGACACCAAACCTGCTGGTTTGGCGGAGAAGCGGACTCTTTCCTGGAACAAGGAAGCGTGCGGGCTGCCGGCGTGCAACCCGGGCCAGACGGCGGCATCTGAAAACGTAAAAGGGCGCTGCTCTTGTGAGCAGCGCCCTCTTTATTTAGAGGCACGCGAACCGCGCCGCGCCGTTATTGCACGGTCTGCGAGACGGCAGTCTGGGCATTGATGAACCCGTAGCCGTCCTGCGTGGCCCAACCGGAACCGATGCGGTTCACGATCGTGCCGCTGAACGTGCCGCCGTCAGCGGTCGTCCCGCTGAAGGGCATGCCCGTCGTGCTGACCGTGCCGCTCGGTAGGCTCACACCACCGCCGAAGATGTCGGCGGAGTAGAAGACCGCACCCGCCGTCGCGTTGGTCACCGCGTTGTAGGTGCTGCCCGTCGTCGAGGCAAACGCCAACCCGCGTCCGATCGTGAAGCGTAACGTGTTGCTGCTGGTGAAGTTACCGCTCGGGATCGTGATCGTGTCCGTGAGGTACTGCGTCGTGTTCAGCCCGTTTGGGTTGCTGCCCAACGAGACAGCTCCTGTCACGCTGTTGGCGTTGGCATTGTTGATGGTGCCGGTGTTCGTCGTCGGATTCAACGTGAACACCTTCTGAGCGGGCAGGAAGACCACCCCCGGCAGGTTATTCTCGAAGTAGGTGGTCGTGCCGCCAACGGTGGCTTCCGGCGCGTTGTACGTCACGCCGTTGTTGCCGCCGCTGACGCCGCCGTCCGCCGTGGTGCCAGCCGGGTTAAACACCAGGCTGGTGACCGAACTGCCACCCACGTAGGAGACGGTGAACGAATTAGTGTCGTTGCCGCCGGTGGAGGTCAAGCCCGTCGCGCTGGCCGTGCTGCCGTCGCTGCTGATCGTGATCGCCACCTTGCCCGTGCCGGTAGTGCCACCCGTGACGCGGGCGGTGCCGGACGAGAAGTTCGGATCGAGATCATGCGGGAACGTGCTGCGTTCCAGGATGCTGGTCATCTGCGCCGGGGTGACGCTGCGGCGGCCGCCTTTATTCTGGAGCACGAGCGCGGCGATGGCGGCGGCGTGCGGACCGGCGGCACTGGTGCCGTAGAACTGACCCTGTGTAGTATCTGGATCGTTCGCATTGTCTGAAGCGAAGATCGTGCTCAGGTTCGCCGAGACGTTCGCGCCGTCCGCCGTCGCGATGCGCGGCTGGAGCCGCACTTCGGGCGTGGCGAGGCGCTGGTCCTGCTTGTTGTAGTAGATCGTCACCGGGCCGGGCGAGGTGAAAGTCTCCGGCAAACTCGGACGGAACACGCTGTAGGCAGCGCAACCGTTGCAGCCTTGCGCCATCGCGTGGCCACCGGTGGTCACCGTGTTGTAGGTGAAATACTCCGCCGGCCCGTAGCCCGCGCGCCCGTTGCCGGGGAGGAGATAACGGAGGTGCGTCGGGAAATTGAACCCGGCGGCGGGCACCACGCTGCGCGCGATGACGTACTGGATCTGCGGCACCGCCGCCGAAGTGCGGTTGGTGTAGCCGAGCTGGATCGGCTCGTTGGTCGCAAAGGCATCCGCCGTCAGCGAGCTGGCGGGAACGTAGGCACCCGTCGTCACGTTGAACGCGAGGATGCTCAGGCTCGTCGTCGGCCCGGGAGTCGTGAAGCCTTGGAAGGACTGCACCGCCAGCGAGAACGTGCCCGTCGTGGTGCTGAAATGATCCACCTTGACCACGAAGCCCGTGTCGTTGGCGGTGGCGGTGAAACGCACCTGCTCGTCCGTGCCCGTGTCTTGAGGACCGGCGATGACCGTCGTGCCGTCCGACTTGTAAACCGTGATGATGCCGTCAAAGCCACTGCCGTTGGTCGCCGCCTCCACCACCTGATAGTTGGTGCCCGCCGTGACCGTGCCGGTGGCCGTGAAGGTCAGGGGTGCCGTGGTAAACGTGCCGGTGGTTTGGAGCAGCGTGCCCGTCACGTTGACCGACGTATTCTGGTCGTACACGTCATTCCACTGGAAGGTGGTCACCACGGTGTTGTTGGCGGCGACGTTGACGGTCTGCGCCACGTCCAACCCGTTCGGGTTGAAGTTGTGGAAGCCGCCCGCGTACAGGGCCGTCGGGACGTTGGTCAGGTTGATGTTCGTGCCCGCCAGCGCGGTGTTACCGGCGGCGGCGGTCAGGCCGGTGCCGTTGGCGACCCAGCGGGTGTCGCTGTCGTAGCCGTTGGTGCCGATGTCATTGGCGGCGCTGGAGAAGTAGGACACGCCGGCGGCGGCGGCGTCGTCGATGCCGTTGCCGATGATGCCGTCCTGGAAGAACGGCTCGTCGAAGTAGCCCACGTCGTCGCAGATCGTGTCGGCGGCGAACGTCTGGCCGGCGACCGTATAATTAGCGATTCCCGCCAGGCCACGGATGTAATTGGCGAAAGCCACCTCCCCGTCGTCCGCCGTGGCGAAGCCGAGCTTCGCGTAAGGCGCCATCTTGTAGACGATCTGGAGCATGCCCCGGCCCTCGTCGTCGCTGGCGGCGCTGGTCAAATCATCCTTCAGGGTGAACACCGGGGTGGTGTTGGTCGTGCTGGCGGAGCCGGGCAGGTCGTTGTTGGTCACGTCCACGGACGCAGGCGACGAGGTGTTGGCCGCGAAGCTGTTGGAGATGCAGGCAACCTGCATTCCCTGGCCCGCGAGGTTGAGCGTGGCACCCGGGTTGAAGAAGGAACTGATCTGGTCCACGCGGTGCTGCGTGACGCCCTGGTCGAACGTCGTGCCGACTTTGGTCAGCGTCTCACCCACGGTCGCGTTTGGCTGCAGCTTCCCGCCGTCCTTCGGATTGACAGGATTGACTTGCACGGCGGCGTTGTGGCGAGGTTTCCACTCCAGAATGACCGACGTGACGCCGGGCGACTTTGCCAGCGTCGGCACGTCCGCCACGTCCACGTAGGCATTCATCACGCCCGCGCCTTTGTACTTCTCATCCACCGCGGTGATCGTCAGCGAAGGCACTTTTGCCTCCATGGCGGTGCGCGCTTCCCGGAAGGAGACGGAGCTATTGAGGTTGATGCGAACCAGGAGCCGGCCCGCCGCGTCGCCAAGAGAATTGGTAGCAACGGCCGCCGTCGTATCGTCGATGTACGTTTTGCCGTTGACGGTCACGGCACCTTCGAGGCGCCGGCCCAGCTTGGTGGCTTGGACGACCGCCAGGTTGCTCTCCACGAGTTTGTCCAAGCCGTTGCCGAGATTGCTCGGGATGGGCTTGGCGTGAGCGGACGGGCCGCCCAGCAGGGCGAGGCCGACAACCGTCGGCACGGAGATAGCCGCGAGCCGCAGGCGGCGGCGGAAACGGGTGAGACTGGATGAAGTGGTGATCATGATCGGTGAGCTAACTTTCGGAAAGGACGTGAGGTTTGTTTCGAACCAACGAGGAAGGGTTTCGGATCAGGCGTTTTGTTGCCGGCGCAGGCGGCGCAGGAACACGAGGGAGGCGATCCCGCCAAAGGCGAGGGCGGCCGTGGTGGTCGGCTCGGGCACGACAGCGGTGGAGGTGATGGTGGCCGAGTACGGCCCCGTCTCGGCAAAGGACGTGTTGCCGTTGAAGGTGCTCTCGGCCGTCGGGTTCAGGCCCGAAGCGGGTCCGCGCACGCTGGTCGTCGGCTGGTCCGTCGTGAAGAGGAGCTGGTTGTTCGAGTTGACCGGCTCGTTGCCCGAGAGCGAAACGCCCAGATAGTAAGTCCCCGCCGCCAGGTTGATGGTGAAGGAGCTCTGGTAATAAACGGTGTTGCTTTGGTCGTCGTTGGCGATGAGCGCCGCGCCCAGGGAGTTGAACAGGAACATCGAGGTGTCGATCTGGCCAGCACCGGCAACGCTGCTCGCGCCGCCGGTCACCGTCGCGGTGAACGCGATCGGGCTGTTGACGGTGAACTGATAGAGGTCCGCGTCGGTCGAGGTGCCGATGGTGCCCGCGACACCCGTCAAGGTGCCCGTGCCGCCCACCGACAGGCCGGTGTTGTTGGCGGTGGCGAGGGTCTGGCCGGCGTCACTCGTTTCCGTGTAAACGACGGCTTGCACGGAGGCCGTGGTGGTGGTGAGAGCCGCCGCCGCGAGGAGCGAGGTGGCGAGTTTACGTTTTCCTTTATCCATGATGTCTTGGTGTCAGCAGCAACTCGGTCGGTGATGGCGTTCGAGATGACAAATCTGCAGTCCGTTGGTCTCCCTCCGGCTGCTGCTTGTGCCCTCGTTTTGACCTGCGCTGCCTTCGGGCTGCGCCGGCTGTCCCGCCTTAATTCGGCCAAGGAGTAACAACGCTGGCAGCGGTTGACAAACTAATTTGCAAAGTTTTCGTCGCTAAGGTGAACACCCCAGCACTTCCGGGCGGAAAAATTTCGATGCGCGCTCTTCCATGTATCTAGTCCACAGCATGTTACGAGACAAATATACTGAGCAAATTAGGGTTATATTTTGTTTGTGGCGACAGGTTGTTCGAGGACCGCCGGGACGGTCCGCAGCCCCTGATTTTTGCTTTTACCCCGCCACCCGCTTCAGGCATCCTGGACGGCGATGCTCATCCCCCGCGTTTCCTTGCTGCTCCTGGTCGGCGGCGTGCTCACCCCGTTGGCGGTTCTCGGCGGATTGCGGCCTGCCCTGGCTCCGGCGGCGATGCTGACGGCCGCGGCGGCGGGCCTCGTCGCGCTGGTCGATGCGTTCGTCGGCCGCCGGCGGGCGGGCGCGGGACTCGCATTCCGGTTCCCGGAGGTTGTGCGGCTATCCAAGGGCCGGGCAGGCGGGCTGGATTTCGTCGCCGTACACACTTGTTCCGGGCTGCCCGCGCGCACCCTGCGGCTCGGGCTGGCGTGGCCCGCGGAAGTCCGTGCGCCCGACGAGGAACTCGACGCGCACCTCGCGCCCGGCGTCGCGCGCACGCTGTTCACCTGGCCGTGCACGGGGCTGCGCCGGGGCAACTTCCGGCTGGAGCGCATCTATTATAGAGAGGATTCGCCGTGGCGACTCTGGAGCGTGCGGCGTTCGCGGGCGGTGGCGTGCGAACTGCGCGTCTACCCGGACCTGCGCGCCGAGCGGCGGCAGGCGGCGGCGGTGTTCCTGACGCGCCACGGCATCGGCAGCCACGCGCAGCGCCAAGTCGGGCGCGGACGCGATTTCGAGAAGC
Source organism: uncultured Chthoniobacterales bacterium (assembly GCA_964245885.1). GTDB lineage: Bacteria > Verrucomicrobiota > Verrucomicrobiia > Chthoniobacterales > SZAS-18 > CAHJWO01. The sequence goes on along the minus strand of CAXTOX010000023.1, from coordinate 3,863 downwards.
TGCGCGACTACGTGGCCGGCGACAGCATCGAGGACATCAGTTGGAAGGCCACCGCACGCCGCCAGAAGCCGGTGAGCAAGGTCTTCCAGGTCGAGCGCACCCAGGAGGTGTACGTCGTCATCGACGCCTCGCGCCTGAGCGGCCGGACCGCCCCGGGTGCGCTGACGGTGGACGACGGCAAAGATGCCGAGGCGGGAGTCCTGGCGGCGGTGCAAACCGACGCGGTGCCGACCGTGCTGGAGCGTTACGTTTCGTCGGCGCTGCTGCTGTGCCTGGCGGCGGAGCGGCAGGGCGACCTGTTCGGGCTGGCGACGTTTGCGGCCGGGGTGCAGCGGTTTTTGCGGGCGAAAAACGGCGCGGCGCACTTCGACGCGTGCCGCGAGGCGATCTACGCGCTGGAACCGGCCCCGGCGACGCCGGACTTCGACGAACTGAGCACGTTCCTGCGCCTGCGGCTGCGGCGGCGGGCGCTGCTGGTGTTCCTGACCACGCTCGACGACGCCCTCCAGGCGGAGGCGTTCACGCGCGCGGTCGAGCGGGTCAGCCGCCAGCACGTCGTGATCGTGGGCAGCCTGCGGCCCGCAGGGGCGACCCCGTTGTTCGCTGACCCGGACGGTGGGGCGTCGGTCACGACGGCGGAGGACGTTTACCAACGCCTCGGCGGCCATCTCCAGTGGCAGCGGCTGCGCGAGCGCGAACTGCTCCTGCGGCGCGCGGGGGTGCGTGTGGCGCTGCTCGATCCCGAGCGGATGACCGAGCAACTCGTCACCCAGTACATGAACGTCAAGCGGCGGCAGATCCTGTAGCGGACCGCCGCGCCGTTGCGATGCGCTTTCGGCGCGTTGCGGGTTGCGGGTTGCGAGGGGCGTTGCGAAGAAAAAGGCAGGGTCCTCTGGCTCTGCCCCAGCGTGCGCGCGATGCACGCCGCAATGCTCCCGCAGGGCACACCGCAACGGCGCTTCAGCGCCTATCAAGCAGCCGCAGCGTCGCCGCGTCCGGGCCGTCGGGATAGAACTGGTCGAGCAACCGCTGGAACACCGAGTCCGGCGGCGACACGGCGGCGAACAACGTCGCCGACGAACGCAGCTTCAAATCATCGGGCGAGCCAAAAATCTCCGTGGCACTCCTGCCCTCGTGGGCCACCGCTGCCCGCGCGCAGGCCAGCAGCCGTTCGCCCAACACCGGGTGGGCGAGGTAGGCCCGGGCCTCGTCGGCGCTCTTGACCGCGTAGCGTCGCGCAGTCTCGCTGGAGCCAAGCCCGTCGATTTGCGGGAAGATGTACCACATCCAGTGGCTGCGCTTGCGCCCGGCGGTGATCTCCCGGAGGGCGGTTGCGTAGTCTTCCTGCTGGGCGAGAACGAAACGTTCGAGACCGTCAGGATCAGGCATCGGCGCGCCTCACTTCACCGACAGCGCCGCCTCGATGGCCTTGGTCACCTCGGGGTCGTCCGGCTTTTGCTTGGGCTCGAACCGGGCCAGGATGTTGCCGTCGCGGCCGACGAGGAACTTGGTGAAGTTCCACTTGATGTCGCCCGGGTACGGCGAGCCGGGCCCGGCCAACTGGGTGTAGAGCGCGCTGCGGTCGGAGCCGTTGACGTTGAGCTTGTCGAACATGGGGAACACCACGCCGTAGGTCTCCGAGCAGAACTGCTTGATCTGATCGTTCGAGCCCGGCTCCTGGCCCATGAACTGGTTGCACGGGAAGCCGAGCACCACGAAACCGTGGTCCTTGTACTTCTCGTAGTCTTTCTCCAGCGCCGCGTACTGCGGGGTGTTGCCGCACTTGGAGGCCACGTTGACGATGAGCATGACCTCGCCCTTGTAGGGCTTGAGCGAGGTTTCCTTGCCGTCAATGTCCTTGAGCGGCAGGTCGTACAGGGAACCGCCGGTGGGAGCGGCCGACAGGGGCAGCAGGAGCGCGAAAGCGCCGAGGGCCGAGAGGAAGGAAAGTTTTTTCATGGAAGGCAGAAGGCAGAAGGCAGAAGGTAGAAGGACAAACGCCAGAGAAGAGAAAGCAAAAATCGGGCAACGGAAAGCGATTTTTTCGTTTGTCGCCTTCCGCCTTCCGCCTTCCGCCTTCCCGTGATCATCGACCTCGAACGCTTCGTCGCCGCCGAACGCCCCTCCTGGGACGAACTCGAAACCCGCCTCGACGCCCTCGACCAACACGGCTCGCGCCGGGGCGGCCTGGACCTCGCCGCGGCCGAGCGGCTCCATTACCTCTACCAACGCGCCGCCGGCGACCTCGCGCGCCTGGACACCTTTTCCGCCGAACGCGACCTGCGCCGCACCCTCGGCGCGCTCGTCGCCCGCGCCTACGCCGAGATCCATTCGCAGACCGGCCGCGCGCAGCCCTTCGACTGGCGGGCGCCGTGGCACTGGCTGGCGGGGACGTTTCCGCGGACCTTTCGTCGGCACGCGGCGGCGTTCTGGCTGACGGTGGCCATCACGCTGGTGGGCGTGGGCTTCGGAGCGTTCGCGGTGGCGGTCGACCCGGAGGCGCGCGCGGTGACGATGATCTACGGCCACGACCAGATCACGCCCTCGGAACGCGTCGCCGAGGAGCAGGAAGACGGGGGCCAGCGGCTCACCGGGCACAAGGCGTCGTTCTCCGGCTTCCTGATGGCCAACAACATCGGCGTGTCCATCAAGGCGCTCGCCCTCGGGCTGACGTGGGGCGTGGGCACGGTCGTCATCCTCTTTTACAACGGCGTGACGACGGGCGCGATCTGCTTCGACTACCTGCACGATGGGCAGGGAACGTTCCTCGCTGGCTGGCTGCTGCCGCACGGGTCCATCGAGTTCCCCGCGATCCTCGTCGCCGGCCAGGCCGGGCTGGTGCTCGGTGGGGCGATCATCGGCTGGGGCCGGCGGGTGCCGTTGCGCCAGCGGCTCGCGGCGGTGCGCGCGGACCTCGTCACGCTCATCGTCGGCGTGGCGCTGATGCTCGTGTGGGCGGGGATCGTCGAGGCGTTCTTCTCTCAGTACCATGAACCGGTGCTGCCGTACTGGCTCAAGATCGTGTTCGGCTCGGCGGAATTGGTCTGCCTGACAGCTTACCTGGCCTTCGCCGGACGCGGCACGCCTGCGGACACCGGCCGCGAAACGTGAGGGAGAGGCGAGAAGATTTCTGAGCAGGCCGCTTGCGGCCGGTCGTCCCTGACAGGTAGGGACCGCTCCCTGAGCGGTCCGTAAATTGGCTTGGCTAACCTCCACCGCCTCGACGCGTCTTCCAGAAATTCTTCGGACCGCTCGGAGAGCGGTCCCTACCTGTCGGTTTGGACGCCTGCGGCGGGATGCCGCTGTTCATCGCCTCCGGGCAGAACCTCACCACCCGCCACCCGCGCCTACGATCCCGCCGGCTTGTTCTGGCGGTACTTGGCTTCCTTAGCCTGCTTGCCGAGCACCTCGAACAACTCGTTGAGCCGCCGTTTGCTGAGTTGGTTGAAGACGAACGCCGGGATGCCCCCGCCGCCGTCGGTGAAAAGGGTGTACGTCCCGCGCGTGTGCTCGCCATTGTCGATGGATTCCAGCACCCACGAGCCTTCGTTGGTGTTCACGCGCACCGTGCCCGGCTTCTCCGCCGGCCCGCTGTTGTTGGCCGGGGTCCAGTGGCTGCCGTAGATCACCGTGCCGTCGCTGGCCTTGTGCGAATCATCCTGGACGAGCAGCGTGTAATCGCGCGGGTCGATGAGCGGCGGGGTCATGCGCGTGTAGGCGATGAGCGTGTGCTTGGCCGGGTTGCGGGAGAGCACCTTGCTCTCGACGATGTACGGCATGAACGAGGGATAACTTTCCACGTCGTCGAGCACGTTTTTGATGATCCAATTCGGCGCGTCGATGGTGCCGACGGCGCGGGTCTC
>CAXTOX010000022.1:16191-41375 GCA_964245885.1 uncultured Chthoniobacterales bacterium | reverse complement strand
GAGCGAAAGCGAAAACTCCCAAACCAGCCTTATCTTTAGTGCCATTCGGGACAGGTATCTTTTCCGTTTCCGGGTGGCATCTTACCCCTCGATCTCAAACCCGCCTTCCTCCATCTTCTTGAGCACGTCGGTCATGTCGTCTACCTCGTCCCAGACATCCTGGCTGACGAACACCGCCGACTTCTGCTGAATAGCCATCGCGATGCTGTCGCTCGGCCGCGCGTCGATCTCGATGATCTTGCGCTGCTGGAGTTCGTTCTCGGCACTGATGATGAGCCGCGCGAAGTAGGTCGCGTTCCTCAAATCGTTGATGATGACACGCTCCACCTTCGCACCGAGGGCCATCATCACGTTGGCCATCAGGTCGTGGGTCAGCGGGCGCTCCTTGGGCGTCTCGCGCATGAACATCGTGATCGCCGCTCCCACGTGCTGGTCGACGTAGATGATGAACACCTTCTCCTTGTTGCCCAGGAACACCGCACACCCTTCCTTGGTGGGCAGGACGGCGCGCACCTGAACTTGCACGACGGTTTTGTTCATCAATCCGATCCTACCAATTCCGCGCGGAATGACAAGCACGGCACCGGGATGGCCACCAAGCAGTTCCCGGTCAACGGGTTGTGTCGTCGATAAACCCATGCACCGCCTCGCGGATGGCGTCGGCAACCTGCGCGCGCGGGGTCACGAACTTCGGCTGGAACCACGGAAACAGTCCGATCAGGTCGTGGGTCACGAGGATCTGCCCGTCGCAACTCGCCCCGGAACCGATGCCCACCGTCGGGATCTCCAACGCCGCCGTCAGCCGCCCGGCGGTCTCCGGTGCCACGATCTCCACCACGACCGCGAACGCCCCGGCTGCCTGCACCGCGCGGCCGTCCGCCAGCAAAAGTTCCGCCTCGGGCGCGGTGCGGCCCTTGATCTTGTAGCCGCCCTCCTCGCGTACCGACTGCGGGAGCATGCCGATGTGGCCCATGAACGGCACCCCGGCCGCGACGACCGCTTCGATCTGCGCGCGCATCGCCACGCCGCCTTCGAGCTTCACCGCGCGGGCTCCGGCGTCAACGAGCCGGCGCGCGTTGTCGGCCGCTTCCTGCGGCGTCCGGTAGCTGCGAGCGGGCAAGTCGCTGACAAGCAGCGCACGGTGGACTCCGCGCGCCACCGCGCGCGTGTGGTGAATCATGTCTTCCATCGTGACGGGCACGGTGTCCGGGTAACCGAGCACGACCATGCCGAGCGAATCGCCCACGAGGATCACGTCGACGCCGCTTTCGTCGAGCAATCGCGCCAGGGGGTAATCGTAGGCGGTCAGCGCGGCGATGCGCCGGCCTGCACTTTTAGCGCGGCGGATGTCGTCGGGCGAGAGGGGGGGGTCACCAGCACGATGCATAGAGCGTGACTATCTGTTCAGGGTCCATCGTGCGGAGCAGTTCTGCCACGGAGCGAGTTTCGCCGGGCAGCACGAGTTCCGGGCGGATGTGGGCGAGGGGTTCGAGCACGAAGCGGCGTTGGGCGAGACGCGGGTGGGGGAGGGTCAATCCGCGTACCTCGGAACGAAAACCCCCCGCGTAGAGGATGTCGAGATCGATGGTGCGGGGAGCGTGGCGCGGGTGCCGGGTCGGCCGGCCGAGGGCGTTTTCGATTCCTTGCAGCCCCCGCAGCAGTTTCGTCGGCGAGAACGGCGACGGGTGGCCGATTTCCAGCACCGTGTTGAGGAAGGGACCCGCCCCCGGCGAACAATCCACCGGCGCGGTTTCAAACACCGGGGCGCTCAGGCAGGCCGGCGGCGCGGGATCGCTGCCCGAAACGAGCAGGTTGATGCGGTCGCGCGCCGCCTTCAGGTTCGCCAAGCGGTCGCCCTGGTTCGAGCCGAGCGCGATCCCTACCAGGATCACTTCGGCGGACGCCTCCAGCGTTTTCAACGGACAAAATAGCCGCAGACCTTCCACTGGCCGTCGCCGTCGAGCAGCACCGTGACCGTCTCGGCCGCGGACGCTTTCTTCTCGAACGAGGCCGCGTAGTGGATCACGACGTACTGCCCGTCGGGCGCGCCGGGCATCGTGGCGGAAAATTTGGTGTCCTTCACCGTGCGGAAACGCGCCTTGCCCAAAAGTGTCCGCCCGCTGCCGGCCAGCTTGACCCACTGCTCCCGGGTGACAAGTTTCTGGAAGATACCCGCCGCCGTCTGGTAGCTCGGTTCGTAGCGGTTGTCGTCCACCAGCGCCAGCCAGATGTCGGCGGCAGCCTTGGCGGCCGCCTCGCCGCCGTTCTGGATCGCGGGGGTTGGTGAAGTGGCGGCGTTTTGGGCGGACAAGCCGCCACGCAGTGCCAGGCTGAGGAGGAGAACGGCGACCGCGCGGAAAAAACGTTTCATGGGACGTGGAAGGGGCGTCGCAACGCGAGCAACCTATGCACCGACGGGAGGAACCGCACGCAAGCCTAACACATCCTCCATGTCGTACAATCCCGGCGTACGCCCCACGAGCCATGCCGCCGCGCGCAACGCTCCGGCCGCGAAGGTCTCGCGACTGGAAGCGCGGTGCACGAGTTCGACCCGTTCGCCCACGTCGGCCAGCAGCACGGTGTGTTCGCCCACCACGTCGCCGCCCCGGACCGCGTGCATGCCGATTTCACCTGCCGTCCTCGCGCCGACCATTCCCTCGCGGCCGTGGCAGATGTCTTCCGCGTAGCTCTTCCCGCGTGCCTCCGCCAGGATCTCCGCCAAGCGCCGGGCCGTGCCGCTGGGAGCGTCTTTTTTCAGGCGGTGATGCACTTCGATCACTTCGAGGTCAAAGTCCGGGCCGAGGATGCGCGCCGCCTCGCGCGTCAGCCAGAAAAGCGCGTTGACGCCGACGCTGAAGTTCGCGGCGAACACGACCGGAACCTCCCTCGCAGCGTCAGCGACGGCGGCCCGTTCCAGGGCGGAATGCCCGGTGGTCCCGAGGACGAGGCCTTTCCCGGCTGCCCGGCACGCCGCGAGCACCGGGCCGATCGTGGCAGGACTGCTGAAGTCGATCACCACGTCGCAGCGCCCCACCGCATCGAGAGAATCATCCCGCCCGACGCGCACGGCGACCTCGTACCTCGCCGCGTCGCGTGCGGCGCAGGCTTCGATGGCGCGTCCCATCCGGCCGGCGGCACCGACCAGGGCCACGCGCAAGGGGCCGTTGACGGCGGCGTGGCTCATGCGCGGATCAGTTCCAGCGCGAGCAGCGTGCGCCGGAGTTGGGCAAGGTTTGTCTCACTCATCTCGCAGAGCGGCAGCCGGACTTCGGGCCGCAGCCAGCCGCCCGCGAGGGCCATGGCAGTTTTCAGCGGAACGGGGTTCGGTTCGATGAACAAGTCCCGGAACAGAGGGTACAGCCGCTCGTGCACCCCGCGCGCCACGTCGGGCTTGCCGTGCGCGAACGCCCGCACCAGCCGCACGATCGCGCTCGGGACAAGGTTGGAAGCCACGCTGATGACGCCGACCGCGCCCACCGCCAGGAAAGGCAGCGTCAGGCCGTCGTCGCCCGAGAGGATCGAAAACTCGTCCGGCAGCGCCGCGCGCAACTGGCTGACCCGGTCCACGCTGCCGCCGGCTTCCTTGATGGCGACCACGTTGCGGCAATCCACTGCGAGCCGGCGCGTGGTCTCGACGCCGATCTCGACGCCGCAACGGCCGGGAATGCTGTAGAGGATCACCGGCAGGGTGGTCGCTTCCGCGATCGCGCGAAAGTGCCGGTAGAGCCCTTCCTGCGAGGGCTTGTTGTAATAAGGCGCGACCAGCAGCACGCCGTCTGCACCCGCCGCCTCCGCCTCGCGGGTGGTCGCGACGGCCTTGCGGGTGGAGTTTGAACCGGTGCCGGCGATTACCTTGCATCGTCCCCGCGCACACTGGACGGCGAGTCGGATGATGCGGGCGTGTTCGTCGTGGTCCAGGGTCGGAGATTCGCCGGTCGTGCCGGCGGGGACGATCCCGTCCACCTCCGCTTCGATCTGCTGTTCGATGAGACGCGCGAACGCCCCTTCGTCAATCGCATCGTCGCGAAACGGAGTGACGAGCGCGGTGTAGGTACCGGTGAAAACCATGGCGCGGAATCAGCGAAAGCTTCAGAGGGCGATCTCGCCATTGAACACGAAATCGGCCGGTCCGCCCAGGGTCACGTGGCTGAACCGGAATGGTCCCGACCGCTCGAAGCCGATGCGCAGCACGTCGCCCGAGCGCACGCGCACCGCGACCGAGACCACGCCGACGAGGTCGTTGGCCTCGGCGTGAATCAGGGCGCTGGCCGTCGCGCCCGTGCCGCAGGCGAGGGTTTCTCCCTCGACGCCGCGCTCGTAGGTGCGCAGGATGATCTCGCCCGTGCTGTAGGGTTCGATGAAGTTGGCGTTCGTCCCCTTCGGGGCGAATCGCTCGTGAAAGCGGATCGCGCGCCCGATCGGGTGAACGTCCACGGTCTCCACGTCGTCCACTAACACGACGACGTGAGGCACGCCGGTGTTGATAAAGTAACTCCGGGGCAGCGGCGTGCCGTCGTCCAGGGGCCACTCGCCGAGCGCCGCCCCGTCCGTCGGCTGGCTCATCTCCAGATGCACGAGTTCGCCGTCGAACCGCGCCCGGATCAGGCCGGCTTCCGTCTGGAACGCCAGACTTTCGCGCGTGCCGCCGCCCGTCAGGCGCGCCGCGTAGCGGGCGAAGCAGCGAGCCCCGTTGCCGCACATCTCGGCCTCGCCGCCGTCTGCGTTGTGGTACCGCATCCGGAACTCCGCGGCGGTGCCCGGGGGTGGAGTTTCGACGAGCAGGACGCCGTCCGCGCCGACCCCCCGGTGGCGGTCGCAGAGGCGCGCGATGGCGTGGCGATCGAGCGCGAGGGTGCCCGCGCGGTTGTCGAGCAGGACGAAGTCGTTGCCCGCGCCGTTCATCTTCGTGAAGGAAAGTTTTTGCATACGGGAGAGTCGGATCGGCGGGGAGATAATCTGTTCACTTCCCGCCGTCGTGTCTAAGAATCTTTTTTGACGGCGGCCACCATGGGCCGGACGAATGCGGCAACCTGCGCGGCGAGGTCCGGCCGGTCGCTGATCTCGCCGATCTTGCGCACGATGGCGCTGCCGATCACTACGGCATCCACCGAGCGCGCTGCCTCGCGCGCCTGCTCGGGTGTGGAGATGCCGAAGCCGACGACGACAGGCAGCGGGGTGACCGCCCGGATGGCCGCCGCGCGTTCGTCGATGGACGTGGCGACGCTGGCGCGTTCGCCGGTGACTCCCTCCCGCGACACAAAGTAGACGAAGCCCTCTGCCGCCGCGGCGATTAGCGCTAGGCGGTCGGGAGGAGTGTTCGGCGCGACGAGGCGGATCATCTTCAGCTCGTCGGGGCGGCGTTCGAGTTCGGGGTTGCGCCCGGCCTCGTCGGGAGGCAGGTCGAGGATCAGGACGCCGTCCACCCCGGCGGCGGCGCTCGCCTGGAGAAAACGCTCGAAGCCGTAGGCGTACGCCGGGTTCAGGTAGGTGTAGAGCACGACCGGGATCTCCAGGCCGCGGGCGCGGGCGTCGCGGACGCCTTGCAGTACGCTCGCCACCGTCGTGCCCGCGGCCAGTGCGCGGCTGGCGGCAGCCTGATTCACCACGCCGTCCGCGAGCGGATCGGAAAAGGGCACCCCGAGTTCGAGGAGGTCCACCCCGGCGGACTGGAGCGCCAGCGCGACCTGGATCGTCGATTCGTGGTCGGGGTCGCCGCTGGCGATGTAGGCGATGAACCCCTTTTCACCGGCGGCACGCAGGCGTGAAAAGGTCTGGTCGATCCGGTTGTGACGGGCGGTGGAGGCTTGCATGGAAAAGAGGGAGAGGAGTAGTCAGAGCGCGATCGGTGGAGTTTGCAATGGAGAAAGAACTTCCCGCCACCATGACCCCGGCAGCGCCGACACCTTTTTACAAAAAATGGGTTTTCACGAGGCAACGGAACCCGTACGCTTTCGCGCCGTATGAATCCTACCTCCGTTTTTTCCTCCCGCCGGCCTGTGCGCGCCGCCCGCCTCCCTGTGGGCGCGCGGACTTTTCCCAGCCTGCTGGCCGCGGCTGCGTTGACCCTGCCAGCTATGAGTTCGGTCTGGGCGCAGACCCCGGGCACCGTAGACCCCGGGTTCACCCCGACGACGGTCGCGGCGACGGTGTACGCGTTGCTCTTCGAGCAGAACCCGCACCCGGATGATTCGTACGGCAACGTCGTGCTCGCCGGCGGGGACGGTGGGTTCCTGGAAACCAACCTCCAGCCCAACGGCTTAGAGAAAGGAAAATTTATCCAGCCCATTTATGGAGCAACCAACCGCATCACCTTCGTGGCGGTTCCGGAGCGGTATGTCGTCACCGCTAACGGATTTCCAAAGATCCTCCTGGGCGGGTTGTTCGGCCAATCTGCGTATCAGGCTGCCAACAAGATCCCGGCGCAGAACATCGTGCGCATCTTCGCAGACGGCACCCAGGACACGACCTTCAACACTGGCACGAGTTCGAACGCCATCGTGACCTCCTTGCTGCCCTTAGCGAATCAGAAAATCGTCGCCGGCGGACAATTCACCGCGTTCAACGGCAAAAAACGTTTGCGGGTCGTCCGCCTCAACAACGACGGCAGCATCGACGAGAGCTTCAACAACAGCTCGCAGATCGACAACGACGTGCTCGCGCTCGCGGAAAGCGTCACCCCGAACTCGGGCGGACAAGTGGACGGCAAGGTGTTGGTCGCCGGCTCGTTCAACCACGTCGGCGGACAGTCGGTCACCAAGCTGGCGCGGCTCAACATCGACGGAAGCCTCGACACGACTTTCAAGCCGGTGATTGACACCCGCGTGATCGCCATTGCCGTCCAGCCCACCGGGCAGATCATCATCGGGGGCGAGTTCACGAACGTGAACGGGCACGCGGTTTCGCATCTGGCCCGGCTGAACTATGACGGTTCGCTGGACACCACCTTCGTCGGCGGCGTGACGGGCGAACCGGCCGGCGAGTCGAACCCGGTCGCCGTGTACGTGCTCAAGCAGTTGACCGACCCCACGTCGAGCGGGAAAATCTACGTCGGCGGTAACTTCACGCAGATCGACGGGGCCACGCGCCGCTATCTCGGCTTGATCAATCCCAACGGCACCGTTGGGGCGTTTGATCCCGGCACGACGATCTACGACAAGGTTCAAAGCATCTTCGTGCAGCCGAATGGCCGTGTGCTGATAGGTGAAACGCTCGGGCCAAAAATCGGCAAGACCTACCAGCCAAGTTTCATCCGGCTTTTCGGCGCGACGCAGAAAAACTGAGAAGCGATACAGCCGAACCTTCCGCCGCCCTTCCACCCCACCGGTGGTGGAGGGCGGCTTTTCGTTTGCAAAATACGGTGGTTTTTGCGGAGCCGCCGCAAGTCGTGGCTGGACAATCCCTCCCAAAAAACCTAAATTCCGGGCGTCATGCCCGATGCTCCTGCCGCCCCCGTTGCCGCTGCTGCCGATTCGTTCGTCCACCTGCATCTGCACACGCAGTATTCGCTGCTCGACGGAGCGGTGCGCATCAAGGATTTGATGAAGAAAGCCGTTGGCTACGGGATGCCCGCCGTGGCCATGACCGACCATGGCAACATGTTCGGAGCCATCGAGTTTTACCAGGCGGCGCAAAAGGCGGGCATCAAGCCGATCATCGGTTGCGAAGTGTATCTCGCGCCGGGTTCCATGCGGGACCGCAAGGCGTCGTCGGCGAAAGATGCGGCCAGCCACTTCACGTTGCTGGCCAAAGATTTGACGGGTTACCAGAACCTCGTGAAGCTGGTCACGGCCGCGTACCTCGACGGTTATTATTACAAGCCGCGCATCGACAAGGAACTGCTCGCGCAACACTCGGCCGGCCTCATCGCGTTGAGCGGCTGCCTGAAGGGCGAGATCAACGGCCACCTCATGGCTGACCAGGTGAGCAAGGCGCGCGAGGCGATGGCGGGCTTCCGGGACCTCTTTGCGCCGGGCGATTTCTACGTCGAACTCCATGACCACCACATGGAATTGCAGACCAAGTGCAACCGCGGGCTGGTGACGCTGGCGCGCGAGTTTGACCTGCCGCTGGTCGCGGCCAACGACGTACACTTCCTCGAACGTGCGCACCACGAGGCGCACGACGTGATGATCTGCATTGGTACGGGTGCCATGGTCTACGACGAGAAGCGCATGCGGTACACGCCGGAGTTGTACTTCAAGTCGCCGCAGGAAATGCGCGCGCTTTTCGCCGAGGTGCCGGAAGCCTGCGACAACACCTTGCGCATCGCCGAAAAGATCGACCTCAAGCTGGACTTCGGCGTCTCCAAGTACCCCGCGTACGAGCCGCCGGAGGGGCGGACGCGCGAACGCTACCTGACGGAACTCTGCGAGGCCGGGTTGCGCAAGCGTTACGGCGAACGCGTGGACACCGAGCCGGAGTTGGACCGGCGCATGCGGTACGAACTGAGCGTGATGGAGAAAGCCGGGTTCACGAGTTATTTCCTGATCGTCTGGGACTTCATCAACTACGCGCGCACGCAGGGCATTCCCGTGGGACCCGGGCGCGGGTCGGCGGCGGGTTCGCTGGTGGCGTACATCCTCGAGATCACGGATATCGACCCGTTGCGCTTCGGGCTGATCTTCGAGCGGTTCCTCAACCCGGAGCGCGTCAGCCCGCCCGACATCGACATCGATTTCTGCATGGAGCGCCGTGGCGAGGTTATCGAGTACGTCCGGCGCAAGTACGGGGCGCGCGCGGTCAGCCAGATCGTCACGTTCGGCACGCTGTCGTCCAAGGCGGTGCTCAAGGATGTTTGCCGGGTGCTGGGCATGAGCTACGGCGACGGCGACCGGCTTTCGAAGATGATTCCCATTGAGGCCGCCAAGCCGCTGCCGCTGTTGCAGGCCGCCGAGAAAAATCCCGACCTGAAGAAGGCAGTCGAAACGGAGAGCGCGACGCGGCAGGTGTGGGACCATGCGTTGATCTTGGAGGGACTGACGCGCGGCACGGGCGTGCATGCGGCGGGCGTCGTGATCGGCGACCGACCCCTGGACGAGTACATCCCGCTCGCGCGGGACAAGGAAGAACAGGTCATCACCCAATACGGCGGCGGTCCTTTGAACGACCTCGGCCTGCTGAAGATGGACTTCCTGGGCTTGAAGACGCTGACGGTCATTGACGACGCGATGAACCTGATTCACCTGCACACGCCGGACTTCGACCTGGAAACTATTGTCTACGACGACCCGAAGACCGTGGCGATGCTCAACCGCGGCGAGACGGTCGGCGTCTTCCAGCTCGAAAGCGGCGGCATGACGAGCCTTTGCAAGCAGTTCGACATCCAAGGCATCGACGACCTGCTCGCCATCAACGCGCTCTACCGTCCGGGTCCGATGGACCTGATCCCCGACTACATCCGCCGCAAAAAAGGGCAGGTGAAGGTCAAGTACGAGCACAAACTGCTGAAGGATGTCTGTGAGGACACCTACGGCATCATGATCTACCAGGAGCAGGTGCAGCGCGCCGCCAACGTCCTGGCCGGATACAGTCTCGGGCAAGCCGACCTCCTGCGCCGCGCGATGGGCAAGAAGGACAAGGAGAAGATGGCCAAGGAGCGGGTCAACTTCAACAAGGGCTGCGCGGAGGTCAACGGCATCGACGAGAAGAAGGCCAACGAGATTTTCGATTTGCTCGAAAAGTTCGCGGGCTACGGCTTCAACAAGAGCCACAGTGCCGCGTACGGATTGATCACCTACCGCACGGCCTACCTGAAGGCGAACTTCCCCGTGGAGTTCATGGCCGCGCTGCTCAGCAACGCGGTGAACGACACCGACAAAATTTCGATCTTCGTCGCTGAGTGCCAGCGGATGAAGATTCCGATTTTCCCGCCGGACGTGAACAAGAGCCAACTCAAGTTTGTACCGGAAGCCATCGCCGACGAGGAAAGTCCCTGTGACACCGTTGCGCCTACAGCAGAAGACGGAGCACTGGCCGCACCCATGACCGGGTCACTTCCGGCGATCCGTTTCGGCTTGGCGGCGATCAAGAACGTGGGCGAGGGGGCGATGGCGGGCGTCATTGAGGACCGCGACACGCGGGGGTGTTTTGCGTCGATGGAAGACTTCTGCTCGCGGCTCGACGGCCGGGTGGTAAACAAGAAAATCTTGGAAAGCCTCGTGCGGTGCGGTGCGCTGGATTTCACCGGGCGGGACCGCGCCGAGATGTTTTCCCAACTTGACACGGTCATGGCCAGTGCGGCCAGCGCGCACCGCGACCGGATGAGCGGGCAGTTCTCGATGTTCGACGACCTGGCCGCGCCGTCGGCACCGGTGCAGCGCGCGTTCAACTCGTGGACGCCGTGGACCCTTTCCGAAAAGCTCGCTTCGGAAAAGGAACTGCTCGGGTTCTACGTCACCGGCCATCCGCTCAACCCGATCCGGCACATCCTCAACAGCGGCAAGTACACGCCGATCAACGAACTGAGCACGCTGGAAAACCGGGCAAACTTCTTCGCGGCGGGTTCGCTGACCGAGGTCAGCCGCAAGTACACGAAGAAGGACGGCAAGCCTTTCGCCATCGTCATCCTTGAAGACCTCAGCGGCAACATGGAAGCGATGGTATGGAACGACGTGTTCAACAAATGCAGCAAGCACCTGGAGCCGGGACAACTCGTGGTTATCAACGGCCGGGTGGATCACCGCGACGAAGAAATGCGGATCGTGGTCAATGAAGTGATGCCGCTCAAGGTCCCCAAGACGCAAAACAACGGCGAGCCGCTGCGGGTGCGTTTCCAGATGGAAACCTTGCGCTCCGACGACCTCGGGCAACTCCGCGACATCCTGGCGGCTTCGCCGGGCGAGTGCCTGGTGGAGTTGGAGTTCGAACGGGCCGACGGCGTGCGGTTAGTGATGCAAGCGGGAGAGTCGCACCGGGTCCGGCGCACGCCGGAGTTGGAAGCGAGGCTCGCCCCGCGGCTGGTGTCGGCGGCAAACTGAGAGGGATGCCGTTCCCCGAACGAAGTCCGTTCTATTGAGATCGCGCGGCTAACCCAGAAAGGTGATGCCTCTAAGCTCAGCGAACAGAGGATAACCAAGTCAAGCGTGGAACTTGGAGCTGACCAATCCCGCCGGCCTCTGTTCTCTGGTGCGCGTTGTTAGGCGGCATCTGGTTCACGCGGTTGGTAGTGGTCCAACATATCGATAAGTGTTTAGGAGCACGCCCGTGGACGTGGCCTTGGTGCTGACGAAAGCGAGTTCTCGCGCGTCAACCGTGTCCGAAAAGAAGCGTTTACCCCGACCCAGCAAGACCGGGTAGACGATCAGCACAATCTCGTCGACCAGTCCCTGCCCGAGCAGCACAGACGTCAGCGTCGAACTTCCCGAGACGATCAGGTCAGGGCCGTCTTCTGACTTGATGCCGCGAACACCCTTAATGAGGTCTGCGCTCAGGTCCTTGACCGGACCCCATCCGAGGCTGTCCGACCGATGGGTCGCGACGTATTTCGTCGCGGCATTCAGAGCGTTCGCCATCGGACTATTCCCGGCCTTCGGCCAGAAGTCGGACCAGAGATCGTAGGTGCGGCGGCCAAGCAGCAGATCAAAGCTCGTGCCGTATGCCTCGAGGAGAGCGGCCAGCCCAGCCGGGGTTCGATACGGTATCGTCCATGCGCCATACGCGTAGCCGTCGTCGTGTTCTATCACGCCGTCCAGCGAGATGTGTTCGAAGATCCTGATCTTTCTCATTTTGTGTCGATTCCAGTTAGATGTTTTGCTGGCCAAATTTGTGATGCGCGTCCACTGCCGCCTGACGATCTCAAGCGCAGCGACAGAGGCTGGCGAAGTCAAGCTCTACCAACGCAAAGGACCCCGATGCCAGCCTCTCTTCGCTGGAGCGCGTGGTTAGGCCCTGGATGAGGCGAGCGCCCAAGCCGCACTGAGCCAGAGCACGGTGCCTGCCCCCAAGGGACCAACACTGCTGACCGGACCGCCCGACGCCAGCAGTGGATAGCTGACTGCCAGCAGTAACAACGCCGCCCCCGTCAGGTAGTGCGGCCGATATCTGAGGACGCTGGCCAAGGGAAGGAGGTGCAAGCCAACGAGGCCGATGATGGACGGAACGACCCACCGGGAAAGGTCAAGGAAAGCGAGGAAGTTCCCGACGGCAATGATGAGCAACCATTGACCCGCGTTGATCCAGTTGAACAAACGGCGACGCCGTCTGGCCGATGGCAAGTCGGCGGCTTCCCGCAAAGCGGGAACGTTGGCACGGTAAACCAGAAAGGCCAACAGAACGAGCGCGAGCGTCAAGATGGCGATGATCGCGAAAGCGGCGGCTGGCGCCGTCGCAACTTCGCGCAGTCCGAAGACCAGCCATGCGCCGCCGAAGACGAAGAAGGACATAGCGCCAAGAGCACGTCCCCCGCGCGCGGCGCTCGGCGAAGGAGTAACGGCGAGGTGGGACATACAAGGCCTGACATCTTTCTATGCGTCAACCACCCGCCGCCGACAAGTTCCCCGGTCGCGCAACTCGTCGCAGTGCGCCTCGATCCGGATGGTCTTGCTCGCCGGCGAAAAACCCAGCCGGTGCGAAACGCACGTTCCCAAAATCTCCACGTGCTCGTCCTCGAACTCGACGATACGCTGGCAATCTAGGCAAATCAGATGATTGTGGTGGGGACGCTCGTTGAAGTTCGGATCATAATAGATCTCGTCCTTGCCGAGTTCAATCTCGCGCAACGCGCCGCTGGCGACCAGCAGCGGCAGCGTCCGGTAGACGGTTGCCCGCGAGACGGTGCGCTCTACCTGACGCGCCCGGCCGAGGAGCGTTTCCGCCGTGAAATGATCGGTCGCGTCGAGGGCGATCTCAATGAGCGCGTCGCGCTGGACCGTGCGGCGCATCCCCTTCCTCGCAAGGAAGTCGTACACCTTCTGTCTGACGGCGGGATCCATCCGCCGTCAGTGTAGATTCACCGCGCCGCCGCTGCAAGGCACTGCACAGTACCTAACCCAGTTAGTGCGCGAGAGGCCGCAGATAGTACGCCGCCATCGCCTTGGCGAGGTCGAACACCGCGTCTGGCATCGGGATGAACGATCCCGCTCCGTGGGTTGTCGGCCGTTTGCGCGAACCGGGCCGCCGTTTTTCTTTCTTCTCGCGCAATTGCTCCGCCTTGACGATGTGGCGTGTCTTGCCGTTCTGCCGGGCCTCCATTTCTTCGACCAGCAAGCGCCGGGCGAGGAACCGGTTGATCCCTTGGCTGCGTTCCCTTTGACAGCGTACCCGCACCCCGCTCGGGCGGTGAATCAGGTTGACGCCGGTCAGGGTCTTGTTCGCTTTCTGGCCGCCGGGACTCGACGCCTTGAAATAGCTCTCTTCGATTTCTCCTTCTGCGAGCCGGAGTTGACGCATCCGGTCGATCAGGTCCGCCTGTTTCTGATCCGAAACGGGGAATCTCAGCATAATTAGGCGCGAACCGCCGCAAGGCGTGGCGCAAAATAGGGGCAAAGGTTGAGGTTGAAAACCATTCGTACGGCTACAACGGACTATATATGGAAAACGTGAACGACTGACAAGGCTTTCCTGCCAAAAAACGCAACGAATTTGTCACGTCACCCGTCCGGCACTGCGGGACAATTTGTTGTTGGCCGCAAACGCATTATCTTCTCTTCGCAACGCTGACCATCTCGCCATGAACATCGAACTGAACGTCGGGGACCCTGCACCGCCCTTTGAAGCCCACGCATTCGGAGGGGCTTACGGAAAAGGGAATCCCGTCCGCCTGGCAGACTTCGCCGGCAAACATCTGGTGCTGTACTTCTACCCGAAAGACGACACGCCCGGCTGCACGGTGCAAGCCTGCGGGTTGCGCGACCGCTGGCCTGACTATCACAATGTCGACGCCGAGGTGTTCGGGGTCAGCACCGATTCGCTGGAAAGCCACCGCGCGTTCATCGAGAAGCACGGCCTGCCTTTCCCGCTGCTCAGCGACGAGGAAGGTAAGATGGTGCGCGACTACGGTGTGTGGGTCGAAAAGAACCTGTACGGCACCCGGTCGATGGGCACGGAGCGTTCGACGTTCGTGATCGGTCCCGACGGCCGGATCAAGGACATCTTCCGGCGCGTCAAACCCGAGGCGCACGCGGAGCAGGTCCTCGCGGCCTTGAAGAAGTAGCTCCGCACCAGTCATGGACACCAAACAGTCGTTCCTGCAACTCTTCGAAAAGTTGGAGGGGTTCGTCGGCAAGCTGCCCGGTGCGCTGGGCAAGCCGATCCTCCACGAAGTCACCCCGCTCAAAGACCTGTTTCTGCGCCAGCGCGCGCCGCGGCTCGTGGTGGCCGGCGACGCCGCGGCGAGTTCCGCCAGCCTCTTCAACGCGATCTTTGCCGCGCCGGTGGCTCCGTTTGCCCGGGATGGCACCGCAGACAAAGTCCCGGCGTCCACGGGCTGGCAGGATTTCTCGCACGCCGGCCGCGGGGTGTTGCGTCTGCTCGACGCGCGGGTGCCCGCTGCCGACGCCGATGCCCTGGCGGCGGAGCCGGCGGATTTGTTTTTGTTCCTGGCCGCCCCCGACGCGGACGTGGCGAACGACGCGGCGGCGCTCGACCGGTTGGAAGGGCTTCTCGACCAGACGGAACGCGCCCACCAGGTCCGTCCCTGCGTGGTCGGCGTCGTGGTGGACGCCCACGAAGGGGACACGTCCGCCGATGCGTTGGAGGCGGACCGGCTCCGGTTGCAAACGGCGTTGGCCGCCCGGCCGCGGATCGCGCGCCACCTCGCGCCGGCGTTGGCCGTGGCGACTTTCATGCGCTTCCGTCTCGACGGCACGTTCGACCGGGAGAGCGACCGCCGGCAGAACGTATCCCGCCTGGTAGACGTGCTCGTCGCCGAGTTGCCCAACGAGGCACGCGTCGAGATGGCGCGGCTCTCCGGCGCGCGCGAGGCGCAGGCGAAGATCGCAGGGGTCCTCGTCAAATCGTTCAGTGCCGCCAGCGGCGCGCTCGGGGCGCAGCCGATCCCGCTGGCGGACCTGCCCTTCCTGCTGGGTTTCCAACTCGCGATGGTCGCCGGGATCATCTACATCAGCGGGCGCGAACTCAGCTTGAAGCTCGCGACCGAATTCCTGGGGACGATGGGCATGAACGTGGGTCTCGGGCTGGCGTTCCGCGAAGGGGCGCGGGCGGCGGGGCGCGCCGCTGCGAAGCTGCTCTTGCCCGGCGTGGGCAACGCCATCGGCGGCTTCGTCGCGGCCGGCGGCACCTACGCCATCGGCCGGGCGGCGACGGCGTACTACATCGAAGGCGCGGGGGCCAACGAAGCGCGTGACTTGTTGAAGAGTCTCCAGCGGCCCGGCAAAGGCATTTTCCAATTGCTCGACCGCCGCAAGAAGTCCCCGTCGAAGAGCCGCGTCGAGGACCAGGAACTCCAGTGAAGCTCTCCGCCATCCGAACCGCGCTGGCCGAACTCGGACTCGTCCCCTCGAAGACGCTCGGGCAAAACTTCCTCCACGACCAGAACCTCGCGCAGTGGATCGTCGCGCAACTCAGCGCGAAGCCGGGCGACCACCTCATTGAAATAGGTCCCGGCCTGGGTGCGCTCACCGCCGCCGCCCTCGGGACGGCCGCACAGCTCACCGTGTTGGAGAAAGACGCGCGGTTGGCCGATTACCTGCGCCGTCGTTTCGACGGACACGAAAGACTCCGGGTCGTCCATGGCGACGCTTTGGAACACGACGTGCGGACCCTCTGGCCCCAACGTCCGGTGAAGGTGTTCGGGAACCTGCCCTATTACGTCTCCACGCCGCTGCTCTTTCATTTCACCTCGCCGTCCGCGCCGGTGGAGAGGGCGGTGTTTTTGCTCCAACGCGAATTGGCGGAGCGGTTGGCGGCGGGGCCGGGGACAAAAGCTTACGGCATCGTGAGCGTCGTGCTGGGACGACGCTGGCGCATCAAACTGCTGAAGGTTTTGCCCGCGAGCGTGTTTCACCCGGAGCCGAACGTCGATTCCGCCCTGATCTCGCTCGAACTGAGGGCGGCGGGTGAGTTGCCGGCCTGCGACGCACGGGCGTTCGAGCGGATCGTACGCGTGGGTTTCTCGCAGCGTCGCAAGCAACTCCGCAAGATGTTGGGTGCGTTCGGTGAAGAAGCCGCGCCCATCCTCTCGCGGTGGCCCGAGGTCACGGGACAGCTCGGCGTGACCGGGACCGTGCGCGGCGAGGAACTGAGCCTGCTCCAATGGATCGCTCTCTCGAACGTGTTCGCACCCGTGGAGCCCGCCGCAGCCCAGAACGCCCAACTCGAACGCTTCGACGTGGTCGACGAGCGGGACCGGGTGATCGGGGCCGAATCCCGTGGCGTCGTACACGCGACCGGGCTGCGGCACCGCGCGATCCACATTTTCGTGTTCAACGGGCGAGGGGAGTTGTTCCTCCAGAAGCGTTCCCCGTGGAAGGACAAGCACCCGGGAAAATGGGATTCGAGCGCCGCGGGCCACCTCGACAGCGGCGAAGACTACGTGTCCGCCGCCCGGCGCGAATTGACGGAGGAACTCGGCATCGACCCGGACCGCACGCCGTTGCACGAGTTCGGTGCCCTGGCGGCGAGCGAGGCCACCGGCTGGGAGTTCGTGCGGATTTTTCAGGCCCGGCACGGCGGACCTTTCCGGTGGCCGGCGGCGGAGATCGAATGGGGAGATTTTTTCCCCGTCGAGGCCGTGCAGGCATGGATAGCGGCGCACCCGGAAGATTTCGCGCCCGGGTTCCTGGAGTGCTGGCGGGTGTGGCGGGCGACCTTGCCCGACGAGAAAACCGCTTGACCGCTCTGCCGACCGGTAGCACTTTGGCCGCTCTCCGATTTTTCCGAGGTCACCCTTATGTCCAAAGTCTGCTCGATCACCGGCGCTCGTGTTTCACGTGGCCACGTCATTCACCGCCGCGGTCTCGCCAAGAAAAAAGGGGGCATCGGCCAACACGTCACCGCGAACACCAAGCGCACGTTCACCCCGAACCTGAAGGAACGGCGCATCTGGGTGCCCGAACTCAGCAAGTTTGTGAAGGTCAAGCTGACTGCCCGCGCCTTGAAGACCGTCGCCAAGAACGGCGCGCTCAAGACGTTGAAAAAAGCCGGCCTGGTCTGACGCCGCCACACCGCTCTCAGCGGTGAGAAAAAATTGCGCGCCCACGGCTCCGCGGGCGCGCGTCTTGCTTTTCAGGTTCTCTAGGATCGGCCGTGCCGCAGGGCATGCCCGCCGGTCCCTCAACCCCATTTCCGTGGATCAGAGAAGGAGAACCCGTTACCATGGCCTACAGCGTCAAGAGCAAGAAGTCCGGTAAAACCTATTACCTCCATGCCCGCGATCAACTGCTGAAAGGCGGGCATCGTCAGACCATCTATTTCTTCGCCGCCCAGGCCAAAGACGGGGCGATGAACGACGTACCGCAAGGCTACCAGGTGGCCGAGAACATCAAGACAGGGTTGCCGCTGCTCAAGAAAGGGTAGCGCGGAGGCGAGTGTCCGGGAGGGGGGCGGTGCGGCCGAGTGAACGAGATCCTTGGCAAAAGGGTCTCTATCGTTATCTTGACGCACCCATCCTTTTCCCATGTCTGATCCGACCACCAAGTCCAACAAAATCATTCCCGTCAGCATCCTGACTGGATTTCTCGGCGCGGGCAAGACGACGCTGCTCAACCACATCCTCCGCGAGCAGACCCAGTACAAGTTTGCCGTCATCATCAACGAGGTCGGCAAGATCGGCATTGATGGCGCGCTCGTCGAAAATCAGAAGGACGAGATCGTCGAGATGAGCAACGGCTGCGTGTGCTGCACCGTGCGCAAGGACCTCGTGCAGGGCATCCAGAAGCTCCTGAAAAAGGGCGGATTCGATTACATCCTGATCGAGACGACGGGCATCGCCGACCCGGGACCGGTCGCGCAGACGTTTCTCAACATTCCGGCCTTGCAGCGTTTCGTGCAGCTGGACGCTATCATCACGGTGGTGGACGCCGAGCAGATTTTCAAACAAATCGACGAGGTGGAAGTCGCCGTCGACCAGATCGCGATGGCCGACTTCGTCCTCCTCAACAAAACCGACCTCGTGGACGAGGCGCAACTCGGTAAGGTCGGCGAGAAAATCCGTTCGGTGAACCCGCACACCCGGATTCTGCGCACCCATCAGAGCAAGGTGCCGCTGGCCGAACTGCTCGACATCCATGCTTTCGACGTGGACAAAAAGCTGGAGGTCGACCCCGACTTCCTTAACGAGATGCGGGCGACGGGGAAGCATCACCACGACATCGTCAGTCACTCCTTCGCCTTCGAGCAGCCGTTCGACATCCAGAAATTCGAGAAGTTCGTGCAGCGTTTAACCAGCACGGAGAAAGTTTACCGCTGCAAGGGGTTTGTCGCTTTGAAGGGACATGACCACCGCGCGATTTTCCATGGCGTGAACAACCGGTTCCACATCTTCTGGGAGCGTCCGTGGCGCGCCGACGAGGTGCGCGGCAGCCAGCTTGTTTTCATCGGCAAGAAACTGGACTCGACCGCCATAGAGAGAGGTTTGCGGGCGAGCTTCGCCTGAACAACCCACAACGAACGGACGTTCGGCCTAGCAGAGTTTTTCTATCAGCGACGGAATAAATCTGGTTAGTCCCTTGTAGAGAGAGATTTCCGGCGGCATTGTACGGAGCTTATCCAGCAATTGCGGCGCGATAGTGGGATGCCGCATGACCGTGTCCCACGCGAAGCTCGCGATGCGGATGCCGAAGGCGATGGCACCCGACTCCGGCAACTTCAGCAGGTGTTGGTCCTCGACCCTGATGGCGACCCGGTCGAGCGCGGTCTCGGCCGTCAGCGGCGCGATGTTCTCGGCCGGATGCTGGTTCCTCCGTGTCGATGCGCTCAGACCCCAGTTGGCCCGCCGCCATCCTTCGCCGGGTGGTAATCGAGCGAAGAACGCCGCGATCTTGCCGCCGAGGTCGGGGTTTAATCCGGGGACGGCTTTGTGAATCGAGGTGAGTGGACGCCGTGCCTTGTCTTCGAGGGACCAGCGGGACGGGAAGCAAACGCTCGCCCAAACCAGTGACCAATCCGGCGGTTGGACGATGAGAAGATCCGGCTCCAACGCGAGGCTCAGCCTTTGGCAGAATGCCTGCGGAGTTTCCCGACCGTCTGTCTGTAGGCCGAGGGCAGCGGCAAACTCAACCGCCGCACGGTGGCCTTCAGTCGTCACGAGCGTGTACCGCTCGGCGTCACGGTCCAAGGTCGACCCCTTCTCGCGCCGGATCGTGCCGGCCGCCGGGGTGGCTTTGTAAAACTCGTGGGCACTGACCCGCCGCAGGTTCATCCGGTGCCGGTAATCGCCGGGACCGAACAGTGGTGCGAGCAAATCCCAATCGGGCGGGTCTGCCGGCTGCTCCCGGTCTTCAGACGATTCCATCTTCGGCAATGCGCGCCGGAACGATGACGGCATCCTTCATCCCGTGCAGCAGCTTTTTGTCCGCGGGACAGACGGTGGCAAGCACTCCCTTCAACTGCGCCTTGCCGCCGTCCAGAAAGTAATATGGGCAGAGCCTGACCCGGCCACGCATGGTGACGATTTCGCCCGTTTTCGGGTCCAGATAGGGCTGCTCGACGAGCCGACCCTTGTGAAAGCGTTGCAGCAGCATCGGGTTCGTCGGGAACCGCGCCAGCGCACGGTCGATGGCCTGCCGCCATTCTCCTTGGGGAAGGTCCTGCGCGAGGTCGACGCCGCGGCTGCCCCAGGCCAGTTCCGAGTACCCACTGATTTTCAGGATGAGTTCGCGCTGCTTTTGACTGAAGCCGGCGAGTTCGCGCCAGTCGTTGATTTCCAGCCCGGCGATCACCGCCTGATGAGGCAGCGGCGCGGGATCGACAATCCAGGTGTAGGGGATCACCTTTTGCAGCTTGAGCCAGTGCCGTTCGCCGAGTTCTCGCCGCCAGAATGCTTGCAGCGGGCGCGTCCAGAACAACGCGAACCACATTTTTTCCTCCATGTACGGCTTGAAAGGAGGCGTGACCTGGACGGTGCCCTCCCGCGTACGTTCCATCAGCCAGGGGGCAAACGGTAAGTTCGGCAGGTCGAAATGCTCGAAAAAGCGGTAGATACCCAGTGGCCGGTCCGCCTCGCGGGCTGCTTCGAAGTCGATGCGGAGCGGTTTTTCCGCCGTCTCGACCACCCGCCAAGGGTCGGCGGCACCGGTCGAGTCGAAAGTCGGCCGCTGGTTCAGTTGCTCGGCCAGCCACTCCATCTCGGGCCGGTAAGTGGCGGCTTCCTCGCTCACCACGATGTCACCACCCGGGAAAATGGAGGCGAAGCCGTCAAGCATCCCGCTGGACCCACCCACCACGTCATCGCCCAGGGCGGAATACGTCGCGTTCAGCCAGGCAGTCAGGCCGATGCCGCCGGGCACGCTGTCGAGTTCGGCGATGGTGAAACCGTGTTCGGTCGGGATGATGTCCGGCCGGATCACGCGGGCGATTTCGTCGCGGAAAATTCGTTCGCGGCTCAGGGCGACCAGTTCCGGCGGTTTGCCGCGGTCGAGGTATTCGGCGACCCACGTCGGCTGCTTTCCCTTGACGCTGAGACGGTAAAGAAGGTTGCACGCGCGCTGGAAGAGGTGCAGTCGGTAGCCGAGTTTTTCGAGTTCGGCGACGAACCGCGGCGACAGCGAAAAGCTGCGCGGGGAAAGCAGCCATTCCTTCGCCGCAAAGAGACCCTCCGCCGGGAACGCGTCGCGGATCGTCTCGACCCGCCGTTGGTCATCGCCTGTCTGCGCGGAGGTAGTCATGCAACTTCGGGCAAGCAGAATCGCGAGAGCGGAGAGCGTTGCATGCTTGGAAAGCCGGGAAGCGGCGTCAACATGCGTCAGAAAAATATCCGCGCAACCACCCCGAGACAGGGCGAACGGTCAGGCGAGAATTTTCAGGGCGAGCCGCACCAGATCTTCGGCTGCCGGCGTGACGGTCCCCGTTTTGTAGACCTGCTTCACCGCCTTGTGAGCATCCACTTGCTTGTACCCGAGGGAAATCAGCGCCAAGACCGCGTCGCTGACGGCCACCTCGTCAGGGGTGGGAGCGTGCGAACTGCTCGCCGCCTCCCAGGTGGCCGCAACGCCAAGTTTGTCGCGGAGTTCGAGCACCATGCGCTCCGCGGTCTTCTTGCCGACGCCGCTGATCTTCGACAACGAAGGAATATCGTTGGTCACGACGGCATTTTTGAACGTTGGCACGCTCATGCCACTGAGCACCGCCAACGCCATTTTCGGTCCGATGCCAGTAACGTTGTTCACCAGCAGCCGGAACAAATCGCGCTCGGGCAGCGACATGAATCCGTAAAGGATGTGCGCGTCCTCGCGGACCTGAAGGTGCGTGAGCACCTTTACCGGCGCACCGACCGCCGGGAGTCGGTCGTAGCTGGAAAGCGGGATGATCACCTGGTAACCAACCCCGCCGACATCCACCACGATCTGGGTGGGGAGCGATTCGCTGAGGGCGCCTTGCAGGAAGGTGATCACGACAAAAAAGCAGAACCAGCGCCCAACCGCTCTCTACCTCAAGCCAGTGCCCGCTCAGATTTCCTCGGCCTTGCGCGCGAGCCGGTTGGAGAGAATGAAGAAGCTCGGCACCCAGAGGCCGATGAAGATGCCCGAGCGTTCACCCGATGCCGGGTCCTCGGCCTTTTTGGAAAACCACACGGCAATCGACCCGATGATCGAGATAAAGCCGAGCAGGAGGCTGAGGTCAGAGAGGAAGTACAGGTTGCCTTTGGTGAGTTTGTAGTCGTCGAGTTCCATGCGTTTTGGTGTTCTCACCATATCGGCCCAGGCGAAACGCTTGGCCGGATAGAAAAGGCTGCTGCATTGACAGACTCGCGCGCTGTTGTTGAATGGTGAACGACATGCCGCTCCGGCCCCGCCATCGTCCCATGAAAAAAATCCTCCCTGCGCTTTTTATCCTGCTCACTCTTGGCGTGGGTGGAGCCGCGGTTTACCTCATCCAGAAGCCGGCCGAGGTTGCTGGGTCGACGGCCGCGGCGTACCTGCCGGCCGACACGCTAGTGTTGCTCGCCGTCCCGGACCTGAACAAGACCTCCGCGGAATGGAAGACGACCGACCTCTACAAAATCTGGTCGGAACCCGAGGTGCAGGCGTTCCTGGCGAAGCCGCTCTCCAAGCTGCCGCCTCACGCCGAGCTGGACGAAGCCGTGAAGGCGGCCGGCAAGCTCGGACTCACGAACCTGTTTGTCGCGTTGACCTCCCTCGACGAGACGACCAATGAACCACGCTTGGTGGCCGGGTTCCAGTTCAAGGGTACGAACGCGGACGTGGATCAGCTCCTGGCCGAGCCGAAGGCGGAGCTTCGTCGGCGGCACCCAGCGGCGAAGGCTGATCTGGTCAACTACGAGGGACATGCCATCGAGACGGTCAGCCTGGACGAAAAGTCCAGCCTGGCATCCGTCTACCTCGGTGACTGGTATCTGGTTTCCAATGACCTGATGCTGTTGAAGGCCACCCTGGACCGGGCGGAGCACCGCGGCCCGGCCGCCGCCGGGCCGACCCTCGACAAAGACCCGGACTACGCCACGGTGATGGCAAAGCTGCCCGCGGGGCACGCTACCCTGGTCTTCGGGCGCACCAAGCCGTTCCTGACGAAGATTTTCGATCTTGCCGAAGCGAGCGGACAAACGGTCGACGCCAAGCAGCGCATGGAAGCCGAGAAGGTCCGGGCGGTCGGTGCGGCCACCGGGATCGAGAGCGGCAAGATCCGGGACACGATCTACGTCTACGCGCCAGGGATCAGTCAGGAGTTTGCGAACCTCCAGCGGGGTTCGCTGCCGTTGACCACCGCCGACACGGTGTTCTACGCGGCCAGCATGCTCAACATCCCCAAGAAACTCGACCTGCCCGAGTACGCCGGGGACAACGCCAGCGCTTCCGCACCCGGATCGGCCCTGCTGCGGGCTTTTGGCCAGTTGGGCGAGCGGTTCAAGGAGCACGACATCACGCTGGACGCATTCCACGCCGCCTTCGGCAACGAGGCCGGCTTGCAACTCGACTGGCCGGCCGATCAGGCGCAACCGACGCTGATCGTCTCCCTGGACGTACACGATCCGGACGCGGCCAACAAGTTCGTGGACCGTTTCACGGCCGCGCTTTCCTCCGACGACAATTGGGAAACGTCCGAGGTGGACGGGTTGACCCTCCACTCGGTGGACATCCCGAGTGTTCCCACCATTGCCCCGACCCTGACGGTCACACCCAAGCACCTGCTTTTCGGCTTGAACTCGCCGGAAGTCCAGGAAGCCGCCGCCCGGGAGAAAACCGCCGCGCCGAACTTCACCGCGAGCGACCACTACAAAACCGCCACCGGTGCCGTTGGAAAGCCGAACACGTCTTTCGCCTACCTTGACAGCAAGACGTTCTTCGAGCGTTCCTACGGCACGCTGAAGCCCTACGCCATGACCGCGTCGTTCCTGCTCCCGCAGGTGAACGACTACGTCGACCTGGGCAAATTGCCCGAGGCAGAGACGATTGCCAAGCATCTCTCGCCCTCGGTGCTCTCGCAAACGTATAACCCGGAAGGTTGCCTGCTGGAGTCCGTGGGTTCGTTCACCTTCGGGCAGGTGTTCACGGTGATCGTCGGCGGGTCGGTGGGAGTGTCGATGTCGTATCTGCCGAAAGCGAACAACGAAGAAGTCCAGGTCGCCCCGCATCCGGCCGCGCCACTGGCCACTCCTTAATCCATTGCGAGCGAACGGCTTTCTACGCGCTGACGGGCGCACTGCGAAAATTAACCTTCGCATCCTTGCCAACGTGGTATAGTATCGTCCCACTATGGCTATGACTAAGAAAAACGCCTTCTCCCGTCGCTTGCCCGACCTCGTCACCGAGGAGTTGGTGGCTGTGCTCACCTCAAAGAATTCTTACGAGTTCAAGGAACTCTTTGACTTGGTGCACGCCAACCTGCGTGCCCGCAACGCTGCCAGCGGCGGGGAGGAGATGCTGCGTCTACGTGCCTACGAGAAGCTTCAAACGCTCGTATCGCGGGGCATGGTCAAAAAAACCGGTAAGAAGTATAAGGGTCTGGCTTCGCTCGCCAACGCGCTGCCCACCATCCCCCCGGCTGCCTCGGCACCTACCGCGGCTGTTGCCGCCGCCGCCGTGCCGCTCGCCAGCTAGTTTCTTCGTCCTTCTTTGCCCAACCTACGTTGGGAGCGGCCCGTGCCGCCCCGACTCCATCGAAGATGATCCGCGACTATCTGCCCATTCTGCTCCAGGCCATCGTGGCGGTCGGCTTTGCCGCCGTCTCGCTCATTGTCAGCGTGGCGTTGGGCAAAGTGGGCAAACGCTCGAAGGTCAAGGACACCGCCTACGAGTGCGGGATGCTGCCGGAAGGCAACGCGCAGCCGCGCTTCAGCGTGAAGTTTTACCTCGTGGCGATGTTGTTCATCCTCTTCGACATCGAGATCGTGTTCATGTACCCGTGGGCGGTGGTTTACGCGGACATGATCAAACACGGCACCACGGTTCTATGGAGCATGCTCAGCTTCGTGTCGATCCTGACCGTCGGCTACGTCTACGCGCTCAAAAAAGGCGTGTTGGACTGGAAACGGTGATGCCGCCAGTGGTGGCGGGAGCTTGCATGGTGAGGCGTCGGCTTAGCTGAGACGGTCCGGCATGGTGCACCACATTGTTCTCTGCAAGTTGAATGATGGACTGGGCGACACGCAGGTGGAGTGGATCATCCGCCAGTCGCGCATCCGTCTGCTCAAGATCACGGAGGTCCGTGCCATCAAGTGCGGCAAGCACATCGAGAGCGGCAACGGGTGGGGATTTTTCTACGCCGCTGACTATGAGTCGATGGACAAAATGGCGCTCGGTCACGCGGACCCGGTGTATCAGAAGTTCCTGGCGGAGGTCATCACCCCGCACGTTCGCGAACAGCTCACGCTGAGCTACGAGCTGGAGCCGGGCAAGGACACAAGGTATTCCTGAAGCCTGCCGACGAGGAAGTCGGTCTCCGCGTCGGAGACCGCGAAGGGCGGGGTGAACGAAAGCACGTTGCCCGCCGGTCCGCCGCCGAGCAGCAGCAGGCCATCGCGGAGGGCTGCTTTGATGATCCGGCCGACCAGCGGCCCGGCCGGTGAGGCGTCGGCGTTGACGAGTTCCATCCCGAGCATCAAACCCGCTCCG
>CAXTOX010000022.1:12720-16181 GCA_964245885.1 uncultured Chthoniobacterales bacterium | reverse complement strand
GCGTACGTCGCCGACGTGGGGGGAACGCAGCGCGCGCAACGCCGCTTTGAGTTTGCGCCCGGCCGTGTTCACGGCGGCGGCGGTTTCCGGCCGGGCGTGTTCCGCCAGGGCCGCCAGCGCCATCGCGCAGCCCACCGGATGCCCGAGGTAGGTGCTCGTGTGCAACGCCTCGCCGGTCGATTCCGGCCACGCATCCATCACCTCGCGGCGACCCACGCAGGCCGATAGCGGGAAGCCACCCGTCAACGCCTTGCCGAGACAAACCACGTCGGGCACGATCCCGGCGTGATCGCAGGCAAACAGCGCGCCCGTACGGTTGAAGCCCGTGTAGATCTCGTCGGTGACCAAAAGAATCTTGTACTCGTCGCAGATCGTCCTCAGCAGACGCAAAAAGTCGAGTGGCGGGAACACGTCGCCGCCGCGTCCCTGCGCGGGTTCGACGAGGATGCAGCCGACCGGGCGCGTCCGGATGGCCTGGCGAACCTGGGCAGCGAGCTGTTCCAGGCAGGCCGACGAGCAATTCGGGAACGGTCCTCCTTCCAGCCGGTAGGCGGCGCTCTCCCCGCACGGGCAACGGTAGCAGGAGGGATAGGGCAGGATCGTCGCGAACTCGCGGAGTTGGCTGCGGAACGGCTCGCGGAACACGGGCAGCCCGCTCACCCCGAGCGCGCCGTAGCCAAGCCCGTGGTAGGCACCGGTGAACGCGATCACGCCCGCCTTGCCGCTGTGGAGCAGCGACGTTTTCAGGGCTGCCTCAATGGCTTCAAAACCGGCGTTGGTCAGGATCGTCTTGCCGGGCTGTCCGAGCCATCGGCCGAAGGTGATCGCGCCGAGTTCCTCGCAGAGGCGCACCTTCAATTCCGTCGGGTGTACGTCGCCCATCCCGTGGATGAGCTTGCCCGCTTGCCCGATCATCGCATCGCGGACCGGCGGCGCGCCGTGCCCCAATCCGGCGACGGCGAAGGCCGAGGTGAAGTCCAGATAACAATTGCCGTCGGCGTCCCAGACGTTGGTGCCCTCGGCGCGTTCCCAGAAGACCGGGAACTCGCGGTCGACATACGTCACGTTGCGCGACTCCGCCGCGCGCAGCCGCCGGGCCAAGTCGCGCGAACGAGGGCCGGGAACCTCCGTGACGAGGGCGGGCAGCATCCTATTGCGCGAGGCGGCCGTACAAGGCGACGTACTGCGCCGCCGTGCGCGCCCAGGTGAATTTCCCGGCGTCGATCATCGCCCGCTGACGCAACGATTCCCAGCGGTCGGGGGATTCCAGGAGCGCGGGCGCGCGGTGGGCGAGCACGTCGAACAACGCCGCCTGCGTCCGCTGGTAAAAGACGAGGCCGTAGCCGCTATCCGATCCCGGGTGATAATCGTCGGTCAGTTGTTTGAGCCCCCTGCTGGCCGGAGCGATGGGCAGCGTGCCGTACTTCAGTCCGCGCAGGAGAGCTTCCGTGGCGTGCAGATTCCTTCCCAAGAGAAGCTGGAAATCCGCTCCGGCCAGCGCGGCGTGCTGCAAACGCTCGTCGGGAGCAGCGGCGAGGGCGAAGTGGGTCGGATGTTTGCGGGCGGACTTCTCGAAGGCCACCGCCGCCGGGAAATGCGCCGGGAACCGTCCGAGCACGACGAAACGCAGGTCGCCCGCCACCAGTTGGTCGATCTGGGTGGAAAGGAGTTCGAGCAGGGCTTTGTCCTGCCCGTGGTCGAGGTTGAGCAGGAACACGGGACCGGCCGGATTCTTGGCCAGACCGAGTTGGGCTAGGAGAACATTGCGGCCCGCGAGTTTGCCGGCAAGGTTCGTCGGCTGGTAGCGGCGTGGAACGAACGGGTCTTTGGCCGGGTTCCAGGTTTGTTCGTCCAGTCCGCCGGGGATGCCGTGCAGCTTGTCGGCGTTCTCCCGCAGGACGGCGTCGAGGCCGCCGCCGTACTCCGGGGTCTGCAAAGCGTCGCGTTCCAGGTCGCCGCCCGCGACGATGGCCTGCGCCGCCACGATGCCGCTTTTGAGGAAGTTCAACCGGCCGTAGAACTCCACGCCCGTCGGCCGGAAGTGTTCCCAGCCGAGGTTCAGCAGGCCGAAGTCCTCGATGGGAAAGCTGCCCTGCGCGGTCGGGTCCGAGATCGCCAGCGCGCTCGCAAACGGCAGGTGCTGGGTTTTCAGCAGGAGCGGGACCATCGCACCGGGCCAATCCTCGATCTGGATGACATTGGGGGCGGGGTTCAGGCGGCGGGCCAGCTCGACCAGAACCTTGGAAAACAACGTGGCGGCGGGCGCGTCCATGTGCCCCGCGCCCGGAGCCGCTTCCGTGAGCCGGCCGAACGTCCCGTCGTGCCGGAAGAGGAACATTTGCAGCCCTTCGGTCGTGCGGGCTTCGTTGACCTGCACGGTGACGCGCTCGCTGCCGAGGGAAACGTTGATCTGCACGCCGGTGGGCTTGATCTTCACCGCGCCGGGTTTCTCGAAGGCCGGCAACAACGGGCCGGCGACGCTGACCTCGTGCCCGGCGCGTTGGAAGGCCAGGGGCAGGTTGGGGAGGGCGCTGGCTTGCCGCGCGTCGGCAGTGAGCAGCGGGGTGAGGTCACTCGTGGCAACGAGAATCTTCATGGGCGGGAATCTATAAGGGAAGGTCCGGCGGATGCAAAGCGGGAACAGACGCACTCCAAACACAGACCCCGCCGACGTGGGTGGCCGCCACCTCGAAGGCGGGCGAGAACAGCACGAGATCCGCTCGCCGCCCGGCGGCCAGATGACCGCGCTCGTGCTCGCGACGCAAGGCGCGGGCGGGATTCAACGTGGCCATGCCGACCGCCTCCGCCAACGGCACGCCCGCAGTCAGCACGAGGTTGCGCACGCCCTGGATCATCGTCGACGTACTCCCCGCGAGCGCCGTTCCGTCCGCCGTCATGCCCACGCCGCCGCGCACGATGCAATCGCGGCCGGCGAGACGATAGGGGGTTCCCTCGGGCAAGCCAGTGCCCGCGCTGGCGTCGGTGATCAGGCAAATCCCGTGTGGGCCTTTCGCCCGGTGGAGCAGGCGCATGAGGGTAGGGGAAACGTGTCGGCCGTCCGCGATGAGTTCGCAACGAATCGACGGCTGCGCGAGGGCGTATTCCAGCAGGCCCGCGACCCGGAACGGGCCACGGCGACGGGCGCTGGACATGGCATTGAACACGTGGGTGACCTGCGACATGCCCCGTGCGGTTGCGGCGGCGGCTTCTTCCTCCCACGCGTCGCTGTGGCCGCCGCTGGCGATGATACCCCGTACACACAGCCGCTCGATCAAGTCCAAGGCACCGGGCAGTTCCGGTGCGAGGGTCATTTCGGTGATGACATCGGCGAACTCCAGAAGCTGGTCGACTTCCTCCCGGGCGGGAGCGTGGATGCAGTCCGGCCGGTGCGCTCCGGCCTTGGCCGGCGCGAAATAGGGACCTTCGAGGTGAATGCCGAGCAGCCTCGCGCCGCCGGGAAC
>CAXTOX010000022.1:0-12710 GCA_964245885.1 uncultured Chthoniobacterales bacterium | reverse complement strand
ACCTCCGGCTTCCGTTCGGTCCATCGCCGCGCCGTGGTCAGAACGCGCATGGTTTCCGCCAATGGTGCGGCCGTCGTCGTCAAGGCGGCAGCCGTGGTCCCGCCTTGCGCGTGGAAGCGCAGGATGTTTTCAAAAGCATCCTCGCTACCTTCCATCGTGTCGCGCCCGACCGCTCCGTGCACATGCAGGTCCACGAAGCCCGGCGAGAGGTACGCACCGCCGCCGTCGATGATCTCCTCGTCGGGCAGTGGTTCCAGCGTTTCGCCTTGCGCCGCGACCGCTTCGATCCGTTCGCCGCACGTCCGCAGGCTTCCGCCCGGGACCAGCCGGTCAGGCAGGACCAGCGTGACGTTGCGAAACAACATCCCGGTTCCCTACCAGGCAAAATCGCTGATCTTGCCGTGCCGGTCGAACCACAGCGAGGTCTGCTCGATGGTGTAGCCATCGATGGAAGCGATCAGTTCGCCCGCCACCGCCGCCGGGTCGAGTTCCGCGTCGGAGCCGCCCAGGTCCGTGCGCACCCAGCCGGGAGTAACCGCCACGATGCAGATTCCCTGTTCCTTGAACTCGGCGGCGGCGATGCGCGTGAACATGTTGAGCGCCGCCTTGGACGCCGCGTAGGCGTAGTGGTGACGCTCCGGCGGCTTGCGGGTGAGCGAGCCGATGCCCGAGGACACGTTGACCACGCGCGGCTGCTTGCTCTTGCGCAGCAGCGGCAGAAAAGCCCGCGTGGTGCGGAGCGGACCCAGAGCGTTCGTCTCGAATGCGTCGCGGACCTGCGCCATTTCCAGGGTCTCCAGACCTTCCTGCGCGCGGCCGGGGGCGACACCGGCGTTGTTCAGCAGCACGTCCAACCGTGGGAAATGCTCCTGCACGTGCTCCGCCGCCGCCGCCACGGAGCGGCCGAGGTTCACGTCGATGCGCGGGATGAGCAGGTCGTCGCGGTAAGACTCCTTTAGCGCGTGCAACTCGGCCGCCTTCGCCGGCTGCCGGCAGGTCGCCGCGACACGGTCACCGCGCTCGAGGTACGCCCGGGTGAGCGCCAGACCGATCCCGCGGTTGGCACCGGTGATGAGGATGTTGAGCTGCTTGGACATGGACGCGCGCAGGTGCGTCTCCTATAGAATCCAGAAGCTCCGACCCCTGCAAAGCCGAAAAAGAGTTTTTTTCACGGCTGTGCCGCTTTCTCGGAAGCCGGTGCCTTGGCTGGCACGCTGAGCACGCGGGCCACGGCGTGCAGGTAGGCCCGCGCGCTGGCTTCGATCACGTCGGTGCTCGCGCCCTTGCCGGTGATGAGTTTGCCGTCGCCGAAGTCCACCTTCAGCGTCACCTCGCCCAGAGCGTCCTTGCCGCCGGTCACCCCCTGGACGTGGTACTCGGCGAGGTGCCCCTGGCGTCCCAGGATGCGGTCGATGGCCTTCATCGCGGCGTCCACCGCGCCGTTGCCGGGGGCGGAATCCTGGAAGGTCTCCGGTTCCCCGGGCGCGGCGTCCCCGTTCGTGGCCGGGTTGCGGCGCAGGCGCACGGTGGCGGTGGGCACGGTGGTCGTGCCGCTGGTGACGTGGAGGTAATCGAGTTCGTACGTTTCCGGCGCGCCGAGCGAAATGTCTTCGATCAACGCCGCCAGATCGTCGTCGTAGACGAACTTCTTGCGGTCACCCACGTCCTTGAAACGCCGGAACACGTGTTCGATTTCTTCCGCGCTCAGGGCGTAGCCGAGGTGTTCGAGCCGCTTGATCATCGCGTGCCGGCCGCTGTGCTTGGTGAGCGGCAGCTCCGTCTCACCCCAGCCGACCTCGTGCGGGTCCATGATCTCGTAGGTCGAGCGGTTCTTGAGCACCCCGTCCTGGTGGATGCCGCTGCTGTGCGCGAAGGCGTTTTCGCCGACGATGGCCTTGGAGCGCGGCACGAGCAGGCCGCTCATCCGGCTGATCAAGCGCGAGCTTTTGACGATCTCACGCGTGTTGACCGCCGTGAGGACGTTGCCGAACACTTCCGGCCGGGTGCGCAACGCCATGACGACCTCTTCCAGCGCCGCGTTACCCGCGCGTTCGCCGATGCCGTTGATGGTGCCCTCCACCTGGCGCGCCCCGGCGCGCACGGCGGCGAGGGAGTTGGCCACGGCGAGCCCCAAATCGTTGTGGCAATGCACGCTGACGGTCGCGCCGCCGATGTCCTTCACGTGGGCGAAGAGGTATTCCACCAAGGCCGCGAACTGGTCGGGCACCGCGAAGCCGACGGTGTCGGGAATGTTGATGGTCGTGGCCCCCGCTTCGATGGCTGCCTGCGTGATCTCGGCGAGGAACTCCGGCTCGGTGCGGGAAGCGTCCTCCGGGCTGAACTCCACGTCGCGCACGAGGCTCCGCGCACGCTTCACGCCCTCGACCGCGAGGCGCAGGATCTCGTCGTGCGCTTTGCGGAGCTTGTGCTCGCGGTGGATTTTCGAGGTGGCCAGGAAGACGTGGACCCGGCCCCGTTCCCCGGCGGGCTTGACCGCGGCGGCGGCGGCGTCGATGTCGTGGGCCGTGCAGCGGGCCAGACCGGTGATGATCGGTCCGCGTACCTCGGTGGCGATCTGTTGGACGGCCCGGAAGTCGCCGTCGCTGATGACCGGGAAGCCGGCCTCGATGATGTCGACGTTGAGGCGGGCGAGCTGGCGCGCGACCTCCATTTTCTCGCGCAGGTTCATGGAAGCGCCGGGGCATTGTTCGCCGTCGCGCAGGGTGGTGTCAAAAATCAAGACTTTGTCGGGCATAAAATCTGGAAGGGGTTAGGAAGGTGGAAGAAGCGCCGGCCGGCATGTCGGCGGCGGCAGGGAAGCGGCGCGTTACTTCAACGCACCAGCTATAGAATCGGGCAGGAAGGGAGGAGAGGGTTAGCAGGTGGCTAAACCTAGCGATGGGAACACGAGCGCAAAGCGGCCGAAAGCCGTCGCGTCCTTGGTGTTCATCGTTATCACGGGATGAGTCTAGCGTGGAAGACCAGCCCATGGCAACCGCAAAATTCGTGCGGTCCAGGCGTTACGTTGCCAGAAACGCCCGGCAGGTCTATATCTCGCGGAAAGAGATGTCCAACGCCCGCTGGCAACTTCCCCCGACCGACGCCGGCCTAGCGGCGACGGCGCGCTCGCTGGGGGGGGAGCTGGGCGTGCCGCCGTTCATGGCCGACCTACTGGCGCGGCGCGGCTTCCACGACGCGGCGGCGGCGTACCATTTCCTCCATCCCAAGCTCAACCTGCTGGCCGACCCGTTCGCGCTGCCGAACATGCCCGCCGCCATCGACCGCATCTTGCGCGCGCTGGCCAACGGCGAGCGCATCGTCCTCTACGGCGACTACGACGTGGACGGCGTCACCTCGCTGGCGATCCTCTCGGGCTTGCTCAAGGCATACGGAGCGGACATCGAGTGTTTCCTGCCCATGCGCATCGAGGAGGGCTACGGGTTGAGCGCGGAGGGCGTCGCGCGGTGCGTGCAGACGCTGCGGCCCCAGCTCCTCATCGCGGTGGATTGCGGCACGGCCAGCGTGCAGGAAATCGGCGCGCTCCAGGTGGCGGGCGTGGACGTGATCGTCTTTGACCACCACGAAGCGCAGGCGCAGTTGCCAGATTGCTTCGCCCTGGTCAACGCCAAGCTCGGGGACACGTACCACTACTTGTGCACCGCCGGGTTGGTGTTCAAGGTTTGCCACGCCTTGCTCAAGCGGCGGCCGTGTCCCGGGTTCGACTTGAAAGACTCGCTTGACCTCGTGGCCCTGGGCACGGTCGCCGACCTCGTGCCGCTCCTGGAGGAAAACCGCATCCTGGTGCGCCGCGGCTCGCGCACGGTCGCGCAGTCGTCGCGTCCCGGCGTGCGTGCATTGATGGAGGTCGCCGGGGTGAAAGCTCCGGTCCGGCCCGTGGACATCGGCTTCCGGCTCGGCCCACGCCTCAACGCCGCCGGCCGTCTCGGCACCGCGCAGGCCGCGCTGGAACTGTTGACTACCCCCGACGAGGGGCGGGCGCGTTCCTTGGCGGCGGCGCTCGACCAGCAGAACCGCGAGCGCCAGACGGTCGAGCAACGCACGCTCCTCGAAGCGCAGACGCAGCTCGCCGCGCACTGGGAGGGCAGCCAGCCGCTCCAGCATGCCGCCATCGTGGTCGGCTCACGCGGATGGCACCCAGGCGTGCTCGGGATCGTGGCGTCGCGCCTGATGCGCTCGCACCACCGCCCGACGCTCGTGATCGGCTTCGACGAAAAAGGGCTCGGCAAGGGCAGCGGGCGCAGCATCCACGGGCTGTCGCTGGTCAACGCGTTGAGCCAGTGCGCCCCCTTGCTCGACAAGTACGGCGGGCACGAAATGGCGGCGGGCCTGACGCTCCAGGAGTCCGCGTTCACCCAGTTCCAGGCGGACTTTTGCCGGATCGCCCGCTCGCTCCTCAGCGACGAACAACTCCAGCCGCGCCTGCACCTCGACGCCGAGGTGGCGCTGGCGGACCTCGACGCCGATTTCCTGTCGTGCCACGAGACGCTCCAACCCTTCGGGATGGGCAACCCGCAGCCGACTTTTCTCGCCCGCCGCGTCGGCCCGGCGTTTGAACCCCGCGTGCTCAAGGAGCGGCACACGAAACTCATGCTGCGGCAGATCGGCGGACGCAACGGGCTGGCGACGCCGGCTATCTTCTTCAACGCGACGCCCGCCGACCTGCCGCCGCCGCCGTGGGACGTGGCCTTTCAGGTCGAGGCGAACGAGTTCCGCGGCGAGACCAACCTCCAGGTCCAGATCCAGGCGATCCGCGCCGCCGAAGCCACCCGTTGAGAAAAGGGCATTGCAAAAGCCGTGGGATGTTCTATCCTGCCGGCTTTCGCAAACACCGATTTATGGCAAAGACTTCCTGGATTGAACGTGACAACCGCAAGCGCGCGACGGTGGCCAAGTACGCCGCGCTCCGTGCCGAGTTGAAGGCAAAGAAAGACTACGTGGGCCTCACGCAGCTGCCCCGTGACGCAAGCCCGACGCGCACAGTCAACCGCTGCCAGATGAGCGGCCGTCGGCGTGCGTTCATCCGCCGTTTCAAGCTCTCCCGCATCGCCTTCCGAGAACTGGCGTCCAACGGGATGATCCCTGGCGTCACAAAGTCGAGCTGGTAAGCTGGTAACAGGCGGTCGCCACGCAGCCATGCCGATCTACGAATACGA
Source organism: uncultured Chthoniobacterales bacterium (assembly GCA_964245885.1). GTDB lineage: Bacteria > Verrucomicrobiota > Verrucomicrobiia > Chthoniobacterales > SZAS-18 > CAHJWO01. The sequence continues at coordinate 7,536 of CAXTOX010000022.1, read as the reverse complement.
GGTCGAGGGCGGCGAGTGCAACCTCTGCGGCGGTCGTTTCGAGCTGCGCCGCCCGGTAAATCGCCCGGAGTGCGCGGACTGCCCGGTGTGCCGGAAGCTGGTGCGTAGGGTTATCTCGCAAACGACCACGCCGAAGATGACCAACCCGCTGTCGGTGAGCGACGCCAAGAAGGCCGGGTTCACCGTGCTGGAACGCCGGGACAAAGGCGTGTACGAGAAACAATAGGGATTCCGACGGATCGGCCCGTGGCAACGGTGCCGCCAACAAACTGAGGCTGGGCGATTCTGTCCAACGGGGTCCCGGCCACCATGAACACCATCTTCCTTTTAGGAAATTTGCCGTGGCCGGCCGGCGGCATGCTGGCCGCGGAGTCGGAGGTCGCGCACCAATGGGACGCGCCCGGCACGATGCTGCTCAAGCTGCTGGGCATCACCGTGCTGATCCTGCTCAACGGGTTCTTCGTCGCCAGCGAGTTTTCCCTGGTCAAGGTGCGCGGCAGCCAGTTGGAGCCGCTCATCGAAGAGGGGGAGGGACGCGCGGTCGCCGCCAAGCGGGTGCTCGACCGGCTCGACGCTTACCTTTCCGCGACGCAGCTGGGGGTCACGCTGGCCAGTCTTGCCCTGGGCTGGGTAGGCGAACCTTTCGTCGTGCAGATGCTGGAGCCGTTCTTCTCGCTGGTGGGCATCCAGTCAACCTTCGTCATCTCCACCGTTTCGGTGGTGCTCGGGTTCCTGGCGATCACGTTCGTGCACATCATCTTCGGCGAGTTGGCCCCCAAGTACATCGCCATCGGCAATCCGGTGCCCGTCGCGTTGACCTGCGTCGGGCCGCTACGGGGGTTCTACACCGTGTTCAAGCCGGCGATCTGGTGCCTCAACCGCTCCTCCAACTTCATCCTGCGCAAGGTGTTCCACATCGACCCGGCGGGAAGCCAGGAACTCGGCCACAGCGAGCAGGAGTTGCGTGTGATCCTCAGCGACAGCGAGAAGTCGCAGGAGGTTTCCACGCTCGGCAAGGAGCTGCTCATCAACGCTTTGGACCTGCGCCGCCGGGTGGTGCGCGACATCATGACGCCGCGCGGGGAGGTGGTTTACCTCGACATGGACGAGCCCTTCGAGGCAAACCTCGACAAGGCCAAGGCCTCGCGGCACACCCGCTTTCCGCTCTGCAAAGGCTATTTGGACAACCCCATCGGGCTGGTCCACATCAAGGATTTGCTCGGTGCCATCAGCAACGATCACCATGACCTGCTCGCCATCAAACGCGACATGACGGTGGTTCCCGAAATGATGCCGCTCGAAAAATTGCTGACGACCTTTCTCTCCCGTCAGGCACACCTCGCCATCGTGGTGGACGAGTTCGGCGGCACCATGGGCATCGTGACCCTCGACAACGTGCTGGCGGAGATCGTTGGGGAGATCCGGGACGAATTTGACGCCGAACAAACCGAGTTCAAGCGTCTGAACCAGGAGGAGTTCGAGGTCGAGGGAGTGCTCGGGATTTACGAACTTAACGATCTGACGGAGCTGGACTTGTCCAACACGGAGGTCAGTACGGTGGGAGGGTACGTCACCCAGGTGATGGGGCATCTGCCGCGCGAGGGCGAGCAGACGCGGGTAGGCGACTATCTCGTGACGGTCACAAAGACCGACGGGCGGCGCATCGATAAGCTTCACTTCAGGCGTTCGCTGGTCGAGGCCAGCGAAGCCGGTGTGAGCACGCTGGGGGCCTCGCGTAACGAATAACCTTACACTGGCTGGCCGGCCTGGCAGCGAAGCTGCTTCTCTGAACAGGATGCCTGTCACCGGTGATATCGCCGAACTCCCCCTGCCGGATCTGCTGGACATGATGCGCCACCGTTCCGGCAAGCTCCAGTTGCTGCAAACCCAGCAGGTCAGCGAGATGCAGCTTCATTTCACGCCGGGTTACCTCTGCGGGTTCATGATGGACAAGCAGATCATCCGGTCGGAATCGCAGGTGGTCGACAAGCTCGTGACAGTCACGGCGAATCCCGTCGGCCGGTTCGTGTACACGCCGGCGCACGCCAGTTCGCTGATGGGCAGCGTCCGCCTCCAGGTCGACCGGCTCGCGCTGATCATCGTCAGCCAGGTGGACGAAATCAGCGTCAACCGGCGGCAGCTCTCGCCGCCGCACCGGATCTTCCGGTTGCAAAAATCCGAGAGCAGCGTGGATTTCGAGGAGCCGCAACTGGCCGAGTTTTTTCATAGTTCGTTGAACCTCCTCAAGTGCGGGATCAGCGCGGAGAAGCTGGCGAGCATTGAGCGCATCAGCACCGAGCAGGTGCAGCTCTACCTGTACAAACTCAGCATCCTCGGTCTGGTGGGGCCTGCGCGCCGGGATGATCTCTGGGCGCAGTTGGATGCCGTGTTGCAGAGCAAGAGCACCCCCTTGCGCCTGTCCGACGACATGCCACGCTCGTCGGGCGGGGCACGGAGAACCTTGCGGTTAGCCCCTGCCTGGAAGCCCAACCGGTCGGCCGGCGGCGACGACGCGTCCAACGAGCAGCGGCAGGTCAGCCGTTTGCTCGAACGCGCGGCGGAAGAAATCGAGAAGAAGCGGCGGGCGACCGGCAACTGAGGTCCGCGTTCGAGCCGGGTCAGCGGCGAAGGCGGGACCACGATAACCACCCAACGGCAGCGGTGTAGAGGAACACGGTCACGGCAGAGACCCAAGCACCAATCAGAAAGGCCGCCGGTCGGTATTCGAGGCGCAGGAGATGATGGCCGGCCGCGAGCGGAATGGCGCGCACGCAGTAGTCGGCCGGCATCACCTGGTAAACGGTCTGCGCGCTGCCCACGCCGGGGAGCAGCAGCGAGCGTGCCTTCCAACCATCCGAATAGGTGTCTGTCACGACGAGGACCGCGGCGTCCGGCAGGTCGGCCTCGACCGTCAGGGAGTCGGTGGTTTCCGCCTTCACGGTCGCCTTGCCCGGTGCCGGGTGTTCGGCGGGAAGCGGCACGGGCGGGCTTTCCAGGACCACGGTGACGCGTGGATCGAAGGGCGGAGCCATCGCCCTGAGAACCGCATCCCCTTTCGCAGCCCTGTGGACTTGCGGGACGAGCATGACGCGCGGCGCGACGAGCGCGGGGTCGAAAACGTGGGAGACGATTTCCTTGTCGTTGCTCTGGGATAAGCCGAAAGCAGCCCGGCAGCGCAACAGCGTGGAGTAGAGGTCGGGATTGCCGTGAAAATGGATGTCCTGCGTGGCATCCTCCGCGCGCATTTGCTGCGTGGCGGCGATCAACTCGGCGTAGCGTCGGCTCACGCCCGGATCGTACCCCCACAGGTCGTCCTCACCGTCCGTCATCCCTCCGTTCGGGTCAGCGAGGTCGAGTAGACGGCCGTCGCCGCGCGGAGCGCCCGCCAGGAACCGGGTGGTCGCAACGCGGCGCGCTGGCGCATCCTGAAAGGTGGCGAGCAGGGGGAACGTGAAAATCAGCAACTCGGCGACGGCGATGACCGGGACCGCAAACAGCGCGGACGGCCAACGCCGGCCGGCAAAGAAGGCAGCGGCAAGGGCCAGACAGCTCGCGGCGGCGATCAGCAGCGATCCGCCGGCAAACTTCGCGGCGGCCTGTGCGAACGCGGGTTCAAGGTAGTCCTCCATGGTGTTCATGGACTCGCCCGTGTAAAGGGTGCCTTGCAGCCAGCTTGCCCAGGGTTCCGGGCTGCCGGCGGCTCCCGCGTGCGCCGACCAGTCCGCCCAGCCCCCCGCTAGGCTCAGCACGAGTGCGGCGGCGAGCAGGACCGCGCCCGGCGTGCGGGGGATGGTCTTGCGGCGGAGCAGGGCGTCGAACCCGGTCGCGGCCAGCATCACCACGAATAGCGTGGCGGGATAAAGGAACTTCGACCAGCCGCGGAACTTGTCGAAGCCCGGTGCGTGGTGGTAAAGCGGCTCGAACAACGGGGTGTATCTTCCCAGCGCGAGCGTGAACAAGACGACCGCCACCCCCGCGCAGGTCCAGACTTCCCGGCTTCGCACCAGAAACAATGCGCAGAGTGCCAGCACGACGCCGCTGATCCCGATGAATGGGCAGGTTTCCCAGAAATAGTGGCGGCCCCAATAGGAACCGGCCACCCCGTCGCCGAAAAACCCCGGTACGATGAACGTGAGCACGTTCTCCGGTGGGAACGAAAAACTCCCGGCGAAACCGACCGTCAGCCCTTTGCTGCGCAACGATTCGCCGCCTGCGTGCAGACCCTCAAATAGCTGTACGGCACTCAACGCCGCGCCGAGCAGCGGGATGACCGCCAGCCCGGCTCCCGCCCACCAGCGGCGCGGCGCGAACCACCACGGCATCACGCCATACAGGGCGCAGGCGACGCCCGTGTAGAAGACGTATTGCGGATGGCCGGCGAGAATCTGCATCGCCAGCGCGCCGCCGCCGAGCAGCAGCCACGGAAGCGTCTGCCGGGACAACCAGCCGTCAATGGCGAGCAGGACCAGCGGTCCCCAGACCATCGTGCAGAGGTTCGGCAGATGGCCGGCAAAGATGTGCGGGAAGTACGAACCTCCGAGCACGAACATCGCTCCGGCCAGCACGGCGGCGACGGGGAGGAGACCGCGGTGGCGAACCCAGAAAAACAGGAACCAGCCGCCGAGAAAGAAATGCAGCGCGACGCCGAGGTTGATGGCGCGAGGCAGCGGCAGACACAAATAGAGCCAGTTCGGCGGGTAGAGCAACGCGGCCTGGAAGCCACCGAAGAACTGCGTGCCTCCGTAGAGGTGCGGATTCCACAGCGGGAAGTGCCCGGTCGCCATCTGTCCGAAGCCGAAACCCCGCCAGTGAACGAATTGCTTCTGGAGGTCGGTGTCCGCACCTCCGAGGATCTGATCACCCGGCCCGAAAAGGACCGGCGCAAAGACAGCCAGCGTGAGCAGAAGAAAGAACGCCGTCGCGACGACCGTCTCACCGCCGGGCGACCGCAGCCGGTGCCATCGCCTGCTTGAGGGCGCCACGGACCCACGTGGTTCCGTGCTCATCCGGGCAGGAGCGCCGCCGGCTCGTCAGGGCGGATCCGCAGGCGGTAAGCCTTGCACGCAGCGGCGAACACGCTGTCCACGGTGATCTGCTGCATGCAGACGTTGTTGCGGCAGGGCGACTGCCGGTTGTTGTACGCGTTGACGCACGGGCTGCAAGCCACGCCGGCGTAGAGCGCGACGTTGCGCGGGGTGCGCGCGCCGAACAGGCGCGGCGTTTCCGGACCGAAGAGGGTCACGACGTGCGCGGGGGTCAAAGACGCAAAATGGGCCGGGCCGCTGTCGTTGGTGACCAGCAACTCCGCGAGGGTGTACAGCACCAGGAGTTGCCGGAGAGTGGTCTTGCCAGCCAGGGAGAAGCAGCGTTCCGAGCTGACTTTGGCAACGAGTAACTCCGCTGCCGCAGCCTCGCCAGGAGCGCCGGTGAAAACGACGCACGTCTCGGGAAACTCTGCCAGCATGCGCCGGGCGAGATCGACATAGCGTTCGGAAGCCCAGCGCCGCAACGGCAACAGGTCGCTGGCGTTCGCGTTGAGCAGCACCAGCGGCGCACTCACGCCCCGGCCGCCGGACGCCTGCCGGATGATCTCGCGCACCGCCTCCACTTCCTCCATGGACGGGAGGAACGCGCCCTCGCCCGCGTCCGTCTCCGGCGGCTGCACGCCGAAAGTCGGCAACTGCCTCGGGTCGGCTTCGAGCGCCTCCACCATCAGGGCAAAAATCTGGCTAGTGTGCAGGTACGGGTTGTAGAGCAGCCGGTGGGTCATCAGGTCGCCACGGTAGGGACCTTCGCCGAAGAACGTCTGGAAACCGACCCGCCGGGGCGCGCCGGTCAAAAAGGTGAACGCCGCCGACGACCGCGCGAAAAACTCCAGGTCCACCGCCGCCTCGAACTTCAGCGCGCGGATGCGGCGGAGCGTTTCCAGTGCGCCGGACACCAGCGTGCGGAAGTCGCTCGCGTTGATCGCGAACACGTTCTCCGGTGGGATCAGGTCCAGCAGATCGAGAATGAACCGGTTCTCGGCGAACACCACGAAGTACACGTTCTCGCGGCCCACCATCTCCACCGCGCGCCGGACGGCGGAGTAGGCGAGCACGGTCGATCCCATCTCGGCCAGCTTGACGAAGAGGATCCTGCCCTTCGGTGGCCCAGCGGGCGGTGGTGACCCGCCGAACGCCTTGTGGGCTAGCGTCAGGAGAAAGCAACTCGGGACGCCCAGCCAGCGGTCGATGAGCTGCAACTTGGTGGTGGGCAGCATGCCCGCAGGATTCATACGGAGGAGGCGGCAACGAACGCGCTCAGAAAACGGGTGAAAAGAGGGATTGCCGCAGGCGTCGTTCCGCAGGGTAGGGATGGCTCTCCGAGCCGTCACAAATGTTTCCGGCGAGATGCACTATGCGCACGCGGGTCATCCAAGCCAATCTTGGGACGGCTCGGAGAGCCATCCCTACCCTGTGGACGAACGACCGCTTCGCGGTCTGTGTCGGCTGCTCACACATTTTCTTAGAGGATGGTTTCGACGAACCGCTGCGGGTCAAACGGCTCGAAGTCGTCGATCCCTTCTCCCGTGCCGATGAACCGCGTCGGGATGCCGAGTTCGTTCTGGATGGCCACCAGCACGCCGCCCTTGCCGCTACCGTCGAGCTTCGTGACGATCAGGCCCGTTAACCCCACGGCCGCCTGGAACTCGCGCGCCTGGGACACGGCGTTCGAGCCCGTGGTGGCGTCGACGACCAGCAGGCGTTCGTGCGGCGCGTCGGCATCGTGCTTGGCCAGGGTGCGGCCGATCTTGCCGAGTTCCTTCATGAGGTTCTCCCGGTTGTGGAGCCGGCCGGCGGTGTCGCAGAGCAGGAACTCGATGTTCTTCTTCTCGGCGGCGGTGTAGGCGTCGTAGCACAGCGCGGCCGGGTCACCGTTGTACTGGCCGCGGATCATCTCGACGCCGACCCGCTCGCTCCACACGCCGAGTTGTTCGATGGCTGCCGCCCGGAAGGTATCCGCTGCCGCCAGCATGACACCATAGCGGTTGCGCTTGAAATAATGCGCCAGCTTGGCGGTGGAGGTCGTTTTCCCCGTGCCGTTGACGCCGACAATGAGAATGGCTTTCGGCCGGTTCGGCAGCGGCCGAACCGGCGGGCTCGCGGGCGGCAGCAGGCGCTGGATGGTCCCGCGCGTCACGTACACCACATCCTCGGCGGTCGGCTTCTCGGCCTGGGATTGCAGCGTGGCCAGGATCTGCTGCGTCAGGGGGACGCCGAGGTCGGAGCGGATCAGCGTTTCCTCCAGTTCATCCCAATCGACCGGCCGGCCGGTGAACTTCTGGAGGAGCGATTTGAAAAAGCCGATAGCCACGTGGGAGCACTCGTTAAAACGGATGCGCGCGCAAACCTCAAGCGCGAAAACCGCCGGGGATGGTTTTCAACCGCCGTGGCGTTGGGGGCCGTCGCCGTGGGCGGCGGTGCGCAGCGGCCGGGTGAGGTCGAGCTTCACGCGGTCCAGGATGCCGTTGACGAAGCGGCTGCTCTCCTCGGT
>CAXTOX010000021.1:22140-42032 GCA_964245885.1 uncultured Chthoniobacterales bacterium | reverse complement strand
CCGGATGTACTGTGACGTTCCCGGGTCGGTGCGCCGCCGCGCGACGCAGACGGTCATGCACGCGGTGTTCGATGCACTGTGCCGGCTGCTCGCGCCGCTGTGCCCGTTCACGGCGGAGGAGGCGTGGAACTTCGCCGGAAAAACGGACAGCGTACACTTGCAGCTTTTTCCCGAACGCGACGAGGCGGCGGTGTATCCGGCGATCCCCGCGCGCGTGGACGAGCTGCTGGGCTTCCGCGCGGCGATCTCGCAGGCGGTCGAGCAAGCGCGGCAGCAAAAATCCATCGGCAACTCGCTGGAGGCCGAGGTGACGTTGAGCATCGCCGACGACGAGCAACGCAAGGAACTGGAAGCTCTGGCCAGCGAACTAGACGAGTTCTTCATCCTGAGCGACCTGAAGCTGACCGGCGCGGGACCCGACGGCGGGTCAAGCGTGGCGTTGCGGCCAACGAAGTACGCGCGTTGCGGACGTTGTTGGCGGCATCGTCCGGCCGTGGGCCAGATCACCACGCACCCGGACCTGTGCGACCGTTGCGCGAGCGCAGTGGACCATCCAAGGTAGGGTTGCCTCTCCGAGGCAATCCTAATTTGGCTTGGATGACCGTGCCCGTGGTCGGGCGTTCTACCAGAAACAATTGGATTGCCTCGGAGAGGCAACCCTACCTTATTAACGACCGGCTGCTTCGCGGCCTGTCCAGAAAACCACTCAGCTTCTCCACGAGCGCCGCAGTGGCTTGGTCCACTTGATAACGCTTCTCGAACGACGCTCGCGCCCGCCGGCCCAGCGCGTCGCGTTCGCTTTCGGATCGTGCGAACCAGTCCGCTAGCAATGCTGCGGTTCCCGTCGAACCATCGTCGGCGATCAAGCCGGCATCATCCTCCCTCACCTCGCACCAAATATTGACCTTGTTGGAAATCAGCACCGGCTTGCCGCAGGCTAATGCCTCGACAACGGCGATCCCGAAGTTCTCCTGATGCGAAGGTAGGACGAACGCTTCGGCCGCGTACACCGCCCCCCATTTCAGGTCACCCGAGAGCATGCCTGGCCAATGGATACCACCTGCGTCGGCACTGGAGCGCAGCTTGCGCAAAAATTCGGGATTTGCCTCATCTTCCGGACCCGCCATGACCATCGTCACATCGCCGGGACGCTCCCCCCGTCGTCCCAGCTCTGCATAAGCGACAAGAAGGTCATCCACCCCTTTCTTCACCACAAGACGCCCCAAAAACAGGATCAACCGCCGGCCACGCAACTCGGGGAAACGGGCAAAAAACGTTTCCTTCTGCCGTTCGGCGTCGTCGGGCGGTTCCTCGATTCCAAGCGCGTTGACCGCCTCGTTCGCGCGGTACAGCCAAAAGCTTTCGCGCGCCAGCCGCCGTTCCTCCTCACAGGTGAAGAACACCGACCGCGCCCCGCGCAGGATGTGGTACTCGGCCCACGGCCAGTAGAGCCACTTCTTCAAATGCTTCTTCGGGTAAGCTCGCTTGAACCACGGATCAAGCATCCCGTGGGCGAATACGAACCGGGGTTTGTCCCGCCACGCTCGCCACGCCGCGAACCCGTGGTGCTGCCACAGGCCGTGCGTGATGAGGCAGTCGAAATCCGCCTGCCGCGCACGCAGCCATTCCTGCAACCCACGCGCGTATTGGTAGCTGCCGCGCGACGGACCGAGCGCGTGCACGGGAAACGGCAGGTCCCGCAACCACGCCGCGCCGGGCGCATCTACCGTGGCGACTTCCGTGACGTGGCCCGCGCGCACCAGCGCCGCGCCCATTTGCCGAACCGCTTCCGCTACCCCGCCCCCGCGCGGGTCGAGCGAGGACGCGACGTGCAGGATTTTCAAACGACGTTCCCCTCCGGTCGGTGGAAGTACGCCGTCTCGGCTTCCGGGATCGGCTGGAGCGGCCGGGCTGGCACGCCGCCGTAGAGTTGACAGGGTTCGGTGAACGCCTTGTTGAGCAGCGACTTCGCGCCGAGCACGCTGCGGTCCGGCAGCGCCGCGCCGCCGAGAAAGACGCAGTTCGTCCCGACGAAGCAGTACGCCCCGATGGTCACCGAGGCGGACGACTGCCGGCTGGCGGCGAGATCGATGCTGTGGGTGAGGATCTGCGACTGGAAACCGGCGAACGTCGTGAACGGCCCGATGGTGACGGTCGCCGTGCAGTCGATCAGGTGCCGGTGCGTGATAGCCGAGTGCGCGCCGACGATCAGTTCGGGACGGCGTTCGGGTTGGTGCGCGAAGTGCCGTGACGGTCCCGGCGGAAAACCCGTGATCCAATCGAGATTTCCGATGCTGCTGTGTTCGCCCAGATGAATAGAACCGAGGTTCTTGCATACCGTCAGATGGCCGATGCGCGAGTGCGCTTCCATCTTCAGGCGTTGCGGGAACACGAACGACAGGCCGATGCGCGCCGTCGGATGGATGTCGAATCCGCACGCGCGGCCGAGCAGCCATCGTCGCAACGGCCAAGGCAGCAGGACTGATAATGCCAGGAGCAGTTTTTTCATCGTCGTGGGAGGGCGGCCAGTTCGTCGTAGAGTTGTTCGTAGTGGTCGAGCATCGCGTCGGCGGTGAAGCGGGCAGCGTTGCGAAAGCCGCGTTCCGCCCATTGCGCGCGCGCGCATTCATCCACGACGATGCGCGCGAGTTCTTCGGCGAACGCTTCTTCGTCCGCCGCCGGGCGCACGAAGGCGCTCGTGCCCGCCACTTCCCCCAGCGAACCCGCGTCGCTGCACAACACCGGGCAGCCGCACGCCTGCGCCTCGACCACCGGCCAGCCGAACCCCTCGAAGCGCGACGGAAACAACAACGCCCGCGCGCGGTTGTAGAGAGCTTCGAGCACGGCGTCGGAGGGTTTGACGACTTCCACCACGCGCGCGGCGACGCCGAGTTGCGCGGCGAGTTCGCGCAGGTCGCCGGGCAGTGCTTCCCCGGCAAAGACCAGCTTCCCCGCCGGCCAGCGGTCCTTTAGCCGGGCGAAGAGGCGCAGCACCCCGTCGCGGTTCTTGCGGCGCAGGCTGGAGCCGACATTGAGCGCGAACGGCTCACCCGCCCCCAAGCCGGCGATCCCCGCCAGCCGTGCGTCAGCTTCGGCGGAGTCGATGACGCGGTAGGGAACATTCAAGCCGATGAACACCAGTCGCGCGTCCGGCGCGGAACCGTCGGGGCGACGCACGAGACGTTCCACATCCTGCCGGGTCGCCGTCGAGTCGCACGGAATGGCGTCCGCGCGTCCGAGCGAACGCCGAATCCAGCTTTGCAAAACTTTCCCGGTGGCCGAGGCCGGGCAATCGGTCGGTTCGCCGAGCGCGCCGCGGACCGCGCCCATGTCGTGGCACGTCACGAGCACCCGGTGGCCAGCTGACCCGGCGGCGGGCACGTACACGGCGTTGGAATGATCGCAGACGTGTACGACCGCGCTGGGCGGCAGGGCGCGCACGCGCCGGCGCAACGTCGAGGGGAACCACCCATATTTATCCAGGTAGGCAAGCCACTTGCCCGCGCCCGAGAACGTCGGCCGTCCCGCGCGTCCGCCGAAGCGCGGCGCGGGGGCGAGCAGTTCCACCGTCCGGCCGCGCGCACGTAGCCCATCGAGGAGCATGCGCGCGAACCGCAGCATGCTCTCCTGGCCATCGGCCGGGTAGTTGCCGACGAGCAAGATGAGAGAGGACATAAAGGCGGAAGGCGGAGACAACAAAGTTATTCTGAAGGCTTATCTTCTGCATCTGTCCTTCTGCCTTCTGCCTTCTGCCTTCTGCCTTCCTCTGCTGCCTCCCGGTGCATTTGCTCGGCGTACGCGGATCGTCCGCGTGGCAACGCCCCGGCGGTTGGTGGGGACGCGGCGGGCCGGGTAGTCGGAGCTTCCGGCTGGACCAACCCTTTGCTGGATAGGGTGGACGCGCGCGATGGAACCGGCGGCGGCAACGAGCGCGGCTCGGCCGCAGGTTCCTCGTCAGCGCCCGGACGGTTCGCCGCCAGGCACAGGCCGCCGGCGATGGTCGCGAAGCCGAGCACCGTCGCCTGTCCGAACTGGCCCAGGATCATGTCGACGGCGCACGCGCCCAGCAGCAACAGCGGCAGCGGATGACCGTCCCGCCGCAACGTGCGCATGGCCTGACCGAAGAGAAAGAACACGATGGCCACCCGCAGCAGGAGATAGATCGGTCCGACGACCGGCCCGCTCTCGATCATCACCCGGCCCAGTTCCCCCTCGGAGTAGAGGAACTTGCGTTTGCCTTCGAGCAGGAGGCCCGCGCCGACGTTGGTGCCCATCCCAAGTCCCACCCCGTAGAAATCCACGACCCCGATCAAATCGAACGGCGTGAGGAACATCGAGAAAAACCGGTCGACGAAGCCTTGCCGCACGTCCGTGGCGTCGCCGAAGCGATAGGCAAAAATCTCCATCCCTTGCCGGAAGACCGCGAAGGAACCGGCGGCCAGCGTCCCCAGGCCGCACACGCCGGCGATCTTCGCCGCCGCGCCGACGAAGCGCGGCCGGACCAGGCAGATGAGCAGCACCGTCGCGAGCACGATGACCACCAGGCCCACCACCGCCCGGCTGCCCGAGAGCAGGATCATGACCGCCAGCGCCGGGAGCGACGCCAGCCAGAGCAGGCGGGGAAACACTTTCTTTTCCAACGCGCCGTAAACGCAAAACGCCGCCACCGTCCCGGTGAAACTCCCCAGGCCGTTGCCGAAAGAGAACGTGCCCGAAGGACGGATGTGCCCGTAGGCGGCGTCGAGCATGGTGCCTTCGCCACCCACGCCCACGTTGAGCCGCGAGCCGCTGCCGGCGGCGAATTGCAGCAACACCAGGAAGGACATCGGCAGGCTGACCAGCAGCGCCCACCGGCCGACCTTCCGCAGGTCGTCGCGGTTGATGAGGTTCGGGATCAGGAACACCAGCGGCAGGTGCAGAAAATCCGCCCGGTAGCCAAAGATCTGCACGACCAGCGGCGCCTGGCTGCCGATCAGCGAGAAGGCGAGCGCCACGAAGCTGATCCCCGCGATCCAGACGATGAACGCGCCACGAGGAAACACCCCTTTCACAAGCGCCAGCGCGTACATGAGCAACAGGATCGGGTCGCGCACGACCAGCAGCGGAGAGGCCAGGCCGGGGAGAATCCATTTGCGCAACGCCCCTTCAAAAATCCACAGCGTCAGGTAGAGCCACAACAGCCATTTCAGGATCTTCAGGTTTGCCGGCGGGCGCGTCGGCACGGCCGGCGGCGTGCTGGCGGCACGCGGGAGCAGCGCGGCGTCAGCGGCGGCGGAAACGAGGGCGGGTGAGGTCATGGCTTCTCTGCCTTCATCCTTTCTGCCAGCAGGCAGTCTGCCAACCGGCGGCGGTGCGCCTCCCAACCGAGAGTGGCGGCCTTGCGGCGGGCGGCGTGCTTCATGTCGGTCAACCGTTCGGGCCGGGTGAGCAGGGCATCGAGTTTGTCCGCGATGGCCCCGGCGGAACGGATCGGCACGAGGAAGCCGTTCACACCGTCCTCGATCACGTCCGGCCCGGCGGTGTGCGCGGTGGTGATGACCGGCAAGCCGCGCGACATTGCCTCCAGGATCACCAACCCGAAACCCTCGAACAACGACGGGAACACCAGCACGTCCTGCCGCGCCATCTCGGCCAGGACCTCCGCGTGCGGCAGACTCGGAATCCAACGGTGCGCGCGCACGGCGGCATTGAGCGGGGCGCAGTTTTCCACGGTTTTGTGGCCGAGCAGGGTCAGCTCCACTCGGGAGCAGTCGAAGCGGCGCACGGCTTCCAGCAGGTAGGACAACCCTTTGCGCTGCCCGAGCGAACCGGCAAAGAACACCCGCAACGGCCCCTTTCCCCTCGCGGCGGGCGGCGGGAGGTCCGCCGGCACGGGCGGCGCGCCGTACGGCACGACGTGGACCGGCGCGCGCAGACCCGGCGCGGACTCCAGCGTCCGGCGGGTGAACGAACTGGCCACGAACACGGCGTCGGTGGCCGCCAGTTCCTCGTCCTTGCGCGCGAGCTTGGCGGGGCTGTCGGAACGGCCGGTGAGCGTCGGTGCCCAGGCGGGTTCGCGCTCCGCCTCTTCGTCGAAGATCGCTCTCCCCGCGCGCCAATAGCCGATGGGCAGGTCGTAGAAGCAGCGCAGTCCCTGCCGCCTGGCCTCGCGGAAGGTCGCCACCGCGCCGTCCTCGTAGGCGTACACGCCGCGCACCGTTCCTTTGCCGGCCAGCGCGCGCAGCCGCCGGGCCACCGTCCGGTCCATGGAACGAAACACGCCGTCCACGCTGCACGGCCCGGTCTCGTGCCGATCCAGCCACCGGCCGCCGGGCAGCCGCGGGGCGAGCATCCGGCCCACCTCGCGCAACGGGGCGATGTGGATGCGATCCCGCACGGCCGCGGGGAAGGCCCGCCGACCGAACTGCCGTGCGAGGGCGGCGGGCAGCCAGCGTTCGGCCCGGTTGCCGGGCGTCCAGTGGAAGCTCGTCCAGAGTTCCGCCAGCAGCCCCGCCTCCTGGACCGCGAGCGCGGCCTGATGGGCGTGGTTGTTGCCGAAGGGATGGCTGAAGAGGAGCATGGCGAAAAATGCAGAATTCAGAATGCAGAATGCAGAAGTTTAGAAGGACAGAAAAGCCGTCAGGTGCAGGGTGTCAGGAAAATTCGTTTGATTCTTTTCCTCTGTACTTCTGCATTCTGCATTCTGACTTCTGCATTTCTGTCACCGCCGGGCCTTCTCGAACATCTCCAGGTACTTGGCCGCGATGCGCTGGGGGCTGTGCGCCGCGAGATGCTCGGGGGCACCGGCGCGCAGACGGTCGCGCAGGTCGCCGTCGATCAGGAGTCGGCCCAGGCAGTCGGCCAGCGCGTCGGCGTCGCCGTTGGGGAAAAGCAGGCCGCAAGGCCCGATGGCGTCGGGCAGGCCGCCTCCCCGGGAACCCACCACCGCGCAGCCGCAGGCGATCCCTTCGAGCGCCACCACGCCGAAGGGTTCGGCCAGTTGCGAGGGCACGGCCATGACGCGGTGTTCGTTGAGGATGCGCACGAGCGTTTCCCCGGTCTGCATGCCCAGGAACGTCACCTGCGGAGCCACCCCGAGCCGTTGGGCCATCGCTTCGAGGTTGGGGCGCTCGGGGCCGTCGCCGACGACCGTCAGCCTCGGCGTCAACCCGTGCAGCCGCATCCGCGCGAGGGCTTCGAGGGTGATGTCGCCGCCTTTGTCCGAAACCAGCCGCGCCAGGAAAACGATGTCCTTGGTGCGTTCCACGTCCGGGAGCACGCGGAACAACTCGTTCTGATAGGGGTTGCCGATCAATGTGGCCGGCACCGGCAGGGGCGCGGCCACCGCGCGGCTGATCGCGATGGGCGAGCCGAAGCGGATGAGTTGTTTCTTGAGCACGTCTTCCCAGCCCGTGCGGCCGTCCACGCGGGTGAGCCAGGTCTGGTGGGAGACGACCCAGGGCCGGCGGACCAGAAGCAGCGGCCAAAGCGTGCGCAGTCTGATGTTGTTCTGAAAATACACCTCGCTCCAACGCACCAGCCGCAGCATTTCTTTCGCCCCCGGACAGCGCACGACCGGGTAAGCGAACTCCTCTTTATCGAGCGATTCCCCTCCCGGCCGGGCGCTCTGCGTGACCACGACCACCTCGTGACCGAGGGCCGTGAACTGATTGGCCAGCACGCGGGCGACCGTTTCCAGCCCGCCGATGTTCGGGTAAAAGAAGTGCGTTGCCAGCAGGATACGCATGGGACTGGAGCGGGTGGCAGCGGGTGTTGGGGCGGCGGGCAGCGTGGCGGTCATCGAATCAAAATGCAGAATGCAAAATGCAGAATGCAGAAGTCAGAGGTCGGAAACCCGAGACCATGAAGCAACTCTGGACTTCTGCTGCTGGACTTCTGCTGCTGGACTTCTGCATTCTGCATTCTGCATTCATCTCCCTCGCACCAATCGTGCCACTTTCCGCGCCACGGTGCGGGTCAACGACGGACGGTTGCAGGCCATGACGCGGCGCAACTCCAACGGATGCACGCCGGGGCGGTTTGCGCCGAAGGTTCCGGGGTCGGTGGCGGCCGCGCAGGCGGTGGCGTAGCCGGCTTCCGCCACGAGGTCGCGCACCTGCGGATGGTAGCTGCCGTAGGGATAACAGAAGTGGCGCACGGGCACGCCGAAACGGTCTTCCAGAAGTTTCTTGCCGTCGAAGATTTCGGCGCGGGCGCGCTCCGGGGCGACGTTGGCGAGGGCGGGATGCGTCAGCGTGTGCGCGCCGATCTCGTGGCCGGCGTCCAGCCACGCGCGGATCTGGCGTTCGTCCATGAGCGCCTGCGGAGGCTCGCCGATGGCGTGGTCCCATTCGTCCTTCGCGCCGACGAGTCCCGCGACGACGAAGAGCATCGCCTTCAGCCCGCGCGCCTGCAGGATGGGCAACGCAAGGTCGAACACGCTGGCGAAGGCGTCGTCGAAGGTCAGGCAAAAGCCCGTCATGCCCGCGTCGATGTTCTCCCACGCCTCGCCGTACGGGACCGGACGCTGCCCGGCTGCGGCGAGTTCGGCGAGGTGCCAGTCGAGGTCGCGCGTGCTGACGTAGAGATCGTGCAGCCGCGAGCCTGCCAGTGGCGCGCCGATCTTGTGGTACATCAGGATCAAAACGCCTGCCTGCCCGTCGCGCTCGGCCATCCAGCGGTCGCGTTCCCACGAACGGTAAGGCCGGGGAGAGTCGTGATCGGCGGGAGTGGTCATGCCTTTTCCTGGAGCCAGCGCAGGTACGTCGCCTCCAGTCTGCCGACGCTCGTTTCCCAACGCAAGCCCTGGACCCGCCGCCAGCCCGCTGTGGCGACCCGCGTGCGCAACGCCTCGTCATCCAGCAGCCGCGCGACCGCCGTCCGCATCGCGTCCGCCGCGCCGAAGGGGCAAAGGAGAGCCTCCTCGCCGTCGCGCAATTCCGCGCCGAAGCCGGTGGGAGTCGTCACCGCCGCGCAACCGCACCCCATCGCCTCGGCCAACGCCAGGCCGAAGCCTTCGTATTCGGAGGGGAAAAAGAAGACTTTCGCCCGCGCGAGACGGGTGGCCATCTCGTCGTTCGGGATGCGTGGCGCGACGCTGATCCGGGGGTGTAGTTCGGCCGGAAACTCGGCGAGCAACTTCTCCGGCGGCAGCCCCGTGCCGCACAGGTCGAGTTGCAGGCCGGGCCGCTCGCGCAGCAGCGGGACCATCGCGTCCCGCAACGTCGGCGTGCCCTTACGGTCGATCCACGAACCTAGGAAAACCACGCGGTCCTCGCGATCTTCCAGCCGTAGCGGGCGGTCGAGGTACGCGGGTTCCAGCCCCAGGGGAATCACCTCCATGCTCTCCGGCGCGGCGATCCGGTGGTCCGCCATAAAACGCCGGTCGAGTTCGCAGGCCGTGACGAAGCCGTCCACCCGCGAAAATGCGAGCCGCTCGGCCCGTTGCAACCCACGCGCCACCGCCGCCCGCGGCCCGGTTGGATGCGGGAAGGCGTCGGAGGACCGCACGCGTTCGGCCAGGAGGAGTTCGAGGCCGTCGGTGTGCGCGACGAGCAGCGGACGTTTGTTCCGGGGACGGCGCGACAGCCACCATGTTCCCGGCCAGAACTCCGCACCGAAGAACTCGATCAGGTCGTAGCGCGCCAGGTCGTGCCCCTGCAACCAGCGCAGCCCGCGCCAGCCCATCCGGAGTCGGCGGCCCGGCGCGTGGTCGCCGATGCCGAGCAGCGCGTCGGTGTCCACGATGTGCACCGGATATCCCCGCGCGCGCAAGCCTGCCGACCACGCGAGGCGGGTGCGCCCCGAACCCAACAACGGGTCAAGCTGGGTGTTGCTGAAAACGAGGAGGCGCATGGGGAAAGGCAGAAGGCAGAAGTTAGAAGGCAGAAGTCCAGAGCAGAAAATTCCAAACTAACCTCGCTCCTTCTTTTCCGTTCCCTCCTTCTGCCTTCTGCCTTCTTACTTCTGCCTTCCCTTCAGCTCACCTGCTCCGGGCTGCGGGTCTTGCGCGTCTTCTTGACGGGCTTCGCGTCGTCCTCGTCCGTCGCGGCGTGGTAATATTCCTCGTACTGGTAGTAGACGAACTCCGGCGAGGAGGTGTCCACCTGGTTAAGGATCACTCCCGGGATGTTGGCCTGCCGCTTGTAGAGGATCTCCAGGGACTTGCGCGTCATCTTCGCGGAGGTGAACCCCATGCGCGTGACGAACAGCGTCGCGTCGATCTTGGGCGCGAGACTCGCGGTGTCGTCGGCCGCCAGCACCGGCGAACTGTCGATGATGATGTAGTCGTACAGCGGGTAAAGCTCCTGCAAGAGCCGGTCGGTGGCCTTGTTGAGCAGGTATTCGCTGGGCTGCGGCACGTTGCGCCCGCGGGGCAGGACGTGGAGGTTTTCGACGCCCGTCGTCCGGATGGCGAGCTTCCAGTTGACATTGTGGCCGAGCACGTCCGTCAGGCCGGGGTCGCGCTGCACGTCGAAGCTCTGGTGAACCGCCCCGCGGCGCAGGTCGGCGTCGATGAGGAGCGTCTTCATGCCCGCCGATGCCAACACGAGCGCGAGGTTGCAGGACGTGGTGGATTTGCCCTCGTTGGGCACGGCGCTGGTGATCAGCAGGGTCTTGGGCCGCGCGCCTTCCATCGGCATGAACAGCAGGGTCGAGCGCAGGTTGCGGTACGACTCGACGAGTTGGTGGCGCTGGTCGTCGGGCCGGAGCATTTCCAGGCTGTCGCCGCTGTCGTCGCGCGGGATCTGGCCGAGGACGTGTTCGGCGAAATGCATCTGGAAATCGCTGATGGTAGCCATCCGGTCGTCCAGGCGGTCGATCAGGAACAGGATGCCCACCCCGGAAGCGAGACCGACGATGACCGCCATGGCGATGGCCCTCGCCCAGGTGGCGAGCACGGTGGAGGCCACCGAGGCGTTCTCCATGACGAAGATGATCTCCGGGGTGATCTTGGAGGTGAGGACTCCTTGCGACAGCGAGGCGGTCAGACGATCTTCCGTGGCCTGGTCGCGCTTCTTGGTTTCGACGAATTGGTCGTACTCGGCGCGCACCACCCGATCTTGCAGGGCTTGCGGCTTGGCGGCCTCGATCTTGGCGTCAAGGTCCTTGACCTGCGAGGCGGTGAAGGCGCGCAGGCTCGCGATGCGCTGGCGGGCGTATTCGAGCGCGTCGTCGATGCGGCGCTGCTGGGTCTTCATGCCGGTCCGCAGCGCGATGATCTTGGGGTGCGTGTCGCGCATGTCCACCGTGAAGATGTCGAACTGCGCCTTGAGTTCGGCGAGTTGGGCCACCGCCTGCCGGTATTCCGACTGCGTGTTGTCGAGGTCCAGGGCGATCTGCGTGGTCGCCGACACCCCCGCGCCGCCGTTGGCGCTCCCGGCGTTGCGGCCGGTTGCCGCCCCGCTGCCATGGTCGATGCCCTGCTCGGGCGTCATGAGCTGGAGCCGGTCGTAGTCGGCCTGGAGCGAGTCGCGCTTCTGGCGCAACGTCTCGAGGTTTTCGCCGGTTTTGTCCTCCGCGCCGTACACGTTCTTCGAATCGTGCTGGAACTGGATGATCGCCTCGTCGTCCTGTTTCAGCTTCTCGCGGATGGCAGCGATCTGGTCGTTCATCGACTTCAGAACCGGGTTCTCGGCGTCGGAGCGCAGCTTTTTGCGGTAGGCGAGATAGCCCTCGATGGTCGCCTGCAAATCAGCCTGCGTGTAGCGCGGCTCGGTGCCGGTGGCCGTGATGGTCAGGATCGGGCTCTTCGCGGAAAAGGACAGGTCCACGGGGCAGGCCGCCAGGCCGGGGTACTTGGCCTGGAGGATGTCGGCGGCGTTCTGGCGCACATCCTGGGAGGTCTGCATGATCCGGATCTGCGTGTCCAGCAGCGTGTCCGGGTCCTGTCCGGGCAACCCGCCCTGCGCGTCGGCGACGGCCGGACGGTTTTCCAGGTTCAGGCTCAGCTTGGCCGAGGACGCGAACGTCGTCGGCTTGTTCATCTGGAAGTACGCCGTCACGCACAACGCCAGGCTCAGCGTGAGCAGCAGCACCCACCAGTACTTGAACAACAGACAGCGGTAACGGTGGAGTTTGTTCCAGATGGACAACGACAGCGACGGATTGCTGCCGGCGGAGAGACCTGCGGGTACGCTCATAAAAAGAGATGGGAAATGGCAATGAAGACCGGAGACTCAATACTGCCAGTCGAAGAACCGTTTCTTGACCTTGACGGTATCTCCAGGCTGGAGGACCAAATCCTTGTCGGTTTCCCCGTTGCTGATGGCTTTGCAGTTCACTTGCAGCCCCTTGGCAGGGCCGCCCTTGCGGTAGAGGTAGACCCCTTTCAGATCCGACTCCGGCGTGAACCCGCCAAGCTGGAGGATCGCCTGGTAGAGAGTCAGTTGTCCGTCGGCCGGCAGGTCGATAGCCCCTTTGGTGGCGACCTCACCGGTAATGAAAACCCGCCCCTTGCTGGCGTTGGGCGCGGTGTAGAGCAAACCCAGCGCGACCGTAGCGTGGCCCGGTCGGTAGAACTCGCGTTCCAGCGTTCCCTTGATGTCCGCCGTCAGTTGCTGCGTCGTTTTGCCCGCGGCCTTGACGCGCAAGCCGCCGATGGGCAGCACGACCTCGCCGGAATCCGTCACGATCAACTGGCGGTCCTCGTTCTCGCGGTCCTCGGCGACCCGGTAGCTCAACTGGTCGCGCGGCCCGATCTTGTGGTCGGGATCAATCGGCCCCGTCACGGCCATGGCAGTCGGTACGTTGCCGCTCATGCCACCGGTCGTGTTGCCGTTGTAGGACCCCGCCGGCGGCTGGTTGGCCGACCGCGAAGGCAGCGGTGCCGACGCGGCAGCGCCCCGGTTGAACGGCCCGAGGCCAGGCGATTGGGTCGAGCTAAAGGGCACCTGGGCGGCGGCCGTCATCGGCAGCAGCGCCGCGGCTCCCACCGCCATCCACCTCACCGGAGCGAGACAATTTTTCATGCGTGGAGCCAATAATAGCTACTTTCGTTCCCCACGGCAAAAATATTCGGACCTCCAGAGTGAAATTAATCTGATCGTTCCGTGCGTGCTTTCTCGTTTCGCGATCCTGGCAGGTGGTGATTCCGTTTGCGAAACCCGCTTTTCGCATCACCAACTTTCACCGGGCAGGCGCGTGCCAATTTGTCTCGATTTGCTGCAAGGCTGCGTCGATCCACCAACGCTCGTCCGCGTCCGTGGCCCGGGCGCGCGCGGCTTCCAGGGCCGGCCGTGCCCGGTCGAGTTGACGGGTCATCTGGACGCCTGCGGCGTGAGGAAAACCAACGCCGCTCGGATAGAGCGGTTTCATCTGAGATGTGGCCGCGGCGCTGTGTCGCCGCGTCTGGTTCTGGAAGGAACGTCTCCATCAACGCAGACGCGGCGACACCGCGCCGCGGCCACATCGAAAAAGGCCACACCTTTGCTGAAACTGCTCTAGCGCCATCCACCTGCTGGCGTTGGCCCGACGCCGCTTCAGATCATCGCCAACGCCGCGGCGAGGTCCGCGCGCAGGTCGTCCACATCCTCCACACCCACGGAAAGCCGGACGAGCGCGTCGCTGATACCCAGGGCCGCGCGTTGGTCGGGCGGGATGCTGCCGTGGGTCATCAACGCGGGATGTTCGATCAGGCTTTCCACGCCGCCGAGGCTCTCCGCCAGCGCGAAGAGATGGGTGTTCTCCAGGAACCGCCGCGCCCCGGCGAGATCGGTGGCGAGGGTCAGCGTGATCATCCCGCCGAAGCCGCCCTGCATCTGGTGCCTGGCCAAGTCATGTTGCGGGTGGCTGGCCAGACCCGGGTAATGCACGCGCGCGACGGTGCCCTGCGCTTCGAGCCAACGGGCCAGGTCGTACGCGTTGGCGCAGGTGCGTTCCATGCGCAGGGCGAGGGTCTTCACCCCGCGCAGGGCCAGGAAGCTATCCATCGGCCCGAGCACGGAGCCGACCGCGTTCTGGATGAACGCCAGCCGGTCGCCGAGTTCCTGGTTCTTCGCGTCGTCCACGACGGCGATGCCGCCGACCATGTCGGAGTGGCCGTTGAGATACTTGGTGGCCGAGTGGACCACCACGTCGCAGCCCAGTTCGAGCGGACGCTGGAGCATCGGGCTGGCGAACGTGTTGTCCGCGACGACCAGCGCGCCGTGTTCGTGGGCGAGCCGGGCGATGGCTTCGAGGTCGGCGAGTTTGAGCAGCGGGTTGGTCGGCGTCTCCACCCAGACCATCCGCGTCTCGGGCCGCAGCGCGGGCAGCAGGTTCTTCGGGTTGGTCAGGTCCACGAAGGTGAAGCTCAGGTTCGACGAATGCCGCCGCACCCGCTCGAACAAGCGGAACGTGCCGCCGTACAGGTCGTCGCTGGCGACCACGTGGCTGCCGGCGGGCAACGTTTCGAGCACGGTACCCATCGCGGCGAGGCCGGAGCTGAACGCAAACGCGCGCGTGCCGCTTTCCAGGTCCGCGACGCATCGCTCGAAGGCCGAGCGCGTCGGGTTGATGCTGCGCGCGTAGTCATAGCCCTTGTGCACGCCGGGGCTTTCCTGCACGTAGGTGCTCGTCTGGTAGATCGGCGGCATGATGGCACCCGTCGATGGGTCGGGTGACTGCCCCGCGTGGATGGCGCGGGTGGCGAGGGATTGTTTCGTCGTGGAACTCATGAGAATTGGCGGCGCAGGTAGGAAAGCAGGTCGGAGCGGGTGATAAGGCCCAGGAAGCGTTCGCCGTCCATGACGATGGCCACGCGGCCCCGGTCGAAGACCTGCAACAGGTCGTCGATGCCGGCGGCGGGCGAAAGGGTTTCGAGCCGGTCGGTCATGGCCGAGTGAACCAGCGCGTGGAAGTGCTCGGGGTCGGCGTGGACTTTGACGAGAATGTCGGACTCGTCCAGGATGCCGACGACGTGGCCGGCGAGGTCCACGACGGGTAACTGCGACACGTCGGCGGTGCGCATGCGCTTGAAGGCGGTCCCGAGCGTATCGTCCGGGCCGACGGCGATGACCTCGCCCGCCTCGTGGCGGTGCAGGATCAGGTCGCGCAGGTCACCCTGGGTCGTGCGGCGGATGAACCCCTGCTCGGCCATCCAGAAGTCGTTGTACATCTTGGACAGGTACTTGTTGCCGCTGTCGCAGATGAACGTCACCACCCGCTTGGGCCGGGTCTGTTCGCGGCAGTAGCGCAGCGCCGCCGCCAGCAGCGTGCCGGTGGACGAACCACCCAGGATGCCCTCCTGGCGCAGCAGTTCGCGCGCGGTGGCGAAGGACTCCTCGTCGGTGATGGAGTACGCCGCCCGCACGCGCGAGAGGTCGGCGATGTCGGGGATGAAATCCTCGCCGATGCCCTCCACCGACCAACTTCCAGCCTGCCCGAGCACGCCTTCCTTGATGTAAGGCGTGAGGATGGACCCGTCCGGGTCGGCGAGGACCATCTCCAACTCAGGCTGCACGCGCGCGAAGAAGCGGCTCAGGCCCGTGAGCGTGCCGCTGCTGCCCACTCCGCAGACCACCGCGTCGAGGTCGTGCCCGACCTGGTCCCAGATCTCGGGGCCTGTGCTGGTCTCGTGGGCGAGCGGGTTGGCCGGGTTGGCGAACTGGTTGACGTAGAAGCCGCCGGGGATCTCCGCCGCCAGCCGCGCGGCCAGGTCCTGGTAATATTCCGGGTGGCCGCGGCCCACGTCGGAGCGGGTCAGCCGCACCTCCGCGCCCAGCGCGCGGACGTGGCTGATTTTTTCCTGGCTCATCTTGTCGGGGATGACCAGCAGCGCGCGGTAGCCCTTGGCCGCCGCCACGAGCGCCAAGCCCAGGCCGGTGTTGCCCGCGGTGGCCTCGACGACCGCGCCGCCGGGGCGCAAGCGTCCGTCGCGTTCGGCGGCCTCGATCATCGCCAGCGCGACGCGGTCCTTGATGGAGCCGGTGGGGTTCTGGTTTTCCAGTTTGACGAACAGCCGGCACATCCCGGTGTCCAGGCGGGTGATCTCGACGAGCGGCGTGTTGCCGATCAGGGAGAGGACGGCGGGGAGCGGATGTTCCGTGCTCGGGGGAGAAGCAAGGGTTGGCATAAATGGGGAACGGATGGTTGGGATGAGCGAAGCCTTAGATTACCACCTACGGCACCAGGTAGTACGCGGCTTCGTTGTCCGGCTGCTCCTGCGACAGGTCGGACGGGTTCTTTTCGTGGAGGAGCCGATAGGCGTGGCGCACCGCCCGGAGGGTGGCCGAGTAGGTTCTATCTTCTTCCGGGTAAACGCGGTCACCCGGCAGCCACTCCTCGAAGCGCAGGTTGCGCAGGATCTTCGCCAGATCGTCGCGGACGCCAGCCAGCAGCACCGTGAGGCCGCGGCGGTCCGCCTCCCGGAGGAAATGTTCGAGGTGCTCGGCCGCGACCACGTCCGGGTTGCGCGTGCGCCGCAGCCGCAGCACGAGGTACGCGGCCTCCGCGCGGGCGGCTTCTTGGCGGAGGTTTTCCAACGCTTTTTCCAGTTCGGGCGCGGCCCCGAAGAACAACTCGCCTTCCAGGTCGTAGATCAACACGTCGTCCGAGCGTTCGTCGCCGGGCTGGCGTTCGCGCACCACCCGCTCCGGGGTCACCACCAGCTCGCGCACGGAGAGCCGCGACGCGCGGGGCACGAACATCAGGATGGAAAGCCCCACCCCGATGAGGATGGATTCATCGACGCTGATGAACACCGCCGCGAACGCCGTCACCAGCACCAACCCGGCATCGAAGCGCGAGGCGCGCAGGGCGTAGCCGAGCCGCCGCCAGTCGATCAACCGGGCAGCCGTGATGAAGAGCAGGCCCGCCAGCGCGGACTTCGGGATGAAGCGCGCGTAAGGCCCGAAGAGGAGCACCACCGCCGCCACGATCACTCCGGAATAGATGCCGGACATCCGCGTGATCGCGCCGGATTGATAGTTGATGGACGAGCGCGTCAGCGAACCGGAACCGGGCAGGCTCTGGAAAAATCCGCCGGCCAGGTTGGAGATGCCTTCGGCGAGACACTGGCGGTTGTAATCGAGCGGCTGACGGGTGTAGGTGGCGATGGACTTGGCTACTGCCAACGCTTCCAGTAGCCCGAGGAAGGAAATTGCCACGGCGCTGCCCAGCAGTTTCGAGACCCAAGCCCAGTGGATTTGCGCGATGTGGAAGGTTGGCAGAGCCGCGGGCACCTTGCCGACGACGGCCACGAGCGATTTGCCGTCTGCCGCCGGGATGGACCAGCCGAAGAAGGCCGCGAGTCCGGCGGCGGCGAGCAGCGCCAGGAGCATGTCCATCTGCGGCAGCCGGTAGCGGTTGATGACCCGGCGCAGCCCCAGCACCGCCACGACCGTCCCCAGCCCCAGCCCGATGGCGTGGAGGTTGAACGGTCCGCCCTTGGTGAGCGTTTCCCAGAGTTGCACCAGTGGCGACTGGTCACCACCGCCCTTCTTGGCCGCGCCGAGGAAATTGCCGACCTGACCCACCGCGACCAGCACGCCCGCGCCCGCCATGAAGCCGAGGATCACCGACTCGGACACGTAGCGCGTCAGGTCGCCTAAACGGAACACGGCGATGAGGACCTGGATCGTGCCGACGATGACCGCCAGCAGGAACATCGCCTGGTAGGCGTCGGCCGCCGCGTCGAAGGGCGTCAGGGCGGCGAACACGACGAGCGAGATCGCGTTGGTCGGTCCGTTGATGAGGTGCGACGAGGAGCCGAAAACCGAGGCGATGATCGTCACCACGATGGCCGAGTAGAGGCCGAAGCGCGGATCGACGCCCGCGATCAGCGCGTAGGCCATGGCCTGCGGGATGGCGATGGCGGCAACCGTGGCCCCTGCCACCAGGTCGCGGCGCAGCACGTCGCCGGTGTAACCCGAATAGATTTTATAGTCAGGGACGTTCATGGAGCTTTGGCCGGGCGGATCAGGCTGAAGACGCCATTGTCGCCGAAAAACTTGGTCTGGGCATCGTCCCAATCCTTGGCGACGAGCGTGACCGGGAAAAGCTGCATGTCCGGCAGCCGGTCGCGGTGCCGACGCAAGATGGCCTCGTTGCTCGGCCGGTAGCCGTCTTTGGCGAGAAGCTCCTGCGCCTCGTCGGTGAACAGGTATTCGAGGTAGGCCTTCGCGGCTTCGGCTGACCCGTGCTTGGCCACGTTGGCATCGACCCACGCGACGCTAGGCTCCGCGCGGATGCTCACGGGAGGATAGATCACCTCCAACTCACCGCCGGACTGTTGCGCCTCGCGGATCGCCTCGTTCTCCCACGTCAGGTGTACGTCGCCCTCCTTCGCCAGCGCAAAGGTCGTGGTGGCGTCGCGCGCCCCCTGTCCCAGGCCGGACGCGTGCTGGTAAAGTTGCCGCAGGAACTCGCGCGCCTCGTCCTCGCTGCCGCCGCGGGTGACCACCGCACCCCACGCCGCCAGCACGCTCAGCTTGCCGTTGCCCGAAGTCTTCGGATCGGGCGTGATGACCGTCACGCCCGGACCGAGCAGGTCGGGCCAATCCCTGATGTGCCGGGGATTGGTCTTGCGCACGACGAAGACGACCGTGGACGAGTAGGGCTGCGCGTCGTGCGGCAGGCGCTGCCGCCAGTCCTTGGCGATCAGCCCTTTCCTGACCAACCCTTCGATGTCCGAGGGCAGCGCCAGGGTTACCACGTCGGCAGCCAAGCCGTCGCCGACCGCCCGCGCCTGCTTGGAGGAACCGCCGTGCGATTGCTCGATCTGGAGCGGGTGCCCGTAGGCCTGGAGGAACTTCGGGTTGAGTTCCGCGTACAACTCGCGCGTCGGGTCGTAGGAGACGTTGAGCAGCCGGGGGCTCTGGTCGCGGTCGTAGTTGCCGTACGCCAACAAGGCGGCGGCGCTGACGATCAGGCCGACGGCGAAAATGTTCAGCCAGCGGGTACTCATGAGAGGGTCAGCTCCGGGGAAGCGGTGAACGCCCGGGCGAGAATGTCGACCAGGACGCGTTGCGAGCGGCCGTCCCGGTCGAGTTCGGGGTCGAGGATCGTCACGTCCATGCCTGCGAAGCGCGGCGAGCGCACCAGGCGCGCGAGCAGCGTCGTCAGTTCGTCCGCCGTGAGGCCGCCCGGCTCCGGGCAGTCCACCGCCGGCATGATCGAGGGGTCCAGCACGTCGGCATCCAGGTGAATCCAAAATCCGTCCAGCCCCGGCTGTTTTTCGTACGAGTCGGCCAGGGCGCGCCCGACCCACTCCATGCCCAAGGTGCGCCCGTCCTCCAACGCGACAACCCCGACGCTGGCGCTTTGCAGTTCGTCGAGCTTCCGGCGCTCCTGGTCTTCCGCGGAACGAAAGCCGAAGACGAGCACGTCTTCCCGCCGAAAGTAGGGACGGCGGCCCTCGATATTCGTCAACAGATCGGTGCCGCTCCCGGTGACGATGGCCAGATCCGCGCCCGCCACGTTGAGGGATTCCGCGTTGCCGGGATGATCGTAGTCGTGGTGCGCGTCGAGGAACACCAGGGCGTAACGGCCGGTGCGGGCGAGCGCCAGGCCGCAGCCGAGCACCACGGAGCAATCCCCGCCGCAGACCAGCGGGGTGAACCTTTCTTCCCGCGCCCCGGTGATGGCGTCCGCCAGAGCGAGGGTAAACTCGCGCACCGCGGGGGCGTTGCGGGTCTTTTCGATCCGCTGCTCTTCGTCCGGGTAGGGCCAACGGGCCAGCACCGCCACCTCGGTTGCGCCGATGGCTTCGAGCAGGCCGCCTTGGACGAGAGCCTGCGGCAGCTTGTCCGGCCGGCGCTCGCGGCCGTCCGGGTGCGGGCTGAGCCCGAGGTTGGTCGGGGCGTGGATGAAGCCGATGGCTGACATGATCCCAAGGAGTACGGCCGGGTGTCTCAAGCTTTCTGGCGCAGGCTCAGCAGGCGCTCGCCGGCGGCGTGGAGACGCGACGCCCGCATCAGCGCGGCATGCAGGAT
>CAXTOX010000021.1:13486-22130 GCA_964245885.1 uncultured Chthoniobacterales bacterium | reverse complement strand
CCACACCGCGCGCGTTCGCGACGAGCACCTGTGGAGCTACCTGGCCGGCGGCATCAGCGACGACCACAATGCGGTGACGACGGACGAGGTGATGGACCGGCTCCGCGAAGAAGCTGGAGCCTGGCACCGCCGCGACCCCGATCTCCTTGGCCAGCCAGTGGCAGAATGCCGTGTCGTCCCGGTGGCCGAAGTCGCCGATGTCCACCAGGACGTAATACGCGCCCTCCGGCTCGGTGAACCGCAGGCCCGCGCGCCGCAGGTAGTCGAGGAACACGTCCCGCCGCCGGGTGTAGGCGGCGGTGAGTTGTTCGTAGTACGCGGGCGGAAACCGCAGCGCCGTGACGGCGGCGACCTGGAGCGGGTGCGGCGCGCCGACCGTCAGGAAGTCGTGTACCTTGCGCGCCTGCGCGATGATGGCGGCGGGGGCGATGACGTAGCCCAACCGCCAGCCCGTGATGGCGTAGGTCTTGGAGAGCGAGCCGACCGTCAGCGTGCGTTCCCACAGGCCGGGCAGCGCGGCGGCGTAAACGTGCCGGTGCGGCGCGTAGACGATGTGCTCGTACACCTCGTCGGTGATGAGGAAGGCGTCGTGCTCGCGGGCCAGTTCGCCGATGAAGATCAGTTCCTCCTCCGTGAACACCTTGCCGCACGGGTTGGACGGATTGCAGACCACGACCGCGCGCGGCTTCTGGGCAAAGGCGCGGCGCAGTTCGTCGCGGTCGAAGCCGAACTCCGGCGGGTGCAAAGGCACATAGATCGGCCGTGCGCCGGCGAGAATCGTGTCCGCGCCGTAGTTCTCGTAGAAGGGCGAGAAGATGACGACGCTGTCGCCCGGGTTGCAGACCGTCATGATGGCGACGAGCATCGCCTCCGTGCCGCCGCAGGTGGCGACCACGTGCGCGTCGGGGTCGATCTCCACGCCCATCAGGCGCGACTGCTTCTCGGCCAGCGCCCGCCGGAACTCCGGCGCGCCCCAGGTGATGGCGTACTGGTGGTGGTCGCCCTTCGCCATCTCGCGGGCGGCGGCGGCGAGCAGTTCGGCGGGCGGGTCGAAGTCCGGGAAGCCCTGCGAAAGATTGATCGCCCCGTGTTGATGCGCCACGCGGGTCATCTCGCGGATGACCGATTCGGTGAAACGTTGGAGGCGCTGGGCGGTGGCAGGCATGACGGGCGGTGCAAAAGGCGGCTAGATGTCGAAGGCGAAGACGTGCCCGGGCAGGCCCGCCGACGAGGCGGCGGCCAGCGTTTTGGCCGGCGAGCCGTCCTCCTCCTGGCGGCGCAACCGCGCGGCGAGGTCGCGCGCCTGAACGCGCAGTTCGGGCACGGCGGTCGTTTCCATGAGCCGGCCCTTTTGTGGGCTGCCCAGCGTGAAGAGCCGGCGGCTGGCGGTGCCGTTCACGTCGAACAGCGCCCCGTCGGCCGCGACATCCAGCCCGAGCATCAGGGCGTCCGGCCGGGCCAGGCCCCGGGCGAAGAGGCTGGCCACCAGCGGGTCGCCCAGGCGGTGGTAGTTGCACTCCGGCCCGGTACAGTTGACCACGTGGTTGACCCGCAGGGTCTCGCGCTCCCCGGCGGCCTTGCCGGGGGGCTGAAAGACCACTTCCAGCGCGCTGCCGCCGTCGACCTCGGTGATGCGTTCGATCCGGCCCCGGTGGCAGACCAGTCCACCGGCGCGTTCCAGCGCCTCCTTGACGGCCAACACCTCGGGGGCCGCCCGGTGCCGGTGCGGCTCCCAACGCGCGCGCAGATGCCGCAGGAAGCGGCGGCGCTCCGCCTGGTTCAACCCCTGCCAGAATTCCTGCGCGAAAGGCCGCAGCGCGTCGATCACCGCCCGCCAGTCGCTTCCCTGCGCCTCCGCCAGCGCCACCTGTTCCCGGACGATGCGCAGCAGCGCGCACACGGTGGTGGGTAGTTCGCCCGCGCGCAGGAACGCGGGCCAGGGAGCCAGCCCGGCGCGGTGCGGCCGGGGGAACAACCCGTGGCGGGAAAGCACGTGGAGGGTCCCGGCCTGTTTGCGGTGCTGGAGGGTCAGCAGCAGGTCCAGACCCGTCAGGCCGGAGCCCAGGATGAGCGCGTCGCCGGGCGCGGCCAGCCGCTCGTGGGTCTCGGCGCTCCAGGGCGCGTACAGGTAGCGCGGGCTGCGGTGGAAGCGCGCGTCGCGCAGCCGCGGGTCGCCCGGCGGGAACGTGCCCAGCGCGAGCACCACGCGTTCGGCCCGCAGGCGGCGGCCATCCGCCAGTTCAATTCGCAGCGGCCCCTCGCCGCCGGCCCCGGTAGGCACGGTGTCCACCGCCTCGCCGGCTAGGCGGCGCAGCCGTCCGTCCGATGGCGCGGCGGCCTCGTCCAACAGGGAAGCAACGTACTTCCCGTACAACACGCGCGGCACGAACGTGCCGGCGTTGACCTCGCCCAGGCCGAGTTCCGCGGCGGCTTCGGGATGGGCCTCCAGCCAGCGCAGGAAGTCGTCCGGCCGGTCGGGGAACGCACCCATCTTCCCGGCCGGCACGTTGAGCAGGTGCCGCGCGCAGGGCGTGCCGTACGCCACGCCGCGCCCGAAGGCGGAGAGTTCCTTTTCGATCAGCGCGATGCTGGCCGGCGGCGCGCTGCCCTGCCCCGGCGCGGCCAGCAGTTGGATGGCCGTCAGACTGCCGCTGAAGCCGGCCCCGACGATGGCCACTTCGTAGCAAGGTTCAAAGGCTGCGGTGTCTTCGTTTGCCATGGGTTCAGGGGAGTAGGCGTTGGCCGGGGGGAAAGTTCGTGTAGCGTTCAGGCCGGGCAGCGGGTTCATGGGTCGAAAAGATGCCGGAGAGCCGCCGGGAACGCAGGCGGCCTTCCGCGGCGCAGCCTGCTTCGCGGGCGCGGGGAAGTTTCTTTCTCTTTGCAAATGCCTAGGGGCTTCCTAGGTTGTTGTCAAATCTTTACCAGCTTAGTCAACTAAGTTGCTAGCGCCTCCCTTGCGACGAAGCTTTCTAACCACGGCGAACGTGCCCCGCAGGCCCCGGCCTTGCTTGAACCGGCTTCCCGGATCGGACAGGCCGGATGTTTTCACCGGTGCCGTCCGTTTTCCTCGTCAGACCACGACCAGATCGACGTTCTTCAGATCCTGTAGAAGTCTTTCCTGGAGAGAAAGTTTCCAGCGCCGCCAGGCAGGACGCTTGCCAGGCCGCCCGACCACGAAGTGCGTGACGCCGTACTCGCGCGCGAAGTCGATGAGGGCAGCCGCCACATCCTCGCGCTTGAGCACGATGACTAGGCCGCCCATCCGCTGGGCTGTCTCCAGCGTCTCGCCGATGGCGCGCTGGGCCTCGGCGGTGATGACCTGTGGCGCTTCGCCGGGCGTGCGGACGTACACGGCGTACCAGGGCGCGTTGAGCTGCGCGGCCAAGCGCGCGGTTTTCCGCAGGATGGCTCCCGGGTCCGGCCCGCCGCTGCTGAGCGCCACCGCCACCTGGCCCACCCCGCCGGGACGATGCTCGTCGTCGTCGGGCTCCTCGGCGCGCTGGCGGCGGTCGAGGAAATTGGCGCTCTCGCTGAGCGCCATCTCGCGCAGCCGCGTGAGGTTCTGTGGGGTGAAGAAGTTCGTGAGCGCCTGCGCCACTCGCTCCTGCGAATAGATCTTGCCCGCTTGCAGCCGCTCGATGAGGTCCTCGGCGGGCAGGTCGATGTTCACGATCTGGTCCGCTCGGGTCAGGAACTCGTCCGGGATGCGTTCCTTGACCCGCACGCCGGTCGCACCCTCGACCACGTTGTAGAGGCTTTCGAGATGCTGGATGTTCAGCGTGCTGATGACGTTGATGCCCGCGGCCAGGAGGTCCTCCACGTCCTCGAACCGCTTCTTGGTCTTGGCTCCCGGTGCGTTCGTGTGCGCGAGTTCGTCCACCAGCGCGACCGTGGGCGCGCGGGCGATGACCGCCGCCGTGTCCATCTCGCGCAGTTCCACGCCCCGGTATTGGGAAACCAGCGCAGGCACGATCTCCAGCTCACCGATCTGCGCCGTCGTCTCGGGCCGGGCGTGGGGCTCCACGTAGCCGATGACCACGTCCACGCCGCGCCGCTTAAGCCGGTTGCCCTCCGTGAGCATCTGGTAGGTCTTGCCCACGCCCGCGCACGCGCCGAGGTAGATTTTGAGTTTCCCCTGTTTTTGCCGGTGGATGAGCGCGAGGAAGTCCTCCGCCTTGAGGCGCGAGGGTTCGCCGGGGCTGGTGGGAGGGTCAATGTCCATGGCGGTACGATCAGCATCTGAAGAAGGGGGGCGAGAAACGCGCCTCAGCGATGCGTTTCCAGCCGTTTGTTCTTCACCCGGGTTTGGGGCAGCGGCTTCTTGTCTTTGTAGTAATAACAGACTTCGACCAGCGTGGGCCAGAGTTCGAGCGAGGCGTGGATCTGGCCGATCACATCGTCCACGATGCGGCTGACGTTCTGCTGGAAAAAGTCCGGCTCGAACCCGTAGAACGCCTTGGAGAGACCGTCGGCGAAAAGATAGAGCGCCTGACGGCGCTCCGGCCCGGCGGCTGTCTGCGCGGCGGCGAGCACCTGGCCGTGCACGGCGGAAACGCGGGAAAGAATTTCCTCGGAATCCTGCAAGGTAACCTCGCCTTCGTAGTGAAACTTGATCGTGAGATCGTCGCGGTGGTAGACGCTGTCCTTGATCTTCTTCTTGAGCAGGCTGCACAACTCCTCGTTGAAGACCTCCATCGCCAGGGGATTGCGCATGTAGTTGTTCTTCGTGTGGTTCTGCGCGGCGTCCACGTGCGCGCTGGCGAGGCCCGCCTGCTGGACCCACAGCCGGTAGATGTAATCCTCGAAGCGCAGGCGCGTCGGGAAGAAGGGCGGCAATCCCAGGCGATTGTCGTAGCCCGCCACCCCGCAGTCGATGCGCCAGTTCTTGCTCGTGACCACGGGCCGGAAGTTCACCAGCACGTAGCGGTCGTTGAGTTCCTGCGGGTCGATCTGGTGCGCGTTGTCCAGGAACATGGACACGTAGTCGAGCGCGTCGATGTCGTTGGTGCCGGTGCGGAAGGTCTGCGCGATCTTGACCTGCGCGTCGCGGGCGAGCTTGCCGCGGTGGAGCAAGAGCGCGTTGTCACGGGTGAACTCCCGCGTCGTGTTCGTTTCCAGGTCCATGGAAGTGTCCACGAGAAAGTCGCCCTTCTCGTAGTTGGGCGGCACCTGGCTGACCTTGCGGCCGAGCACCTCGTCAAACGCCTCCAGCAGGTCGAACGCCTTGCGCGCGTAGCCCTTCTGCTCGGCGCCACGGTAGAGCTTGCCCCGGCAGATCTCGTCGTCGCCCAGTGACTCCGGACTGTCCTCGATGAGCGCCTCCGGGCGCATGTCGTCGTCCGAGCTGATGAGGAACTTGCCGAGCGTCCACATCAGCGTGCAGTTGCGGTTGCCGCCGTAGCTGGGGCGGAAGAGGTTCTTGACGAGCAGCTCCAGTTTCCTGTCGCGCAGCTTGCGGTTGAGCAGTCCCAGGAACTCCTCCTTCTCGCGGGGGCCGACGTAGTAAAGCTCGTTGACCGTGCGCGTGTTCTCCAGCAGCGGAAAGTACTTTTCGTGGTTGGCGACGCTGGAATCGTCGAAGACCATGAGCTTCACGGCGTGGCCGTTGCGCCAGAAGTTGGCGTCGTAGGCCTCGATGGCTTCGGCCACGTCCCTGAGCCGGTAGGTGGGGATGGCGAAAACGGTGGTTTCAGGTTCCATATAAAAAAGAGAGGTTCATCGCAGCAGGATCTCGTCCATCCCGGGCACAACATTCCGCGGGGGCTCGGATGCGGCATGGAAAATCGAACGATCCGGGGTGTGGGATGGAAGAGGTCCGTGACAAACCAGCGCGATCATGGGAGCGAGCTAAAGCGTTTTCCGGTTGCTCGTAGAGTTTTCAGCCCCGGTAGGAGCAAGAGTTTAGCCCACGGTGTGAGCCGTAGGAAAGCTTGGCCCACCGACTCTCCAGCTCCGGCAGGGGCGCAAGAAAAAACACCTGCCCTTTGGAAAGAAGACCCGCGGGCTTTCTTACGCCCCTGCCGGGGCTTTGATGGCGGCAGACCCTTTCCCCACGGCTCACGTCGTGGGCTAAACTCTTGCGCCCCTGCCGGGGCTGAAAACAGGGGGACTTGGATAGGTATTTAGCCCCGGTAGGAGCGGCTGAAAACAGGGTGGTTCGGACAGGCATTTAGCCCCGGCATGGGCTGAAAACAGGGGGACTTGGATAGGTATTTAGCCCCGGTAGGAGCGGCAGAGAACAGGGGGACTCAGATACGCATTTAGCCCCGGCAGGGGCGGAAGAATTTAGCCCGGGTCGTGAGCCCCGGGGAAAACGGCCCCAAGGCCCAGCCCCGGCAGGGGCGGCAGAAAATGCGCTTGGAATCATCGAATAGGCTCTGGAGGGGCGAAGCTGGGAGTTGAACCACCCGAGGCAAACGACAGCATCGTCGGCCGCCCGCGCGATGATCTTTCGTTCGGAGCCGTCGGCGCGGCGGGCAGTTCACCGGGGCGTTACTTTGCGGCGTTCGCGGCCAACTTCCCGTCCAGGGCCAGGTTGAGCAGCAGGGTATTGACGCGGGGTTCGCCGAAGATGCCGAGGTCGCGGCCCTCCGTGTACTTGTCCACCAACTGACGCACCTCGTCCGGGGGCTTGCCATGCTCTCGCGCCACGCGCGGGAGTTGCAGCAGCGCGTTGGCGACGGAGATGTGCGGGTCCAGGCCGCTGCCCGAACGCGTCACGGCGTCGGCGGGCACGGGGTCGGTCTCCTTCAGGCCGTTGGCCGTGCGGTAAGCCGCCACCAGGTCCTTGATGCCGTCGAAATTGCCGGGATCGTTCACGGGCTGTCCGGCGGCGTCCTTCTTGTGCTGGCCGTTGATGAGCTTGTCGCTGGTCGGCCCCAGGTTCGTGCCGCCGCTGGCGGTCGGATCGTAGCCCGCCGCGCCGGCGGCGGAGGGACGCGGGTTGAAGTATTGCTTGCCGCCGAAGTTCTGCCCGAGCAGTTCGCTGCCCAGCACCGTCGTGCCGTCCGCCGCGACGACGAGGCTGCCGTTGGCTTTGTGGTGGAACAAACCCTGGCCGAGACCCCAGATCAACAGCGGATAGAGGCCGCTGACGACGACGGCGAGGACCACCGTGGCCAGCACCGCGCTGATCGTTTCCTGCGCGAGGGACGGATTGCCGCCATTCGCGACCGACGTGCCGGCGGTGGGTGAGTTTGTCGGATAGGAACGCATCTTGTCCGAGTTGGGACTGCGTTGGGTAAGGTCGGAAGATTTCATGGACTTCAGGTGGAATGGATGGTGGGTGGTTAAACGAGGTGCAGCGCGGCCACGACCATGTCGATGGCTTTGATGCCGATGAACGGCACGATGATGCCGCCCAACCCGTAGATGAGCAGGTTGCGCCGCAGGAGCGCGTCCGCCCCGAGGGCAAGGAAGCGCACGCCGCGCAACGCCAGCGGGATGAGCGCAATGATGACCAGCGCGTTGAAGATCACCGCGCTGAGGATGGCCGAACTCGGGCTGGCCAGGTGCATGACGTTCAACGGCGCGATGGCCGGGAACGCCAGCAGCAGCATGGCCGGGATGATGGCGAAGTATTTGGCTACGTCGTTGGCGATGGAGAACGTCGTCAAGGCACCGCGCGTCATGAGCAGTTGTTTGCCGATTTCGACCACCTCGATGAGCTTGGTCGGGTTGCTGTCGAGGTCCACCATGTTGCCCGCCTCCTTGGCGGCTTGGGTGCCCGTGTTCATGGCGACGCCGACATCGGCCTGCGCGAGGGCGGGCGCGTCGTTGGTGCCGTCGCCGGTCATGGCCACGAGCCGGCCGCCCTGCTGTTCGCGGCGGATGTAGGCCAGCTTGTCCTCGGGCGTCGCCTGGGCGAGGAAATCGTCCACGCCGGCTTCCTTGGCGATGGCGCTCGCCGTCAGCGGGTTGTCGCCGGTGATCATGACCGTCTTGATGCCCATCGCGCGGAACCGCTCGAAACGGTCTGCCAACCCACCTTTGACGATGTCCTTGAGGTAGATGACGCCCAGGGGCTTTTCCTTGGTGGCGACGACCAGCGGCGTGCCGCCCTTGCTGGAAATCTCCTTGACCGCCGCTTCGATCTCCGGGGCGAACGTGCCGCCCACGAAGTTGCGCACGCTGTCCGCCGCGCCCTTGCGGTACTGCTGGCCGTCGAGGTCGACGCCGCTCATGCGCGTCTGGGCCGTGAAGGGCACGAACTCGGCGTTGGGCAACTGCGCGAGTTCGCGCCCCCGGATACCCTCCTGTTGTTTGGCGAGAACAACGATCGAGCGACCCTCGGGCGTCTCGTCGGCGAGACTGGAAAGCTGCGCGGCGTCGGCGAGTTCGTGCGCGGTCACGCCGGGAGCCGCGATGAACTCCACGGCCTGCCGGTTGCCCAGCGTGATGGTGCCGGTTTTATCGAGCAGGAGCACGTCCACGTCGCCGGCCGCTTCCACGGCGCGTCCGCTCATGGCGAGCACGTTCTTTTGCACCAGCCGGTCGATGCCCGCGATGCCGATGGCGCTCAACAGGCCGCCGATGGTCGTCGGGATCAGGCAGACCAGCAGGGCGATGAGGACCGTCGGGGTGAAATCCACCGGGTGTTCGGGCGTGCTCAGGAACTTGCCGAAGGGCAGCAGCGTCATACACA
>CAXTOX010000021.1:13010-13476 GCA_964245885.1 uncultured Chthoniobacterales bacterium | reverse complement strand
GTCAACGCGGAGAGGAGAATCGTCAGCGCGATCTCGTTGGGCGTCTTCTGCCGTTTCGCGCCTTCCACGAGACCGATCATCCGGTCCAGGAAACTCTCGCCCGGGTTGGCCGAGATGCGGACCTTGAGCTGGTCGCTCAGCACGCGCGTGCCGCCGGTGACGCTGGAGCGGTCGCCGCCCGCCTCGCGGATGACGGGGGCCGACTCGCCCGTGATGGCGCTCTCGTCCACCGTCGCCGCGCCCTCGATGATCTCACCGTCGCCCGGGATCGCCTCACCCGCGACGATGAGCACCACGTCGCCCTTGCGGAGCTGGTCGGCGGCGACCTGCTCGGTCTTGCCGTTGTCGCGCAGGCGGTTGGCGGTCGTCTTGGTGCGGCTGGCGCGCAGGGTGTTGGCCTGCGCCTTGCCGCGCCCCTCGGCCATGGCTTCGGCGAAGTTGGCGAAGAGCACGGTGAACCACAGCC
>CAXTOX010000021.1:3474-13000 GCA_964245885.1 uncultured Chthoniobacterales bacterium | reverse complement strand
GCCAGATCGTGATCTGGATGGTGAACGCCTTGCTCTCGTGCGAGGCGAAGACTTCCACGGTGGTCACGAGCGCGCCGACCTCCGTGACGAACATCACGGGGTTACGCACCATCGTGACGGGGTTAAGCTTTTTGAAGGCGTCCCCGATGGCGGGGACGATGATCTTGGGATCGAAGATGGAACGGGATTGAGCTGCCATAAACGGAGAAGTGGTTTGGAATGAAAGGTGGCCGCTGGGCAATCAGAACAATTTGCTGGTGTACATGAGGAAGTGTTCGACCACCGGGCCGAGCGCGAGCGCGGGCAGGAAGTTGAGCGCGCCGATGAGCATCACGGTGCCGACGAGCAGGATGATGAACGTCCAACCGTCCACCGGGAACGACCCCGGTCCGGGTGGGGTGAGCTTCTTGGCGCCGAGCGACCCGGCGATGGCCATGATGGGTACGATCATGAAAAAGCGGCCGATGAGCATGGCCAGGGCGATGGTCGTGTTGTACCAGGGCGAGTTGGCGCTGAGGCCCGCGAAGGCGCTGCCGTTGTTGCCGGTGGCCGACGAATAGGCGTAGAGAATTTCGGTGAAACCGTGCGGAGGGTTGTTGTTGGTGCCGTTGGTGAGAGCGCCGGTGGCATCAGGCGCGCCGAAGGAACTAGCACCCGCCGCCCAGGCCGAGAATCCGAGGATCGACAGGGTGAGCACGAGCACGACCAGCCCAGCCATCTTGATCTCGAACGCCTGCACCTTTTTGCCCAGGTACTCGGGCGTGCGCCCGACCATCAGCCCGGCGATGAACACCGCCAGCAGCACGAAGATCAGCATGCCGTAAAGTCCGGCCCCGACGCCGCCGAAGACGATTTCGCCGAGTTGGATGTTGAACAGCGGGACCAGCCCGCCGATGGGCGTGAAACTATCGTGCATCGAGTTGACCGCGCCGCACGAGGCGTCCGTGGTGATCGCGGCGAACAGCGCCGAGTTGAAGATGCCGAAGCGCGTTTCCTTGCCTTCCATGTTGCCGTCGGTTTGCACGACGCCATTACGGTACAGATTCGGGTTGCCGTCCGCTTCCGCCTTCCAGCAGGTGACGACTCCGACCAGGAAGATCGCGGCCATCGCGCCCCAGACGGCCCAGCCGTGCTTCTGGTTTTTCACCGCGCGGCCAAGATAGTAAGTGAGCGCGCTCGGGATCGCGAAAATCGAGAGCATCTGCAGGAAGTTGGAAAGCGGCGTGGGGTTCTCGAAAGGATGCGCGGCGTTGGCGTTGACGAAGCCGCCGCCGTTGGTGCCGAGCATCTTGATGGCCATCTGCGAGGCAATGGGGCCTTCCACGATGCTCTGCGTCTCGACGGCCTGATCCTGCAACACGACGTTGCCAGCCGTGTCTTTGACCGGGTTGTTGTCCGCGTCGGTTTTGGGGACCTGGATCGTCTGCTTTTCGACGAGTTGCGCGGTGTCGTAAGGCTTGAAGTTTTGCGGGATGCCCTGGGAGATCAGGAACAGTGCGTAGATGATGCAGATCGGCAGCAGCAGGTAGTAATGGATGCGCACGAGGTCCACCCAGAAGTTGCCCACCGTGCCCGACTCGTGCCGCGCGATGCCGCGCACCAGCGCCGCCGCGACGGCGATGCCCAGCGCCGCCGACCAGAAGTTATGGCTGGCCAGAGCCACCATCTGCGAGAAGTAACTCATCGTATTCTCGCCCGAGTACGCCTGCCAGTTCGTGTTCGTGGTGAAGCTCGCCGCCGTGTTGAACGCCAGGTCCGGGGTGATCGCCGTCTTGTTGGAAAGCGAGTCGATGATCCCATGAAAAGGCAGGTGGTCCTGAAAGCGCAGAAGCACGTAGGTAAACACCATCGTCACCAGACTGAAGATCAACAGCGCCGCCGTGTACTGCCTCCAACCCTGCTCGCGACGTGGGTCGACCCGCAGGAGGCGGTACGTGATCCGCTCCAAGGGACCGAGCACGGGTTCGAGGAAGGTATTCTTGCCGTCGAGCACCTGAAAAAGGTAGATGCCGAGCGGTTTGGTGATGAGGAGCAACGCGCCGAGATACAGCGCAAGTTGGAGCCAGCCGGATGCGTTCATAGAAAGTAGAGAGGCAAAAAGTTAGTTCGTCAGAATCGGATCAAAATTTCTCCGGATAGATCATGGTGGCGAACAGGTAGACGAGGAGCAAGGCAGCGATGACGCCGATGATGATAGTTCCCATAAAATAAAAGGTAAGTTAGCAGGTCGTTATGATCAGATTTTTCCGCACCACCAAGCGTAGGCGATGGTCGCGAAGAAGAAGCCCAAGGTGGCCAGAAGGTAAATGGTGTCTAACATGGTTGGTATTTGACGCGGTTTGATGATTTCGAGAGGGGACAGCCACCCTGACGGTAGCGAAAAACTCCAAGGTTGGGCAAGGTTCGCCGAGAAGAATCGCAGTGGGAGAAACGTGTGTGAGAAGTTACTGGAATTCCAGACCCAAGGTGACTCCTCGACCGGAAGCATCGCACGAAGCGACGCCTCCGGTCGTTGGTGTTCCGGCCGGGCCGGGAAGAAATGCAGGTTGTGCTCAGAAATGGACGATCACATCCATGTTCGCGGTGATCTGGGTCTGGCGGGTGCCGTTGTCAAAGGCGCGCTTGTCGTAGGAATGATCGAGCCGGATTTCAGGCCGGATGGTGATGATTTTGTCCGGCCAGTAGACGACGCCGAGCGCATGTTCGGAATACGAGGTGGCGTACCCGGTACGGTTGCCGCGGATGTCATCGAAGAACTCGTTTCGGAACGAGAGGTAAGTGCTGCCGCTGACACGGTACTGCGTATAATTCAAGATGGCCACTTCGGGAGCGAAGCCGTTCGCCTTCGGAAACGACCCGTTCTGGTAGGGCACCGCCGCCGTCGGCTGATCCTTGGCGTTGCGCTGGTACATGAACCAGCCCTCCGTGATCGTCCACCATTTCTCGTTGAACTTGTGGGTGTAGGTTCCGACGAGTTGCTGGAGGTTATTGTATCCAAAGTCTCCGTTGTTGAAGGCGTTCATCCCGCCATAGAACGAATCCTTGCCGTTTGGCGAGATCCATTGCAGGAGCACCGATCCGGTCGGCTGCCGGCCCTGATCCGCCTGCCAGGGAGCCACGTCGTTGCCGGCCGAGAGGCCGAGCTGCAGCGACCACACGTTGCTGAGTTTAAACGTGGCGAAAATACCCCATTGCGTGTAGGGATCGTAACTATAGAGCAGCGAGTGACTGTCCAAGAGATTGTTTGGCGCCAACTGTGCCTCGATGTCCGGCATCGAGATGATGCGTCCGATCCGGACGTTCACGCCCTTGAAAATCTTGGGAATGTAGATGTCCGCGTACAGCATCGGGAAGTCGTACCCGTAAAAACTGTTGTGCTTGAGCAACTGATCGCTCACGAAACCGCGCGAAATCGTGTAGCGGTACGTCAGGCCGTAGAGAGCCGAAAGGCGGAAGCCCACGTCGATGTGATCGGTCTGAGCCTCGTCGGGCACTCGCTCCAGGTAGACGACGAACTGCTGCTGTTCCACCCGGTCGGGACGCTGATCGTAGATCGTCGGGAAGTTGCCGCTCTGGCCGTTTGGCCCGAGGCCCTTGTTGGTGGACGTGCTCAGGTTGCCGCTCACGTCTTCCCAGCCGTAGAGCTGGATGCGGCTGTTCTTGATCGCCTGGCCGCCAGGCCCTTCGTACAACGCTTGCATCAGCGGACCGGGTGGCACGATGCCGGGGTCTCCGATGATCGCCGTGCCGCCGATCTGCCACTCGGCGGTCGGGTAAGGCGGGGAGTCGAACGGTGCCGGCGGGATCCGTCGGACCGACCCCGAGGCTGCGGCCTCACTGACGTTCTTGTGGTCGGAGGGCGCGCCCGTGGCCGGGGAAGCTGTGGTGTCCGGCGGCGTGTAGGCGGGCGTGCCGAGCTGCTCGCGGAACGCTCCGTCGAGCCGTTGGAAAAAGTTTTCGTCGGATTTCTTTTCCGTGTCACGCGCGGTCAGCGAGGCGCTGTCCGACTGGGAACCACTGCCGTGACCCGCGGCGGTGCCCTGCTGGCCGGGCGGCGGCGGGTCCGAGGCACGGACGACGGCGGAGGCCGCGAAGCAGGCGCACGTGGCCAATCCTGCGACCAGCGGCGTGGCGCGGGCGCGCCACCAGGGCGGCGGGATACGGTGATGGAGTGTTTTCATGTGATGTGGGGTTTTGTGCATGGGAATTTTTTCCTCACGCCAGCCCTTCGTTGTAGGGTCCGTCGTCCAGGTTGGACTCGTAGCGGATCGGCTCTTCGCTGTGGCCGATGGAATGCAGTTCGGAAAAACGGCGCATGTTGCCATGGGCGGCGGTGTGGTGCGGGTCGAGCTGGAGGGCGCGCCAGTAGGAGTCCCGGGCGGCGGCGTGGTCGCCCGCGATCTCGTGCAGGATGCCCTGGAGGTTGTGGGCGTCCGGCGACTCCTCGTCGATCTGCAACGCCTCGGAGACCTTGCGCCCAGCCAGATCGAAATGCTGTAGGTTGATGAGCCGCTTGGCCTCGCGCAGGAGATCCTGGAGACTGTCCTGCTCGACACGCTCGGGTCGGGTCTGACGGCGGTCGAGGATGTCCAGGACGGCGGCGCGCAGCGCGGCGGGATCAATCGGTTTTTGCAAAAAGTCGATGGCCCCCAGGCGCATGGCGTGCACGGCGTCGCGCACGCTGCCATGGGCGGTGAGGATCAGCGTGGGCGTCTGGACGCCGCGGGCGCGCATCTCCGCGAGGATCTGCATGCCGCTCTGTTCGCCGAGCCGCAGGTCGAGGATGGCCAAATCAAAAGGCTCCCGACGCAGGCTGGCGAAAGCGCCCTCTGCGGAGGTTGCTTCCGCCACCTGAAAACCCTCCGTTTCCAGCGCCATGCGGAACGTCATGCGGATGGAGCGTTCGTCGTCGATCAGGAGGATTTTCTGGCCTTTCATAGCGAGCTTGGCTGGTGGTGTGCGGCGTTTACTCAGAACTTCGTCCCGAGACTCAGGGCTTCCTCGCTGCCGCCGAAATTGAACAACTCGTAGATCCGCCGCATGTTCTGCTGCGCGGCGGGGTGACCCGCGTCGAGCTTGATCGCGCGCCCGTACGATTTCTTGGCGGCGTCGTAGTCGCCCGCGATTTCGTGCAGCACGCCTTGCAGGTTGTGCGCGTCGGGCGACCGCTCGTCGATCTGCAACGCCTCGGCGACCATCCGCGCGGCCAGGTCAAAGCCTTGCAGGTTGATGAGCCGCTTGGCCTCGCGCAGGAAGTCTTCCAGGCTGCCCAGTTCGACCGGTCCGTGCGGAGCCGGCCGGTGGCGGCCCACGACCTCGGCGACGGTGGCACGCAGGGCGGTGGGGTCCACCGGTTTTTCCAGGAAGTCGATGGCTCCGAGCTTCATCGCGCGCACGGCGTTGCGGATGCTGCCGTAGGCGGTGATCATCAGCGTCGGCGTCTGGATGCCCTGCTGACGCATCGCCGCGAGCACGTCCAGGCCGCTGTCCTCGCCGATGCGCAGGTCGAGGATGACGAGATCGTACTTTTCCGCCTGGAAGCCCATCATGGCCTCGTCGGCCGACGCGGCTTCCTGCACGGCGTAACCGTCCGTCTCCAGGGCGAGCCGGAACGTCAAGCGGATCGTGCGTTCGTCGTCGATGATGAAAATTTTGGCTTGGTTCATGACAGGAAGGGGGCAGCGCCGCTTTTCAGACGGCAGCCGTTGGGAGCACGAAGAAGAACTCGCTGCCGCGCCCCCCGGCGGGAGTGGTCATGCCGATCTGGCCGTCGTGCGCGCGCACGATCTCGCGGCAGATCGCCAGGCCCAGCCCCGCGCCCTCGCGCGGTTCGCCCGGCAGCCGGTAGAACTTCTCAAAGATGCGCTCCCTCTCGGCGACGGGCACGCCTCGACCGTGGTCCGTGACGCTGAAACGCACGACGCGGCCTCCTTCCTCCGCCCGGGCGGCGACCACGATCTCCTCGCCGGGCGGCGAGTGCTTGGCGGCGTTGGAGATGAGGTTGGAGAAAACGTGCGAAAGCTGGTCCGCCGAGATGGCCACGGGCGGCAGGTGGCCGTCCACGCGGGTCGCCAGGTTGAGACCGGCGGCGGAGACGAGGTCCCGCGCTTCCTGCACGGCGCGGCGCACCAGTTCCTCCGGCGGCTGCGCGCGGCGTTCGCTCACGGAAGCACCGCTCTCCAGCTTGGCGAGGTCGAGGAGGTTGTTGATGAGGTCGAGCAGCCGCTCGGCGTCGTCGCGCGACGCGATCAGCAGTTCGGTCTGCTTGGGGTTGAGCGCGCCGATGCGTTCCTCCAGCAGGAGGTACACGGCCATGCGGATGCTCGTCAGCGGTGTTTTCAACTCGTGGCTGACCGTTGCCACCAAGTTGGTCTTCACGTCGTCGAGCAGCCGGAAACGGGTGATGTCGTGGAGGATGACCACCGCGCCCGCGCCGCC
Source organism: uncultured Chthoniobacterales bacterium (assembly GCA_964245885.1). GTDB lineage: Bacteria > Verrucomicrobiota > Verrucomicrobiia > Chthoniobacterales > SZAS-18 > CAHJWO01. Next base: position 6,562 of record CAXTOX010000021.1, on the reverse strand, counting down.
GTCGCGCAGGCCGATCACGCGCGGCAAGAGGAATTTTTCCCGGTCGTCCACGCGCACGCAGATCGACTGGTCGAAGCTCTCCGGCAGGAAGTCGCCCTCGCCCTGGAGAACCTTCATCGCCAGCGGCACGATGGGCAGGGTCGTCTCGGTGCCGGCCAGCTTCTTGCGCAGGCGCTCGGCGGCGGGGTTCTGGTAGGCAATCTCGCCGTCCGAGGAGAAGATGACGATGGGATCAAGCAACGCGGCGAACACGACCTCCGTCGCCTGCCGGGCGTGGACGAGTTCGTCGGTCGTGGTCCGGCGGTAGAGCCGCAGCTTGCCCGCCATCTTGTTGAAGGCGGCGGCGAGCTGGCCGAGTTCGTCGCGGCTCTGGACGGGCAGCACCTGGTCGAGGTTCCCCTCGCCCAGGTCGCGCGCGGAGTCGGTCAGGCGTTGGATGGGACGCAGCACCACGCCGCCCATCCGGTAGGCGAAGAACAAGCCCAGCGGCAGCGCCGCCGCCATGGCCAGGAGCATCACGCGGGTGGACCGGCTCGCGGTTTCGCGGGCACGCCGGTCCTTTTCGTTCATCGCGCGCTCGTTGATCCCCTGGATCGCCGCGGCCGCGTCGAGCAGATCACCGAGCGGACGGCGCAGGTCGCCGATCCCGGCGCGGTCCGTGGCGGCAAAGGAGGAGACCGCTTGCAGAAAGGCGTCGCTGCTGACCCGGAGCCGGGCCGCCGCCTCGCGCTCCCCGGGTTCCGTGATGATGGCCGACTCGGCGTCCACGTTGCGCCGGCAGATCGCCGTTTGCTGCTCCAAAGAAGCCCGCACTTGCTCCGGCGTGCCCCGGTTGTTTTCGGCCGACTCGCCGCTCAACGTGCGTTCGATGCGCTCGGCGGCGTCCTTGAGATCGCGCATCGCCACGATGCTCACGTAATTTTCGTGGAGCGTGGTGTTCACCGCGTTGCCCAGTCGGAAGAACAACCACACGGCGTAGCCCCCCACCATCATCAACAGGACGATGAGCGGGGCAACTCCGACGAAGATGCGGTTACGTAGCATGGCAGCCGAAAACCTCCTTAGCTACGAGCGTGCCATCCGTGCATTGAATAGTCACAAGCATGTTTTAGCGAGATACTTACATTTACACCACCCGCGTTCCCGCCGGGGATTGCGCAGGGAAGTCGTGCGGAATGCACTAGGAAATTCCCCAGCAGGTTGCAGTTTGCACTGCAATCCGAATTCAACAAATGATCGGTGTACCTTCGGCCCTATTGTGGGTGCCGATGAGCCGGCTTTGTTCAGTCGAGCGCCAAGAGTGGTGCATCACCGTCGATCCAACGAATGGGAAGGGCCTGTTCGTCGGGTTTTCATTCTGTAGGTCCTATGGGTTCGGCCAAAAACGCGTCACCCCGGATCGCCGGAACCTACCTTCCGCCAAGCACTGGTTTGCAAAACGCAGGGTATTTCGCAGTCAATCGCTCGTCGGCTTCTGCTCTGGCGAGTCCTGCTGCCACTTCCGGCGTTTGCGGTAGAGCGTCGCCACGTCAATGCCGAGGATTTCCGCCGCGTCTTCCAGCCGGGCCGAACGCGCCAGGACCCGCCGGGCGTGCTCGTCGGTCAGCTCCGCCAAGGTCACCGCCCCCCCGACTTTCATCTCGGTATTGCCGGCGGATGGTGGCGCGGCGATCTGCGTCAACTGTTCAGGCTCGATCAAAGGCCCGGCACCGAGGATCACCGCCCGCTCGATGGCATTGCGCAGTTCACGCAAATTCCCCGGCCAGAGATAGCGCCGCATGGCCGCCCTGGCTTCCGGGCTGAAGTCGCGGACGGAGCTTCCCGTTTGACGAGCAAAAAATCGCAGATGGGCCACCGCCAGACGTTCCAGGTCGAGCGGACGCTCGCGCAGAGGCGGCAGGCGGAGCGCCACCACGTCGAGCCGGTAGTACAAATCCTCCCGGAACCTGTTTTCTTTGATCGCCCGCACGAGATCGCGGTTGGTCGAAGAGACGACACGCACGTTGGCGCGACGGGTCTGCGTCTCCCCCACCCGTTCGTATTCGCGCTCCTGGAGCAAACGCAGCAGCTTGGGCTGAATCTCCAGGGGCAATTCACCGATTTCGTCGAGGTAAAGGGTGCCGCCGTCCGCCGCCGCGACCTTGCCCTCCTTGTCCACCACCGCGCCGGTGAACGCTCCCTTGACGTGGCCGAACAGTTCGCTCTCCAGCAACTCGCGCGACAGGCTCGGGCAACTCACCGTGACGAACGGACGCCCGGCGCGCGGACTGCGTTGGTGGATCTCGCGCGCCAGCACGCTCTTGCCCGTGCCGCTTTCACCCAAAAGGAGGATCGACGCTTCGCTGGCCGCCGTGCGGTGCGCCAGATCGAGCACCGCCCGCATGGCGGTGTCCTGTGCCGCCAGGCGGCCGTCGACCTCGCGTGCTTCGAACAACGTCTCCAAATCCTCGATCCGGCGTTCGAGGCGGCGGTTTTTCTCGATGCGCCCCAACAACAATCGCACCTGGTCGGGCGTGAACGGTTTGGGCAGGTAGTCCACCGCGCCGAGTCGGGTGGCCTCCACGGCGCTCGGGAAGGAAGCGAACGCCGTGATGATGACCACGGCCATGCCCGGGTCGGCGCGGCGCAGTTGCGTGAGCACTTCCAGGCCGTCCTCCTGGCCCAGGCGCAAGTCGAGGAAAGCGGCGTCGAACGGGGCCTTTTGCATCTGGCGCAGCGCACCCGAACTGCTCTCGACCGCGGTGACCGCGTGGCCGTCGGTCTCCAGGGCTACGGTCAGCATCCGGTTGATGTTGCGCTCGTCGTCGATGAGCAGGATTCTCATAGTTTCGCCGTTGGCCGGGTGACCGGCAGGCTCCCCGCGCATCTCAGTTTGGTATAATCATCCTTAGGCGACGCGAAAGGCAGGCGCGCTGACAGCAGCGCAGACGGCGGGCAGAGGATTTGCGTTTCGCTCATCGTGCAACTCCCCTTGAGCGCATCCAACGCTGACCCCGCATCGGATTCCCTTTGCGTGGACAATCTCACTGCCTTCGAGATCAGGTACCGGGGGGACGACGACGATGGCGGCGATCCGGTGCCGCCCGAC
>CAXTOX010000021.1:0-3464 GCA_964245885.1 uncultured Chthoniobacterales bacterium | reverse complement strand
GGGCGTACAACGCGTTCATGGTTGGGGAGTCTGTGGGTTTCGTGCTCCCGAGCAGCCACGACGTTTCCGGGCTGCCGTTTGCGATCTCCATCGATGGTTACACGGTCCGCGATTTCGACGGCAACATCGTGGCCAGCGGCAGCGTGACGTTGCGACGGGCGATCCGGTTGAACTGGTCGGACCGCTGATTTGTCCTCACCGCTTCCGCACCGTTCTGGAAGCCTACCGCTACTGGCGACGATGCTTTGCGCCGCTGTGCGACGCGCCATTGAAGGTTTGCGCCACCCAGCCGAGCGAGCCGGATTAATGCGCGGTGCGCTGAAGCCTGGGGAAAGCCGCCGGCATGACCGACCTGCCACTATCCAGGCATGATAAACCCTGCGCTCCGGCCGGTTTAGAGGCAGGTTGAGGAAGGATCGCCGACTTTGGCAAGATCACGCTGCCTGCCGGCGGCGCAACGCCACGGCGCACGCACCCATCGCGCCAAGACTAAACAGCGCCCAGTTAGAAGGCTCCGGAATACTGGCCACGGTAAAGGTGGACGTGTAATCATCGTTCGCTCGCACTGGTCCTCCGGCCCAACTGATAGTGATCGTGTCTCCGGCCAGTGAATAGGTCAAGCCGCCGTTCGGAAAGAAGTCCGTCGCCTTGGTCAGCGTCAGCCCGCTAAAGGCCGTGTCGGTGAAGGTCATGGTAAAGGGACTATCCGTCGCGCTCACGCCCGTGTTTTGGCCGACCACATCTTCGATGGTGAACTGGAAGGCGCTGAAGTTGGCCAGATCGGTGTTCTGGGAATCCCCAAACCCAAATTCCACGGCCGGGGATGCGATGCTCACCATGGTGCCGGCCGTGTTGAGGTAGCCGGAGGGCACATAGCCGTTTGCAGGGTCGAAATAGTTGGTGGGACTACCTGCGAAGAGCAAACTGCCGGTGACGCTGGTGCCGATGAGGCCGGCGGCATGTGCACCGACCGGCAGCAGGCTCAGACCTGCCGCGACTAAAACGCCACGGAGATAACCGCGAGAAAATCGAATGTTCATGGGAAAATTAGGTTTGGAGCGAGACTTTGTTTCCAGACGCGTAGTGACCTTGCTGGGTCTTCTTTCTAAGGAATGCCACTCACCTGTGGCAAGAACAATTTTTGGTAAACAGGTAGAAAAATTTATTTACACTGATGAGGTGACAGGCAGCGTGTAGATGGCATGAAAATTGTAGCGAGTTGATGATCGATAAACACTCTGCCAGCGGTGGCTCTACGGAGAGTTTTGTTCCCCAGGCACGGTTTTGTACATAGACGGGCGGAGCTTTGTTCCCCTGCCTGGACGGTCGCGTCAACGTTCCGCTTGGGGGCTAGCCTCTTCGGCGCGGAAGTGCTCGCCAGCTTGGCGGCGACCGAGTTCAACGCCTGTTTGTGGTGGGACCTGCGTAACGGGGACGCCGAAGGCACCAACGACAGCAGCGCGCTCTACGGCTGGCGGCAGTTCGGCGACTACGGACTGGTGGCCAGCGGCGACCGCGCCGACACCGCCCTGAACGCGCCTTATACCATTTCTCAGTTTTGACCCATCATAGCAGGTGGGTGAAGGTAGAGGATGCCTCGTAATCCTCTGCCGGTCATCGCCGAGTCAGCCCAAGAGCTTCTAGAGTTGCGCCGCCTGGAACGGGATGAGCGGCGGCGCGAGGTTTTCCCTGCGGTTTTGCGCTGCCAATAGGCAAGTTGCGCCGCCTGGAACGGGATGAGCGGCGGCGCGAGCGCCTGCATCTGCTCTGGCTTTTAGCCAGCGGCATGGTGCCGGATCGTCAGAGCGCCGCCCGGCAACTGGGACGCAACCGCCAGACGATCAGCCACTGGCTCAATGACTACGCCCGAGACGGTCTGTCGGCCTTTTTGCGTGCTCCCCAGCCGCCAGGTCGTTCCAGCCAGGGCGGCATCGGCCTGCCTGAGCCGACCAGGGCCGCCATCCGCGCCCATTTGGCACCCCCCAGAGGCGAGCGCAGCTACCTTTCTCTTTGGCGCTGGGCCCAGGCCGAGCACGCGCTGACGTATAGCCACTCGCATTTTCACCGCTGGGTCCACGATCAGCTCGGAGCGACTCTCAAGGTGGCCCGCAAAAGCCACGGACAAAAAAAGAGGCCGAACTCACGGCCTTCCGCGACGCGGGGCTGAGCGGGGCGTTGCGTGCCGTGCAGGCCGCCCATCCTGGTCGGCACGTCTGTCTGTGGGCACGGGACGAGAGCCGCTTTGGCCTGCACACCGTCCAGCGTCGCCGGCTCACCCTGCCGGGCGTCAAGCCGATTTGCCCTTTCGAGCAGACCTTCGAGAGCTTCTGGCTGTGCGGGGCCATCCAGCCCAATACGGGCGAGAACTTCGTGCTCGAACTGCCCGCCACCGCCAGCGACTGCCTGCAAGCGTTCCTCGACCAGTTCGCCGCCGCGCACGCGCAAGACCCCACTGAGGTGCGGGTGCTGCTCTTGGACAACGGTGGCGCGCACCGCGCCAAAGCTCTGGACTGGCCCGCACGCGTCGTGCCCATTTACCTGCCGGCGTACTGCCCGGAACTCAATCCCATCGAACGCGGGTGGCGCGAACTCAAGGAGGCGGTCTCCAACACCCTCTACGGCAGCCTGGATGCCTTGCGCGAGCGCCTGGACACCGAGCTGGCCACCTGGAACCAAGGGCCAGAGCGAATGTGCTCGCTCACCAGCTATCCCTATCTCATCGAAGCACTCGCTATGATGGCTTAATCAAGCGAAATGGTATGAGGAGTTTTGTGTTGACGCCAGAACATCTCTTTATTGCGATGCCCGCAAAGAACTCGAGTTGATGTTCATGGCCCTTGAAGGATTGCATCCGATCAACGGATGGTTTGAATTTTTGCTCCGCAAAGAAGGACAAATTTCAGACAGCACCAGCCGAGTTGATATGGAGACCATCCGCAACGGGCTGGTTATCCCCTTGCTCACAGCGGTTGGAGACAGGGTCGTCCAAGCCGCCGCCGACACCCAGACGCCTAACCAAGCGCTCCAGCGAACAGAGGCTGGCGGTGGGGTCGGTTCCGAGTTCCGTGCTTGACCTCGCCAGCCTCTGTCGCTGAGCTTGGTTCCGTCAGGCTCCGACCATGTTGCGCGAACTGCTGACTCAGGTTCCTCTTCAAGGATGGCTTGGCGTGGGTGGGGGGCTGGCCTTTGCCATCGTTTACACCCTGACTACGCGACAGCGCGCACACGCCCTTATAAGACGTTAGGCAGCACACCAAGGGCTGACGGTGCTGATTAAGCGATAGTTGCTTGCTTGATGCGCAGATTGTAGCCGGTGAGGAAGAAATGGATGGCGTCAAGGTGGCGCTCGATGCGCTTGGAAAAGGAATCAGCCCGACGCACCAGCCGACCGACTCTGGCCCGCAAGGTACCAAAGAAGCGTTCGGCGTGGTTGGTCTCGCCTTCCTCTTTGCCGCAGAAACGAT
>CAXTOX010000020.1:9324-42529 GCA_964245885.1 uncultured Chthoniobacterales bacterium | reverse complement strand
GATGCCGCAACCTTCACCAGGAAGCTAACGAAGTAGTACTAGAGGGTGTCCTGCACTTTTCTGAGCTAAGTTGGCGGCTATGCGCCAGCCCGGAGTTTATGCCACCGATGTTTCCGATGAAGAGTGGGCGTTTGTCGCCCCGTACGTGTGTCTGATGAAGGAAGACGCGCCACAACGTGTGCATTCCTTGCGGGCGGTGTTCAATGCCCTGCGTTACCTGGTGCGGGCGGGCTGTCCCTGGCGCTTGCTGCCCGACGACTTGCCACCCTGGCAGATCGTCCACCAGCAGGCCACGCGCTGGCTGGAAGCCGGGGTCTTCGAAGCCATGGTCCATGATCTGCGCATGATCTTGCGCTTGATCGCGGATCGCTTGGAGCAACCCACCGCCGCGGTGCTCGACGCGCGCACTCTGTAGGGCAGCATCGAGAGCGGGCCGCGCTCGGGCTACGACGGGCACAAGAAAAGAAAGGGGGCGAAGGTGCATCTGGCGGTGGATACGCTTGGTCATTTGCTGGCCGCGCACGTCTCGGCCGCCAACGAAAACGAGCGTGCCCACGTGGACCAACTGCTGGCCAACGTGCAGGAGGCCACGGGCCAGAGTGTCGAGGTCGCCTTTGTGGACTCGGGCTACAACGGCGAGGCGGCGGCCACCGTGGCGGCCAGTCATGGCGTTGACCTGCAAGTGGTTCGCTTGCCGCAGGCCAAGAAGGGCTTTGTGCTTTTGCCCCGACGCTGGGTGGTCGAACGCTCCTTCGCCTGGCTGGCCAGAGGCCGGCGGTTGGCGCGCGACTACGAACGGCTGGGCACCACTCTGGCCGGCCTCCACTTCGTGGCCTCTGCCATGCTGATGCTCACCCGCCTTTTTGGAGATAATCCTTGGAAGGGTGTCTAAAAGTGCAGGACACTGTCTAGCCAGAAGGCTGCTCTTTGGCCAAGGGGAAGCGTCCCTTTGTGCGCCCGCCGCCGGTTTTCAGCCCGTCCGCGCACTGTTGGGTTGCTTTCGGGCGGTGGTTTTGGCACGATGAATTCCTTGCCGCAAGGCATCTCGTCCGGGCTGGTTGGCAGCTTGGAAAGCCGCCCGCCGCCTGGCAATCAACGCGTGATCACGAGCTACTACCTCTGGAAATGGGCCGACAACGACCTGCCGGGCCGTCCCGCGGAGGTTCTGGCGGACCTGTCGGCGGGGCGGATGCCCCCGGCGCTGCAACCCTTCGCCCCGAGCGCGCTGGGCGCGGCGCTGGACCGGCTGGCGGCGCGGCGGCGCACGGAGGAGTGGCAGCAGGAAACCATCCCGGCGGACGGCGGCGGGATGGCGCTTTGCGTGTTCGTGACGCGGGCCACGCGCGGACGGCGCAAAGCCGACTCCAAGCCGCTCTGGCAGGCGGTGTCGCCGCTGGGCCTGAGCGGCGGCGAGGAGGGAGGCAGGCGGCTCATCGACGGTCTGCCGCCCAAGCTCAACGAATGGTCCGGCGGGCAGTTCTCCGCGTCCCTCTATGATGTGGCACTGGCTGACTTGCCGGGGCTGGTGCGCGCCATCGACCCGGCGAAGGAGAACCCTTATACCACGCTGGGCGGGCGGATACCGGGGCACTTCGTGCAGTGCTTTGCCGACCAGGAATCGGGCCGCTTCTGCGTGGAGTGGGCGGCGAACACGCAGTTGCCGGAGTGGATCTGGAACCAGTGGCGCGCGCAGGATCCGGCGCGGCTGGCGGCGCTGGGCGGCGCGTACGCGGGCGAGGATCTCCCCACCGAACGCGACCCGGAACTGCTCACCTACGAGGACACCCTGCGCCTGTTCGAGCGGTTCTGGCGCGGCGAACCCCGGCCCGCCGACCAACCCTGGCGCTGCCTTAACGACGAACTGGGCTGATGAACGAAGACGCCGAACAGAACAACACCCCCGGCGGGAGCGCCCTGGTGCCCGACCCCGCGTTCCTGGCACTGGAGGGGGAGATCGACCTGCTGCGCGAGGACTTGGCCGAACTGCTCGCCCACGAGCACGACCTGCGGCACGTCGTCGCGCCCAACTTGCTCGCTCTCTACCAGCAGAAGCTCGGTCCCTGGGAACTGCAATGCCTGCGCGTGCAGGCCGCGGCGGCGCGCGCCCGGCGCAAGCTGGAGCTGGCCCGCGCGGCGCTCAACCGGGGTCAGGTGCCCGACTGGAAGGAGATCGAGGAAAAGCTGGCAGAGGAATTCCTCACCTGGCAACAACGGCTGCGGGAAACCGCCGGGCGTCTGGAAGCCGCCGGGCAGCGGCTGGACCACCTGCTTTCCCCCGCCGTGGACCGGGAGCTGAAGCAGCTCTACCGCGCCCTGGTCAAACGGCTGCACCCGGACCTGAACCCGGACGGAGACGAAGCGCGGCAAAAGCTCTGGCGGCGGGTGCAGGACGCCTACACACGCGCCGATCTGGAGGAACTGCGCGCCGTGGCGGCGCTCCTGACCGAACGGCTGCCCGGTGGTGCTTCCGCCGCACCCGGCACGGTGCTGGAAACCCTCCGCCGGGAGCGCGACGCGCTGGGGCGGCACGTCGCGGAACTGGAAGGTCGCATTGATGCTCTGGAAGCCCAGCCGCCTTTCACCTTGCGAGATTCGTTGGGCGACGACGCTTGGGTGGAGGCGCGGCGCACGGAGATCGACGCGCGCGGGGCCGGATTCGCCACGCAGGAGGCCGCCTCGAACACTACTCTGCAAACCCTCACGGACGCTCTCTCTTTTTCTCCTCAGCATGGACCAAAGCCTGGCCTTAATTGATCCCGCCTTGCTGGCCATCGTGCAGGGTGCGACCGGCAAAGGCGGCGCGCTGGTGCCCTTCGCCCGCGAAATCCTGCTGGTGGAGTGCCAGCTCGCGGGTACGAGCTACCGTGGACTCAAAGCGGACAACGGCGGGCTGGCACCGGGCGCGACGCTGGTGCTCGAGCGCGAGCCGGGCAACGCCCACGACGCGCTTGCGATCATGGTCTTTGACGAGTCGGGCACCCATCTCGGCTACGTCCCGCGCGCGAAGAACGAGGCCCTGGCGCGTCTGATGGACGCCGGCAAGTGGCTGTTCGCCAAGCTGGCGTCCAAGCACTGGCAAGGTGACTGGCTCCTAGCCGAGATGCAAATTTACCTGCGCGACGAGTGAAAAAGGCGCGTCAGCCCTGCCTCCCCGGCCCGCCGGCTCAGTGCGAGAGACCCGCGATCATGGAGAGGATGCGGTCGGTGACACCCTTTAGCTCCGCGTCGATCTCGGCCAGCGGGCACGGCGGCTTGAACACGTAGAAGTGCCGGTTGAAGGGGATCTCGTAGCCTTCCTTCGTCTTGTCGCGGTCGATCCACGCGTCCGGGGCGTGGGGCAGCACCTCGCGCTTGAAGTAGGCGGCGAGGTCCTCGCGCAAGGGCACGTTCTCGGTGTCGCGCAGGTTGGCGTCGCGCACGGCGGGCGCGAACGCCTGGACATACGAGCGCAGGTTCTCGGCAATGTGGTCCTGGTCGCCCATGAGCTTCTTGAGATCCAGGGGCAAGGTGTTAAAAAGTGCTGGCTGGCTTTGCGGAGGAGGAACGGCTCAACGGGAACACCCTGCTTTTCTCGGGCAGCCTTTTCCTCCAGGACGGCGGCCTTGGTAGGCTCCGGTACGCAGTCCAAACGGCGCAGAACGGTAAACGGCAGGATGACCTTGCCGTACTCGCTTTGCTTGTAGTCGCCACGCAAAAGGTCGGCCACGGACCAAAGGAAGGCGGAAAGATTGCGGCCGCTCATCGGTTTTTCAGCAGAAGGGGAAACCCGCAAGCATACGCTGGCCATCGGCAGTCCTTCGACCAAAAAGTGCGGTCGATTTGGCTGGCGCGACGGCCAATTTCGAACACGCAGTAGTGGGCCTACGCCACCGGCTCCTGCCAGGTGGACGCCCGTACCGCTTGCCAGTCCCCACTCGACATCACGCCGGCTACCCAAAACTGGACGTAGTACGCGCCGTTGCGCTGCCACAGTCCACGGACTTTGCGGTTGCGCGAGTCCCGGACACTGATGTACCGGTGGCGTTGGCTGCGAGAGTCCTTTGCTTGTGTGTTCTGCGCCGTTTCTTCGCGTTCCACGAAGTCGAACTAGCGCAAAGCATAGCACAAGGGCAAAATGGATCTCGCCTCCCGGAGCGTTTTTGCCTCTGAGACGGGCTTGTAGCTCAATGGTTAGAGCAGGGGACTCATAATCCCTTGGTTGTGGGTTCGAATCCCACCGGGCCCACCCACTCCGGCCGGCAGCTACTCTTCGCCCGGCACCGAAAGGCTTTTGCTTTTTGCCGCGTTCTTGCCCATGCTGGGCCGCGTGATGCTCGGCAAGATCTATTCCGCCACCGTCGTGGGGGTGGACGCCTGCGAGGTGGAGGTGGAAGTGAACACCGCGCCGGGCAAAACCGCGGTGGTCATCGTCGGCTTGCCGGACGTGGCGGTGAAGGAATCGCGCGACCGCGTTTCCACCGCGGTGGCCAACAGCGGCTACCGGTGGAACTACGGGCGCACGACGATCAACCTCGCCCCCGCGGACGTGCGCAAGGAGGGACCCAACTTTGACCTGCCCATCGCCGTGGCCCAGGTCGCCGCGCAGGAGGAAACGACGCTGCCCGGCGTGGAGGACTGCTACCTCCTCGGCGAACTCGCGCTAGACGGCAGCGTGCGGCCGGTGCGCGGCGCGCTGCCCGCGGCCCTGGAGGCGAAGCGGCGCGGCCGGCGGCGGGTGTTCGTGCCGGCCGAGAACGCGCGCGAGGCGGCGTTCGTCGAAGGCGTGGACGTGTACGGGGTGCGGTCGCTGCGGGAAGTGTTCGAGTTCTTGCGCGGCGGCGCGGATGCGCCGGCGTTGCGGCCCACGCGCGAAGACACGGAGAAATACTTCGCGGCGCACCAGCACTTCGAGGTGGATTTCTCGGAGGTGCGCGGGCAGCACCACGCCCGGCGGGCCATGGAGATCGCCGCGGCGGGCGCGCACAACGTCTTGATGATCGGTCCGCCCGGGTCGGGTAAGAGCATGATGGCCAAGCGCATTCCCACGATCATGCCGCCGCTGACCCTGCCCGAGGCGCTGGAAACGACGAAAATCCATTCCATCGCCGGCCGGTTGGATGGCAAGCACGGGTTGGTGAGCGTGCCGCCGTACCTCGCGCCGCACGCGAGCATTTCCGACGCGGGGCTGTTGGGCGGGTCGAGTCAACTCACGCCCGGCGAGATCAGCCTGTGTCATCACGGGGTCTTATTTTTGGACGAACTGCCGGAGTTCCGGCGCTCGGCGCTGGAATCGCTGCGGCAGCCGCTGGAGGACGGCCAAATCACCATCAGCCGGGTGGCGGGCACGGTGACGTTCCCGGCGAGCTTCATCCTCGTGGCGGCGATGAACCCGTGCCCGTGCGGCTACCACGGTTCGCTCCAGCGGCAGTGCCGGTGTTCGCCCGCGCAGGTGGAGCGTTACCGGGAGAAGATCAGCGGCCCGCTGCTCGACCGCATCGACCTGCACGTCGAGGTCGCGGCCATCAAATACGAGCACCTCGCCGACCAGAACCCGGCCGAGGGCAGCGACGCGATCCGCGCGCGGGTCGTGGCGTCGCGGGCGGTGCAGCGCGAGCGCGCTGGCAAGCCCAACGCCCGCCTGACGCCCCGGCAGATCAAGACCCACTGCCGGTTGGACGCCGACGGCACGGACATGCTCAAGATGGCCACGAGCGAGTTGAACCTCTCCGCCCGCGCCTACGACCGCGTGCTCAAGGTCGCGCGCACCATCGCCGACCTGGAAGGCAGCGCCGACATCCAAGCGCACCATCTCGGCGAGGCGATTGGCTACCGTAGTTTGGACCGGGGGAACTGAGTAGATGCGGGATGCAGAAGGCGGGGCGCGGGAAGCGGCACATGATACCATTTGCGTCGAGGAGCGGCCGCGTAGAGTGGCAAGGCGCAAGCGGTCGGTCGGGTGTATGTTCTCCCATGTCCACATTGCCCGATGCCCTGCTGGGTGCCCTTGCCGCCGACGCCGTCGCCATGCCCGTTCATTGGTACTACGACCGCGCGGCGCTCGCGCGGGACTACGGCCAGGTCTCGTCTTACCTGGCCCCCAGGAACCCGCATCCCGACAGCATCTTGTGGCGTTCGCGCTACACTCCGCCCAACGAGCGCGGCGACATCCTCCACGAGCAGGCGTGCTTCTGGGGGCAGCGCGGCGTGCACTACCACCAGTTCCTCCGCGCGGGGGAGAACACGCTCAACTTCCAGCTCGCCGCCCGCCTCCATGCCCAGGTCGCCGAACTCGGCCGCTACGACGCCGACGCCTGGCTGGCGTACTACATCGATTTCATGCTCACCCCGGGCAGCCACCGCGACACCTACGTGGAGGAATACCACCGCGAGTTTTTCACCCACTACGCCCGCGGTCGCAAACCGCGCGCCTGCGGGGTGGCGGACGTACACATCGGCGGGTTGTCCCAGGTGCCGGCGCTCTTCGCCGCGCTGGCCGGGACCCCGGCGGACGTGGCGGCCACCGTGCAGGAGCACGTCGCGCTGACCCACCGCGACGAGGGCGTCCTGCGCGCGGCGGACGCCCTCGTGCGCATCCTCGCGGCGGTGCGCGGGGGTGAACCGTTGCGCGCGGCAATCCTCGGGTACGCCTCCGACTGGATTTCCGCCGCCAAGGTCAACGCCTGGAGCCGGGAAGCCGACGACGTGGTGATCGGGAAAAGGTTGAGTCCGGCCTGCTACATCCCCGACGCGTTCCCGGCCGCGCTCTACCTGGCATGGAAGTACGCGGAGGATTTTGCGGGCGGGATCCGCGCGAACGCCCAGGTGGGCGGCGACAGTTGCCACCGCGGCGCGGTGGTCGGCGCGCTGTTGGGCGAGGCGAACGGCGTGCCGGCCGCGTGGCGCGAGGGATTGCTGGCGGCGTCACCGGACCCAGCCGCCTCGGTGAATCGGTAGTAGTGAAGGGGGGCGCTTTTCCGGAATGTGGTCACGGCGCTGTGTCGCCGCGTCTGCATTGGTGGGCGTTCCCTCCAGAATCAGACGCGGCGACACAGCGCCGTGACCACATCCCGGGTACAACTGTTTTGGTTCATTTGTGGTCGGGAAAGCTCCGCGAAAGGGCGACTTGGTCTAACTCCGCAACAACCGCCGCCAGACCGGCGCGAACGTGCAGGCGAACGCGAGCAACTCCACGCTGAGGAGGGAGCGTGTGCCGCGCTCCAGGTCAAATGCCGCCCAGGCGAGCATGAGCCAGAAGAACAGGTTGCCGCTCGCCACCGCGTACACCCAGCTTGCAAAGCGGTGCTGGTCGCGCACGAAGCCCATCCGCTCCACCGGCGGCGTGTCGCGCAACCCCGCCGCCCCTTCGCGCCAGCGCAGCAACACGACCGGCAGGAGGTTCGCGGCCACCAGGACCACCGCACAGGCAAAGCCCACGGGCAGACGACCCCCGACGCGGCCGTGGAGCCAGTAAAAAGCTCCGACGGAAGCGAGCACGTTGGCCGTCGCCCCCATGTAGACCACCAGCGGGAAGCGGCCCATGTCCTCCAGCCGGTTCATCTCGTGGAGGCGGGTGGACGGAGCAGCGGAGGGCGCGGGCATGGAGGCTCACTGTACAGCCTCGTCCGCGCCGCAAAAGCGAACAAACGCCGTCAGGCGACGGCTTCCAGTCCACCGGTCAGCACGAAACGGCAGGCCCGGCCCACGACGGCCTGGGCGCGCAGGATGCTACGGTGGCCCACCTTTGGCACCGCCACCAGCACGGCTCCGGGCCAGGCGTCCGCGATGGCGGCCGAGTGCTCGTAGCCGAGTTCACGATCCTCCGGGTCGTGCATCAACAAGGCAGGCGTGCCGCCCAGGCGGCGGACGTTCGGCAGCGCCGAAGCCTCGTCGGCGGTGAACTCCCCGGCGGCGACGCGTTGGGTCTCCCGCGTGAGTTCCGGGGAAAACCCCTGCCGGGCGGCGAAGTCCGCGAGCACGGGTTCCGCCTGGCAGGACGCGGCTAGCAGCACGACGCGTTCGGCCCGCAAACCGCTTCCCAGCGCGAGGCACGCGGCACCCCCGCCGAGCGAGTGCGCCACGACGCCGCGCAGGGGGCCGGTTTCCCGCGCCACGGCTGCCAGCGCCCGGGCGAACGCCGGCGCGCACGAGAGCGTTCCCTCCGAACGACCGTGCCCGGGCGCGTCGAAGGCCACCGCCCGGCCGCCCGCCTGCACGACGGCCTTGATGCCGGCGGCGTGGTTGCCGGCGTTCCCACCCCAGCCGTGGACGAAGACCACCGCCGGCTCCGCCTCCTGCCCCCAGGCGTACACCTGGATTTCGCAGTCCCCGCCGCGGGCGTAGCCGCCGGGACCCAACCGCAGCCGGTGGGTGGTCGCCTCGGCGAACAGCCGGGCTTCCGAGGAGAGCACCGGCACTTTCGGCGGGGTCAGAAAGGCCTCGAAGGCTTCGCGTGGGTTCATCGGAAAAACGGAGAGGCACGGCAGCATCGTTCATCAAGCCCGGACGATCACGCACCATTTGCGCCCCCGCGCTGATGGAACGAAGTTCCTTGCCCTTTCCTATGACGACCTCCGCCAAGCCCCTGAGTAAAAACGTCCACCTGCTGCGCTGGGTCAACAAGATGGCGGCGCTCTGCAAGCCGGAAGCGATCCACTGGGTCGACGGTTCGCAGGAGGAGTACGACGCGCTCTGCGCGGGGATGGTGGCCGGGGGCACGTTCGTCCGGCTCAACCAGGAGAAATGGCCCGGCTGCTTCCTGGCGCGCTCGGACGCCGGCGACGTGGCGCGGGTCGAGGATCGCACGTTCATCTGCTCGTTGTCCAAGGAAGCCGCCGGGCCGACGAACCACTGGGTCAACCCCTACGAGATGCGCCGCACGCTGCGGAAGCTTTTCGACGGCTGCATGCAGGGCCGCACGCTGTACGTGCTGGCCTTCAGCATGGGGCCGGTCGGCTCGCCGATGGCCCAGATGGGGGTGCAATTGACCGATTCGCCCTACGCCGTGGCGAACATGCGCATCATGGCGCGCATCGGCCTGCCGGTGTTCCAGGAGATCGACCGCAGCGACAAGCGCGTCGTGCCTTGCATGCACTCCGTCGGCGTGCCCCTGAAGCCGGGCCAGGCGGACGTGTCCTGGCCTTGCAACCAGGAAAAATACATCGTCCACTTTCCCGAGACGCGCGAGATCTGGAGCTACGGTTCGGGCTACGGCGGCAACGCGCTGTTGGGCAAGAAATGCTTCGCCCTGCGCATCGCCAGCGCGATGGCGCGAGACGAAGGCTGGATGGCCGAGCACATGCTCATCCTCGGCGTGGAAAACCCCGAGGGGAAGAAGACTTACGTCGCCGCGGCGTTCCCGAGCGCGTGCGGCAAGACGAACTTCGCCATGATGATCCCGCCGCCCGCCTACCAGCAGGAGGGCTGGAAGGTCTGGACGGTGGGCGACGACATCGCGTGGATCAAACCCGACGCGCAGGGCCGCCTGCACGCCATCAACCCGGAAGCAGGTTTCTTCGGAGTCGCGCCCGGCACCGGGCACAAGACGAATCCCAACGCCATGGCGGCGCTCGCCACCAACACGATCTTCACCAACGTCGCCCTGACTGACGACGGCGGCGTGTGGTGGGAGGGCATGACCGACCACCCGCCCGCGCACGCCGTGGACTGGCAGGGCCGCGACTGGACGCCCGCGCTCGCCAAGGAAACCGGCGCGAAGGCCGCGCACCCCAACGCCCGCTTCACCACGCCCGCGCGGCAATGCCCGACGATGGACCCCGACTGGGAAAAGCCCGAGGGCGTGCCGATCAGCGCGTTGATCTTCGGCGGACGGCGGGCGACGACGATGCCGCTCATCTACCAGGCGTTCAACTGGAGCGCGGGCGTGTACGTCGGTGCCACGATGGGTTCGGAGATGACCGCCGCCGCCGCCGGGACGGTGGGCAAGGTGCGCCGCGACCCCATGGCGATGCTGCCCTTTTGCGGTTACAACATGGGCGATTATTTCCGGCACTGGGTCAACATGCAGCGCAAGCTGACCGAGACGCCGCGCATCTTCCACGTCAACTGGTTCCGCAAGGACGCGGAAGGCCGGTTCCTGTGGCCCGGGTTCGGGGAAAACATGCGCGTGCTCCAGTGGATCGTGAACCGCTCCTGCGGCCGCGCGCTCGGACGCGAGACGCCGATCGGCTGGATGCCGCGCTACGACGACCTGGACTGGACCGGGTTGGACTTCCCGCGCGAGACCTTCGAGACCCTGCAAACGGTCGACCGTCCGGCGTGGCGCGGCGAGGTGCTCAGCCACGAGGAGCTATTTCTTGATCTCCACAGCCACCTACCCAAGGAGATGGTCTACGAGCGCGAGTTGCTGGTGTGCCGGCTTTGAAGTGGTTTCATTTGCGCGTCCGGTTCCCAGCCCCGGCATGGGCGGAAGAGTTTAGCCCACGGCGCCAGCCGTGGGTCGATCTGGTCGAACGGGTAAGCCCCGGCAGGGGCGGAAGAAAAGACGCGGGCCTTCCACGGACCATCGCGCCGGTTTTCTGACGCCCCTGCCGGGGCTTGGACGTGGATGAGAATCTTTCCCACGGCTTGCGCCGTGGGCTAAAATCTTCCGCCCCTGCCGGGGCCGGGAACCGGACGCACAAGCGAAAAACGCTTCAACCGCGAGGATTGAGCGCCAGCGCGCACACCACGCCCAGCCAGACGCCGAGCAGACACAACGCCAACGATCCAAACGCGTTCAGCCCCGCGATGAGCCAGTCGCCGCGCAGCATGAGGTTGAGCGTTTGCAGGCTGAAGGAGGAAAATGTCGTGTAGCCGCCGCACAATCCAACGGTGACAAACTCTCTCCACTCCTTGCCGACCGGCCAGCGATCACCGGGACCCGTCAGAGCGAAATAGAATCCGATGACGAACGACCCGGTGACGTTGACGAACAAGGTGCCCCAAGGGAAAGTTTCCCCGAACTGCCGCGCCAGAAACACCGACGCACCGAAACGCGCGAGCCCGCCCAGCGCGCTACCCAGACCGATGAGAAAAAGGCCGTACATCGCGGCGTCATTTTGGCCGACCCGCGGCGGAGTTCAAGTCTACAGAGTGCGCCGGTCGCCCTCGCGGTCGAGCTGTTCGAGCACGGGAATAATGATCCGGCGCGTCGTGCCGAGCATCTGGCGCAGGCCGCTGGCCGTGGACCGACCTCGCGCAGACGCACGCCGCTGGCTTCGAGGATTTCGGGCACGCGGAAGCCGCCGATCTGGGAGTGCCTGGACGAGCCGGTCCACCGAGGGAACGGCACGCAACGGGGCAGGGGAGGCGGAGGTGGGCTGCATTCCAGGGCGTGGTGGCGCACCCGCAACTTAGCCCAGGGCCGCTGCAAAGCCATCCGGTCAAGCGCCAGTCTACTGCCTCAGGCGACAAAAGGCGACGCAACTTTTCGTCCCGGCTTGCGGAGAAAAGAACAGAGCCACCCGGACAAATTCAATGAAACCAACCAAGCACCGCCCGATCATCGACCTCTCTCCTACCAACTTCCGTTCCGTCGTGTTGGGCGGTCTGGCGTTGTTATCTTACAGCGCCTTGCCGATGACCGCCCGCGCCCAGGACTCCGACCCTTCCGACCCCGCGCCGGAGGTCGTCCACGCCCCGCTTTCCACCGAAGGGAAGTCGCTGCTCGCGGCGACGGTGTTCGTCGCGGCTGCGCTGGTCGGCATGGAGCGGTTTTGTTCCTGGCGTTTGAGCATCCGCCAGCGTCAGGCGAGCGGGCTGCAACCGACCCTGGCAGAGTGTCTGCCGCCGACCGTCGGACTGGCGGCGCGGTTCTCGCCCACGCCGGAATCATGAAACCTGGAGGAGCGTCCCGGCCGACGAGCGCGCGGCCGGGGCCGAGGCAGTAAACGCCGGCGTCGTCGAGGGTGTCAGCCTCGACGAGGAGGTTCGGGTCGCGCCGGTTCTTGCCGCCGGGCAACGTGCGAGGCAACGGGCGCAGGACCTGCGAAAGGCCCGCCGGCCGTGGCGCGAAAAATTTTGCACTGCTGGGTTGAATTCCCGGAAACGATTGCCTACAATCCGGACTTTCAGCGGCCCATTCACCTCCCGTTTGGACCGGATCGCATCCGCAGTGAATGCGTTGCGTCGCCGGGACATTCCTTCCGTGTGCCGCCTTGAACCCTCCGCTGCCTAAACCTTCCCCCGACCATGTCCCTCCCTTCCCTCCCGCGTCTATTCCTGCGTTCCTGCGGGGCCACCCTCGCGGCCGGCGCGCTGCTCGCCACCGCCGGCGTTCCGTCGGCCCGCGCCGGCTCGTTCTCCCTGAGCGACCAGAGCCCCAGCGCCGTCGGCCTGTCCTTCGCCGGCAGCGCCGCGATGGCCGAAGACCCCAGCGGCATTTTCTTCAACCCTGCCTCGATGGGCTTCCTGGACGGCTTCCAGACGGAAAGCTCCTACACCTACATCTCCCCGAAGGCCAACTTCACCAACGAGCAGTCCAGCTACGTCTCCGCCGCCGGGCGGGGGCCGTTCCTCAGCGGCAGCAACGGCGGCGGCGGCGCACGCGGAGCGAGCTTCGGCGACTCGTACCTGTCGGCCACGCTGCTCAACAGCGAGCGGTACGGCAAGTTCAACCTCGGCATCGCCGTGACGGTGCCCTTCGGCGAAGTGGTCGACTACGACCCGAACTGGGTCGGCCGTTACCAGTCGTTGCGCTCGCAACTGCGCACCATCGACTACGGCTTGTCGGCGTCCTACCGCTACAAGTTCATCAGCATCGGCGGCGGCTTCGACGCGCAGTATTCCAGCGCGGTGCTCTCCAACGCGGTGGACTTCGGCCTGCTCGGCTACTCGCGGGGCATCCCCGGCTTCGCGCCGGGTTCGGCGGACGGCACCACGCGCCTGGAAGGCTCGGACGTGAGCTACGGGTTCAACGTCGGCGCCATCGTCGAGTACCTCAAGCCCGGCCAGGTGCCGTTCTTCGGCGAGGGCCGCGCGGGCATTTCCTACCGCTCGGGCATCACGCAGAACTACACCGGCTACGTCACCTTCCGCAACGTGCCGGCGCTTTTCCAGAGCGCGGCCTTCGGCGGCGCGTTCCAGGGCCAGGCTGCCAGCGCGAAGCTCAAGCTGCCGGAGACGTACCACTTCTCCTTCACGCAGAACTTCGCCGGCAAGTTCAACTTCCTCGGCGACCTGACGTACACGAAGTGGGGCCGGCTCCAGGAAATCCCGATCACGCTGTCCAACCCCGTCAGCCAGGCGACGCTCATCACCGATCCGGCCCTGCGGACGCCGGGCCTGTCCATCCGCTACCATGACGCGGTGCGCATCACCGGCGGCATCGAGTACCTGCCCACCAAGGACCTGACGCTGCGCCTGGGCGGCGGCTGGGACGAGTCGCCGGTGCAAGACCAGTTCTCGCGCTCCTCGCGCATCCCGGACGGCGACCGCTGGCTGGTCTCCGCAGGCGTGAAGTACCATGTGTTCGGCTTCCGCAACCCGATCTTCAAGAGCATCTACGTGGACACCGACGTGGAAGCGTCCTACCTGCACCTGTTCGTCAACGACCCGGCGCTCACCAACGTGGACACCTCCGGCCACCTCCTGAACGGGCATTACAACTCGGAAGTCAACGTCATCAGCGCCGCGCTGATCTTCCGCTACGGCGCGCAGGAAGGCCCGGCGAAGCCCGCGCCGAAGGACGGCAAGGACACCTACCGCAAGTAAAGTGCGTGGCGCGCCAATGACCGCGCACGTTACACCGACCGGACGCCGGGCCTTTTTGAGGCTTGGCATCCGGTTTTTACTTTGCGGTTGACGAGGGAGTCTGCTTCCCGTCAGGCCACTTGCGTGCTTGCCCCGGGAAACAACGTGTTTAACCTTCTTGCCCATGAGCAGCGTCAAAGAAATCGAGAGTGCCATCAGCCAACTCTCCCGACACGATCTTGCCAAATTGCGTGCTTGGCTCGCCGCGTTCGACGCTGATGCTTGGGACCGACAGATCGAGCAGGATGCTCGAAGTGGCCGCTTAGACGCCTTTTACCACAGCCTCCAACGCGAGAACGAGGACCAGGCAGACATCCCGCTCGATGAAGTCCTCAACAAAGAAGAGCTTTCGTAGCCGTTTCGCGGCCCTCTCGCCCGAAGCCCGTGCTCTTGCTCGCAAAAATTTCCGCTTGTGGCTGCGCGATCCGCGTCATCCCTCGATTCACTTACAAGCCAGTCGGGCGGTTCTGGTCGGCTCGGATCGGTAGTGACTTCCGCGCGCTGGCGATCATGCACAACGAATATGTCGAATGGTTTTGGATCGGCCCACACGACGAGTATGAACGCATTATTCGAGACGCATGAACGGTAAGCTATCTCCCGCCGACCGCCAAAACGCGCTGCTCTCGCTCTCGCACGAACTCGGCGCGGAAGCCCGCGCCCTGGCCATCCTGGGCGAGGGGAACACGTCGGCGCGCCTGAGCGAAGCGACGTTTCTGGTCAAGGCGAGCGGCAGCAGCCTCGCCACGCTCGCGCCGGACGATCTGGTCGAGTGCCGGTTCGAGCCGCTGCGCGCCCTGCTCGACGGCGGTGAAGCCGACGACGCGCGGGTGGACGAAATCCTTTTCGGCTGCCGCGTGGACCCGGCGGCGAAAAAGCCGTCCGTGGAAGCGGTGTTCCACGCCGACCTGCTCTCGCTGCCGGGCGTGGAGTTCGTCGGGCACGCGCATCCGGTGAGCGTCAACGCCGTGCTGTGTTCGCCGCACGCGCGGACGTTCGCGGAGCGCCGCCTGTTCCCCGACGAGGTGGTGTGCTGCGGGGTGCGCTCGGTGTTCGTGCCGTACGTCGATCCGGGCTTGCGGCTGGCGCGGGCGATCCGCGGGGGCGTGGCAGAGTTTCGGGAAACGTCGGGCATGCTGCCGCGGGTGATCCTGCTGGCGAATCACGGGGTGATCACGCTCGGGCGCTCGCCGCAGGCCGTGCTAGCCGCGATGCTCATGGTGGACAAGGCGGCGCGGATTTTTGCGGGCGCGGCGGCGTTGGGCGGGCCGGAGTTTCTCCGCGAGGCCGACGTACACCGCATCGCCAGCCGCACCGACGAGCACCACCGCCAGCGCGCGCTCGGGCTTTGAGCCTATCTTTTTCTCCATCCATGGACCCGACGCCCACCGTGCAGATGCGAATCCGCGTCTACCTCGGCGACGAACCTGCCCTCGGCCCCGGCCGGGCCGAACTCCTCGGCCGCATCCGTCAGACCGCTTCCATCGCGCAGGCGGCGCGGGACATGGGCATGTCGTACATGAAGGCGTGGAAACTCATGCAGAGCCTCAACGGCTGTTTCAAGACGCCGGCCGTGGAGGTGCGGCGCGGTGGCCGGGCCGGGGGCGAGGCGCGGCTCACGCCGTTGGGCGACCAGGCGCTCGCGCTCTACCAGCGCATGGAAAGCGCCAGCCGCGCGGCGGTGGGGACGGTGGAAGCGGAGATGGCGGGGTTGTTCCGCACCGGCGGCAACCCCGACCAAAAGGCCGTTCCGTAAAACCTTTCCTGCCGTGGCGGTCGAACAAGGGGCATGATGAAACTCAAACCCCTCCCGCTGCTGCTGCCGCTGGTGTTCGGCGCGGCGTTCGTGCCGCTCCGCGCGCAGGAAGCCGCCGACAAAGGCAAGCCGATCACCGAGGTCGCGCATTTCGACAAATACCAGGTCACGGGCGTCGCCGTGTCCAAGACCGGCCGGCTGTTCGCCAACTTCCCGCACTGGGAAGGCGACTACCAGAACGCCGTCGTCGAGGTGCTGCCCGACGGCACCACGAAGCCGTATCCCGACGAATCGTGGAACTCTTATTCCGACGGGGACAAGGACACCGCCGGCAAGTGGGTATGCGTGCAGAGCGTCGTGGTGGACGACATGGACCGGCTATGGGTGCTCGACCCGGGCAACATCAACATGAAGGGCGTGATCGCCGGCGCGCCCAAGCTCGTCCAGATCGACCTGAGCACGAACCAGGTCGTGCAAAACATCCCCTTCGGCACCGACGTGGCCCCGGAGAAGAGTTACCTCAACGACGTGCGCTTCGATAACAACCGGGAGTTCGCCTACCTCACCGAGAGCGGCCTGGGCGGCCTCGTCGTGGTGAACCTGAAAACGGGCAACGCCCGCCGCCTGCTCGTCGAGGACGGTTCCACGCTTTACAACAAGGACGTGGACCTGACCATCAACGGCAAGGAAGTGCTCGACGACAAGGGCCAGAAGCCGAAGTTCAACGCCGACGGCATCGCGCTCTCGCCCGACGGCGAATATCTGTACTGGCAGGCGCTCATGGGCGAGACGCTCTACCGCATTCCCACGGAGAAGCTGCGTGACGAGAAACTCAGCAAGAACGACCTGCACAACGCGGTCGAGACCGTCGGACCGACCTTCCCGTGCGACGGTTACTGGATGGACAAGTCCGGCAACCTGTTCCTGAGCGATCTGCGCGGCGGGACGATCAAGAAACGCACGCCGGAAGGCAAGATCGAGCTGGTGTGCAGCGACCCGCGCATCCAGTGGCCGGATTCGTTCGCGATGGGGCCGGACGGGGCGCTGTACTTCTCGTGCTCGCACATCCACCACGCGCCGAAGTACAACGGCGGCCAGAGCGCGCGGACGGAGCCGTACGCGATCTACAAGGTGACGCCTTGACCGATCGACGCGCCGGGTAGCACAAGGTGATTTTTCGGAATGGGACGGTTGCCATGGAAGGCAGTCGCCCCTTTCTCGTTTCGTCAGGGAGAGTGAAGGGTGCCTGCTAGCCCTTGCCGTCTTCAAAACGGCTGTCGTCCCGTCCTCGCGGCGAGCGCGATCGGTTCGATTCCGGTCCTCTCCGGACCGGGTTTGTC
Source organism: uncultured Chthoniobacterales bacterium (assembly GCA_964245885.1). GTDB lineage: Bacteria > Verrucomicrobiota > Verrucomicrobiia > Chthoniobacterales > SZAS-18 > CAHJWO01. The sequence continues at coordinate 25,705 of CAXTOX010000020.1, read as the reverse complement.
ATTCAACCACAAGCCGCGTGGAATCAAAGGGCCTCGGGGATGGGTGATCCGCCTTGGAAATCCACGCTTGCTCAGTCCTAGCGTGCGACTCTCGTGAGAATTAATCAGTAGTCTTTGTCCGGTGCGAAGAGGCCGGTGGCGCTGCCGCAGGCAACGTCGTCCGCTCTCTTTTTCAAACGCGGGGACCGGCTCCGCTGCCGAAAAGCGGTGAGTTTCTCGGCGACCACTTTTTGGGTGCGCGGGCCCGGTTCTTGCCGTCGTACACCCAAAAGTCGAACCCGAATTCGTCCTTCAAACCGTCGACGAACTTCCCGATGCGAAACAAGGCGATGGACGCAGGGCTGTCCCCTTCTTCTGCGCCGCACTCACGATCGACCAGAGCATCGCCGATGCGTTCAGTAGTTCCTCGTCGAGCTTCGCGGTGTCCGCGAGCGCGGGGCCGAGTTTTTTGGCTTGCACTCGCTGGTGGACGCCGCGCCGGTGGACGCCTCAACGATGGGTTGGCCGAAATCGTTGGCTAGGAGCCATTCCGGTGAAACCCCGGTTTCCGCGAAGACCCGCCTGGCCACGCGGTCCGTGAGAGGAAGACGGCGGATCTCCACGGCTTGAATGTGCGAAGCCGAACAGCCGACCAGCCAGGCAAAGTCGGATTGGTTCATCTTCAGTTTCCGGCGGAGCAGAGACAACACATGACGGTTACAAGAAGGACGCATGGGATAAAGAATTCGGCGGTGGACGGCGGCAAGACGAAACTCGCTAACGCCGCCGGGCCGGTTCACAGCGGGTCAGGAGCACCCGCAACTCGGCGACGTGCGACAAACAGGTGCTCGCCCAGTCAGTGATCCTTTCGCAGGAGCCGAAGGTGGTCAGCAGGTCCTTGAGCATGCAGGCGCGCTGCATGGCGGCGAGTCCATCCGGGGACGGATCCTCCGCCCAGGCGTCGCCAACTTCGCGCGCCTGCATCTGAGCCTTGAGGCGTAGCGGCGGCTCTTCCGCGAAGCCGCGGGTGCAGCGCACTCTGACGAATGCTTCGATGTTGTTCAGGCAGGCGTGAGCGTCGCTCACTTTTGTCGTCATGATCTTACGAGAGCGTGCGGCGTTGCCCGAGCCGTTTTTCAACGAGCAGTTTTTCGTCCTAGGCGCGGACGGTGCGGGTGTGGGTCTGGATGCCAACGCGGTCGTGAGACCTGGCACGGGAAGCGGCCAGGATTTCCTGGCTGATCCCTTTGTGGCGATTCGTCCAGGTGACGAATCGGAAGACTTCCTCGCGGTCTGCATCAATCCAGCCATCACAGTATTGCCGGGCTGAGTATTCACGCCATAGATCCACCAACCGATGATCGGTCAAAATGGACAACCTTGCGCCGGACCCACGGATCAGCGCCACAACATCTCGCTGCAACCCTCCACGAGCGCCAGAAGTGGCTCGCGCAGAGAAAAATAACTAGAAGATTGTCAGGGAAACCATGACATGTTTTTGTGGCGAATCTTCACGGAAAAGACTTCACAAGCGATAGGATAAAAGTGGCCATTTTTCCTACGGCTAGGCTTGTATTTCGTCACAATCGCCGCGCTGCCGCCGGTGTTCGGATGCCGCGGTAAGCAACCGGATTTCACACACATCTCCGGCTTTTTTGGATAGGGATTCATGGATGGGTCCCCCCTTCCGGCGAGTGTGTGCGGAGGCTTCCAAGCAGGCAGCGCAAGCTACCGGTCGTCTTGCTCCTGCCCTGCGGTGGGAACGACTGTGGCGAAGGGGGTTTCTCACACGCTTTTGAAAAATTGTGGCACCAGTGTTCGCCAGGCTGATCGGTCGCATGCACCGCGCTGGCATCGCGCGTGCGGCGAGCAATCACGGCCGCGAACTTTTGCGATCAAAGCAGAGGATCGCCGCAGGCCGGGTCCGTATCCTGTCGGATGGGATTGATCGGCCCGAGCATTTTTTGGGTAGTGGGACAGTTTGGTAAGTTCCCAGCCCCGGCAGGGGCGGAAGAGTGCAGCCCACGGCGTGAGCCGTGGGAAAGATTGCCCAGAGGGTCAAAGCCCCGGCGGGGGCGGAAGAAAAGACGCCCTCGCTCCGGGACCACCCGGCCGGTTTTCTGCCGCCCCTGCCGGGGCTGACACTTTTTTGTTCTTTTCCCACAGCTCACGTCGTGGGCTAATTTCTTGCGCCCCTGCCGGGGCTGCCAAGACATCAAACTGTACCACTACTATTTTTTGCTTCCGGTTGAACGTGTTTCCGAGCATAGCTATAGCAGGCTTTTCTGGTCCACCGATGCAATTTTCCCTTCGTCCTTTTCGCCGCGCCTCCACCGTACTGGCAAGTACGATTTTCTTTGTAGCGAACGCCTCTTCAACTCTCCGTGCGCAGTCGCCGACCAATGCCGCCGCCAAGACCGCTTCCCCCTCCGGACTTTGGCAGGAGATCGACGAGAAACCCACCCTTGCCACCCACGGCGGCCTGAGCGCGCAGACCGTCCGGCTCGGCGTCGTGCCCCGGCAGTACCGCGTCCTGCACCTCGACCGCGCCAGGCTCTCGGCCGCGTTCGCCGCCGCGCTGCCCGAGGGCACCTTGCGCAAGGCCCTCGCCGACGGCGCGCCCCGCGCCGCGCTGCCCGCGCCGGCGGAGATCGAACTCCCCATCCCCCGCTCGGCGGCGTTCGCGCGGTTCACGGTCGAAGCCTCGCCCGTCATGGACCCCGCGCTGGCGGCGCGTTACCCGGAAATCCAGACCTACGTCGCCCAGGGCATCGACCACCCGGAACTCACCGCCCGGCTTGACGTGACCCCGCTCGGCTTCCACGCCCTGATCCTCTCGCCCGGCGGGCAAATCGTCATCGACCCGTATTTCCTCGACGGCTCCGACCCGGCCACTTCCATCGCCTATTACAAGCGCGACCTCGCCGCCTCCAAGCCCATGCCGTGCCTGTTCCACGACGAGGAAACCCCAGCCGCGCTGGCCGAACGCCTCGCCCGCGCGCGGTCGCCGATCCTCTCCCGGCCCACCGGCGCGAACCTGCGCGTCTACCGCCTCGTCGTCGGCACCACGGCCGAGTACGCCGCGGCGGTCGGCGGTGGCGACACGACGCTGACCCTCGGGGCGGTCGTCACGACGGTCAACCGCGTGGACCTCGTCTACGAAAAGGACTTCGCTATCCGCATGGTGCTCGTCGCCAACGAGGACAAGATGATCTTCACCAATGCCAGCACCGAACCGTACACGAACTCGAATTCCAGCAGCCTGCTGACCCAGAACAAGACCACCTGCAACAGCGTCATCGGCACGGCGAACTACGACATCGGCCACGTCTTCAGCACGGCCGGGGGCGGGTTGGCCAGCCTGGGGGTGGTTTGCGGCACCAACAAGGCGCAGGGCGAGACCGGCACGAGCAACCCCATCGGCGATCCCTACGACATCGACTACGTCGCGCACGAGATGGGCCACCAGTTCGGCGCGAACCATCCCTTCAACTCCACCACCGGCTCCTGCGGCGGCGGCAACCGTTCCGCCGCCCACGCCTACGAGCCGGGCAGCGGCACCACCATCATGGCCTACGCGGGCATCTGCTCCAGCGGCACCAACGTGCAGGATCTCGCGCCGCACTCCGACGATTATTTTCTCACCGGCTCCTACGACGAGATCGACGCCTACACGACCACCGGCACGGGCAAGAACGCCTACCAGACGGTCGCCACCGGCAACAACCCGCCCGTCCTCGCCGTCTCGACCGCCTACACGATTCCGATTTCCACTCCCTTCGCCCTCACCGCCTCGGCCACCGACGCGGACGGCGACACGCTGACTTACTGCTGGGAAGAATTCGACAAGGGCGCGGCCGTCGACGCCACTTCGACCGCCGGCCTGGACAACGGCGCGTCGCCTCTCTTTCGCTCCTACCCGCCGACGACTAACCCCACGCGGCTTTTCCCGTCGCTCCCCTACATCCTCAACAACGCCAACGTGCCGCCCTTGACTGGCACCGTGGACGGCAATTACCTCGTCGGCGAGGCCCTGCCCTCCGTGGCCCGCAGCGCCGGCCTGAACTTCCGCTGCACCGTGCGCGACAACCACGCGGGCGGCGGCGGGTCGAACTACGCGCTGGTCACGCTCGCCGTCGCCACAGGCGCGGGGCCGTTCGCCATCACCGCGCCGAATACCGCGGTGACCTGCGCCGCCGGGGCCAGCGTGCCCGTGACCTGGAACGTGGCGAACACCACGGCCTCGCCGGTGTCCTGCGCCAACGTGAAAATCTCGCTCTCCACCGACGGTGGCCTGACGTTCCCCTACGTCCTCGCCTCCAGCGTACCCAACAACGGGTCCGCCACTGTCACCCTGCCCAACAACGCGAGCGTGGCGACGACTCAGGCGCGGATCAAGGTCGAGGCCGTGGGGAACATCTTCTTCGACCTCAGCAACGCGAATTTCGCCATCACCGCGGCCACGACCCCGCCGACCTTTGCCGCCAACGGCGGCGGCCTCACCGTCACGCGCGGCGCGCCGACGGCGGTCGTCGCGACCGTGGGCACGGCGGCGGCGGGTTCGTACCCTTTGGCGGGCGTGAGCATCACCGGCGCACCGGTCGGGGCGACGGTCACGGGAGCCCTCGTCAACGGCAACGTGCAGTTGACCGCCACCGCCGCCTGCCGGTTGACGACCACGCTGACCACGCGCACGTACCCGCTCGGCTTGACGGTCACGGACACGGCCGGCGCGACCGCCTCCGGCACGGTGAATCTCCTCGTTGCGCCCAACCCGACGCCGACGCTCGGGACCTATCCCGCCACGAGCATCCCGGCGGGCACCACGGTGACGGTGACGCCCTCCGCCGCCCCCAGGGATAGCAACGGCAACCTGCCCGCCACGCCGCTGGCGATCTCGCCGACGACGGTTCCGCCGACGGGCGTGACGGTGTCGATCAACCAGACGACCGGCGTGCTCACGGTGGCGACGACCGCGGCGACCGCCCAGGCGGCGACCACCCTGCGCGTGCAGGTGCAGGACACCTGCGGGGCGACGTACGAGCAGCCCGTCACGTTGACCGTCACCGCCCCGCCGCCGACCAGTGCGCCAGTGTTCACGAGCGCGGTTCCGTCCGGTTCGGCAACGGCAGGCGCGGCGTATAGTGACACGTTCGCGGCCAGCGGTTCGCCCGCGCCGACGTTCACGGTGACCGCCGGAACGCTGCCGCCGGGATTGACGCTCAACCCGACCACGGGTGTCCTCGCCGGGACGCCGACGACCTCCGGCGTCTACGGCGGGATCCAGGTGACCGCCAGCAACGGCACGGCTCCTGATGCCGCGCAGACCTTTTCCCTGACGGTGGTGGATACGGTCGGCCATTACCTGGCCGCCGCCGGGCTGACCGGGGCGAACGCCGCGCCCGCCGCCGACCCGGACGGCGACGGGCTGAGCAACCTCGTCGAATACGCGCTCAACCTGAACCCGGCGCGGTCCGACGCGGGTTCGACGGCGCTGCCGCAGTCGCAGGCGGCGGTCCGCACGTACCAGGCCGGCAACTACCTGTCGATCCGGTTCACGCGCGTGCCGCTGGCCACGGACATCACCTACATTGTGGAGAGTTCGCCCGACCTCGTGAACTGGACGACGGTGGCCACGGGCGCGGGCGGCGCGGCGTTGACCGGCGACGGCGTGGTGAGCGACGACGCGGCGAGCACCGCGCCGCACACGGTGGAAGTGCGCGACACGGTGGCAAAAACGGCGGCGGGCGGGCAGCGCCGGTTCCTGCGCCTGCGCATCACCCAGCCGTAGCGCGGAGTGGATGGAATAAAGTCGCGGCCGGGTGCTTTCGCGCTTGCCGAGCGCCGCGCTCCTGTGATGGAATGCCACCCGGCATGAACGAGCCTACTCCCCCCGGCCGCGCACCGGGTCCGCCCCCCGCCGCCGACGCCCCGACTCCCGCGCAGACGGCGCTCCTGCAATATCTCAACGTCCTGCCCGACGAACCGCTCGACCAGGCGGGGGCGGATGCCTTCATCGCCCAACTGGAAGCGGCCCCGGACTGGCAGCCGCACCTCCAGGCCTGGCACCGGGATAAATTCCAGTTGCACCCGGAGCTTTTCGCCACGCCGCAGCGTTCCTTCCGCAAAGCGCGTTGGTGGCAGTCCCAGATCGGCGACGACAACCTCTACGGCTACAATTTCCGGCAGCCTTCGGTCAAACAGACGCTGGTCATCCTCGAATCCCTCGACCGCCGGACGCCCGGCTGGGACCAGGAAAGCGAGAAGCGCCGCACCCACCGGTTCATGAACGAACTGGCCACGCTCTCGCCCGAGCTTTGCAAGCCGGGGTGTTCCTTTCCCCACGAGCTTCCGGCGGAGGGAGACGAATCCGAGGACGCGCCGGTGCCCGCCCCGGCGTTCCGCGCCCCGTCCGCGCCGTTCGTGCCGAACACCTACGCGGCCGCCAGCGGCCCTCCGCCCGCCGTGAGCAAGCCGACGTGGAACCCGCCGGTGCAGCCCCCGCTCCAGAACGCCGCGGCCAAAGCCGCTCCCGCGCGCGGGGGCGGCGCGGGGAAATGGGTGCTCGGGCTGCTTCTGCTCGCCGCTGGGGCGGGGGCATACGGCTATTTCGGCTTCCGCGCGGCGGATCCCGCGCGGGAAAGCACCGTCCAGCCGTCGATCACCGCCAAGGGTGCAGTGGGCAACAACCATCCGCCGTCGGCCGCGGCGCCCACGACCGTCAAGGCGTTGGATTCCCAGCGGCGGGCGATGGAGGCTTATCCCGACCTGGCCAAAGCCGGGTCCCCCCTGAACAAGACCTTTGTCGCGATGGTCCACCAGCTCGAAATCGAGCACAGCCCGCGCCTCCAACAGCCCGATTGGCCGGAGCAGGTCGCGGCCCAGTGTGCCAAGGCGCTGCTCATCAAGCCGGCGGCCGGAAAGAGCGCGCCTGCCGCGCCCGCCGCGCCCGCGCCGGTCAACCGGCCGCAGGCGGCAGCAGCGCCGGTGAACGTTCCCGTGGCGGCTGTCCCCCTGACCGCGCTCATGGCGGCTGTCTCCACCAACGCCCCGACCGCGGGCGCGGCGTTCGTCTCGATGGATGCGGCGTACAAGGAGAAACTCAACACCGTCAAGTACCACGAACACGGCGCGGCCCAGGAAGCGACGGTGCAAGTGGATATCCACAGCATGGAGCACGGCGCGTCGAAGTGGCTGCTGCGCTGCGTATTCTTCAAGCGGCCGACGGGCCACGGCGACCGGCGCAGCGTCCTCTCGACGGAGGAAAAGCACATCGAAGTGGCCGGGGGACAGCCGTTCTCGGACACCTTCGCCTCGCCGCAAGTCTACCGGGGGCGGGGAGCAACGGAGGAGTTCGACGGCTGGCTCGTGCAGCTTTTCCCGGAGGGCAGCGACAAGTTCGTCAAGCAAATCGGTTCGACCGGCACCATCGAGGAACTCGGCAAGAAGATGAAGTTCTGACCGGCCCGAAGGTGGGTCGGGCATCCCACGATGAAGGTCTTGATCGCGCCAGACAAGTTCAAGGGCTCGCTGACGGCCGCGCAGGCCGCCCGGGCGATCCGGCGCGGGGTGGAGGGCGCGTGCCCGCGCGCCGAGTGCCGCGAACTGCCCATCGCGGACGGCGGCGAGGGGGCGGCGGAGGTGCTCTGCGCGGCGCTCGGCGGCGAATGGATCACCGCGCCCGCGCACGATCCGCTGGGCCGTTCCATCGAGGCGGGTTACGCGTGGTTGCCCGGCGAGGTGGCAGCCATTAACATGAGCGAGGCGTCCGGGCTGCGGCGGCTCGCCGCCGGGGAACTCGACCCGTTGCGGGCCTCGACGGCCGGCACCGGCGAGCTGATGGCGCACGCGCGCGAGCGGGGCGCGCGGACGGTGCTCGTCGGCCTCGGCGGCAGCGCGACCAACGACGGCGGGATCGGCATGGCGGCGGCGTTAGGTTGGCGGTTTGTCGACCGGCACGGGGACGCTCTGCCTCCCCTGCCGCTGCGCCTGCCCGGGTTGGACCGCCTCGTGCCGCCGGACGGGGCGTTCCCCGCCGTGACGGCGATATGCGACGTGGGCAACCCTTTGCTAGGTACGCGCGGAGCCACGCGCATCTATGGACCCCAGAAAGGCGTGGATGCACGGACGCTGCCCCTGCTCGAAGCGGGATTGGCGCACCTCGCCGACGTGGCGTGGCGCGACCTGGGCCGCGACTGCCGCGACGTGCCCGGCGCGGGGGCGGCCGGGGGACTCGGGTTCGGGTTGCTCACGTTCTGCCGGGCGGAGATGCGTTCCGGATTCGAGATGGTGGCCGAGGCTGTCGGTCTGAGCGCGGCGGTGGCCGGGAGCGACCTCGTCATCACGGGCGAGGGTCGTCTCGACGGCCAGACCTTGGAAGGAAAAGGTCCGGCCGGTGTGGCGTCCCTGGCGCGCCGGTTCGGCAAACCGGTGCTCGCCTTCGGTGGAGCCGTGCTGGAAGCGGAGGCGTTGCGCGGGATTTTCCACGCCGTGTTTGCCATCCAGGACGAAGAAATCTCGACCGGGCGCGCGATGCGGGAAGCGGAAACCCTGCTGGAGGCCAGAGTGGCGGCGGCCTTTGCCACACGCGAACTCGCCGCGCTCCTCGCCATCCTATAGGTCATATAAGACCTATACGACCTGTGCTCCGGACGCCTGCGGCGTAAAAATCCGGTCTTGTTCCAGAGGACGGGCGGAGACAAGGTTCACCCACCACGACCCTCCCATGCTCCGGTACGACAGCTACACCCGCGACCGCATCCGCCAGCTCGTCGAACGCCTGCGCGGCGAGATCTACCGGGACACGCGTCCGGCCGCCGAACTGCTCGTCAGCACACCCGCCGGATGGATCACCCGGGCCGAGGCGCAGGCGTTGGCGTACCGGCCGGCGCGACTCGGCGAACAGTTCGGCCCGCGGTGGACGACATTCTGGTTCAAGGTCCGGGCGACCGTGCCGCTGGAGTGGCGCGGCGGACGGGTGGACCTGCTCTGGAATTCTCACTCCGAGGCCACGCTCTGGGTCGACGGCCAGCCGCGCCAGGGGCTCAACTACGAACCGGCCAGCGGCGACAAGAGCGTCCGCCCGGATGCCCTGCTGTTGGATCGCGTGGCGGGTGGCGAGACCCTCGCCTTTGAAGTCGAGATGGCTTGCAACCACGTCTTCGGCTACGGGCAAGGTTTGGAAACCGCGCCTTTCCAGCACGTCGCGAGTTCGTGCTGGACCGCTGCGACGTGGCGCTCTTCGACGCCGAGGCGTGGGACTTCTACCACGACCTCGTCGTCCTGCAGAGCCTCGAAGCCGAGAACACCGGCGCGGCGAAGGACCTCGACCCAGCCTGGGCCGGCACGCTGTTGCGCGAACTCAACCGCGTCGCCAACACCCTCGACCTCGACGACCGCGCGACCTGGCCGGCGGCGCGCGAGATCGCCCGCGCGCTCTACGGCAACCACAACGCCACCCGCGTACACGCACTCTCGGCCATCGGCCACGCGCACATCGACACCGCTTGGCTTTGGCCGCTGGCCGAGACGTACCGCAAGTGCTTGCGCTCGTTCTCCTCGCAGTTGGCTTACATGGAGCGTTGCCCCGAGTTCCGTTTTTCCTGCTCGCAGGCGCAGCAGTACGCGTGGATGAAGCACAGCCAGCCGGAACTCTGCGCGCGCATCAAGGACCGGGTGCAAAGCGGCCAGTGGGTGCCGGTGGGCGGCACCTGGATCGAGCCGGACTGCAACCTGCCCAGCGGCGAGGCGCGGGCGCGGCAGTTCCTCCACGGCCAGCGGTTCTTCAAACGTGAGTTCGGCCGCTACTGCCGCGAGTTCTGGAACCCGGACGTGTTCGGCTACAACGGGCAGCTCCCGCAGATCATGCGCCAGAGCGGCATCACGCGTCTCCTCACGCAAAAGCTCTCGTGGAACCGCTTCAACAAGCCCGCGCACCATACCTTCACCTGGCAGGGCATCGACGGCAGCGAGGTGCTGACCCACTTCCCGCCCGCCGACACGTACAACGCAATGATCCTCCATAGGGTCATAAACGAGATCACCCAGTTGCGCTCCAACGCACGCGCCTACAAGGACCACGTGCGTTCGCAGCACAGCCTGATGCTCTTCGGCTACGGCGACGGCGGCGGCGGGCCGACGCCCCGGATGTTGGAGATCTTGCGCCGGGTCGGCGACCTGCAAGGCGTGCCGCGCTCCGCCCAGCGCAGCAGCGACGAGTTCTTCGCGCGGCTGGAGGAAGATGTCGCGGCGCTGCCGACGATGGTCGGCGAACTTTACTTCGAGTACCACCGGGGCACGTACACCTCGCAAGCGGCCGTCAAACGCGGCAACCGCCAGGCGGAATGGACCCTACACGACGCCGAGTTCCTCGCCGCGATGGCCGCCCGGCTGCGCGGCGCGCCGTACCCTCGGCAGGAGCTTGGCCGACTGTGGGAAACGCTGCTGCTCAACCAGTTCCATGACATCCTGCCGGGCAGTTCCATCGCGGAAGTCTACGCGGACGCCGCGCGCGCCCACGCCGTGATCCAGCGCGAGGGCGGACGGCTGCGCGACGCGGCGTTGCAGGCGCTGGCGGGCGCGGCCACCGGAAACCCGAGTCCCTTCAACACGCTGGGTCTTGCCCGGCGCGAGGTCGCGGAACAGCCGGACGGGATGCTGGTTTGCGCGGAGGCTCCCCCCTACGGAGCCGGGCAGATCGTGGCGGCGGACGACGCGGTCCGGGTGACCCGCGAGCCGGGCCAAATCGTCCTGGAAAACGCTCATCTGCGCGCCGTGTTAACCAAAGATGGGTCACTCGTCAGCCTCCTGGAAAAATCCAGCGGAAGGGAAGCTCTCTCGGCCCCCGGCAACCGGTTCGATCTGTACGACGACCGGCCGACGGCTTACGACGCGTGGGACATCGACCCTTACTACCTGGAGACCCGCCGGGAATGCCCGCCCGCGAACCGCTGTGAGGTGGTGTCCGAAAACCCGTTGCGCGCGGAAGTGCGCTTCGAACGCGCGGTCGGCGCGGCGAGCCGCCTCACCCAGACCGTGCGTCTGGAGGCGGGTGCGCGGCGGCTGGAGTTCCACACGCGCGTCGATTGGCACGAATCGCACAAGCTCTTGAAGGTGGCGTTCCCTTTGAACGTGCGGGCGATGCACGCGACGTACGAGATGCAGTTCGGCTGCGTGGAACGTCCCACGCATCACACGAACTCCTTCGATCTGGCGAAGTACGAGGTGCCAGCCCACAAGTGGGCCGACCTGTCCGAACACGGCTTCGGCGTGGCGCTGTTGACCGAGAGCAAATACGGGTTTCACACGCTGGACGGCACGCTGCACCTGAGCCTGCTGCGCGCGCCCAAGTACCCGGACCCCGAGGCCGACATGGGCGCACATGAGTTCGCCTACGCGCTCCTGCCGCACGTGGGCGGGTGGCGCGAAGCCGGGGTGGTCGCGGAGGCGCACCGCTTCAACGTGCCGCTGCTCTGGACGGCCGGGAACGAAATGCCATCGCGCTCGCTGGCGTCGTGCGACGACGCCAACCTCGTGCTGGACACCGTCAAGCTGGCGGAGGATTCGGACGCGGTGATCCTGCGGCTCTACGAATGCCACGGCGCGCGTGGCACCGCGCAGGTGCGCGTGGGGTGGCCGGCGGCGGGCGCGGTGCAATGCAATTTCCTGGAAGAAGAAGGTCGGCCGATCACGACAGCGGACAACGGCACGCTCGAAGTATCCTACCGGCCGTTCGAGGTCGTCACTTTGAAGGTTCTTTAGCCATGTTGGGAAGTCCGGGCGGGGTTCATGTACCAGTTCGCCCCGGCCGTCGCCGTTCACGTCGGCCACGAGGAGGGGATGCCGGTGCCCCGCCAGGGGAGTTAATATTCGGGGTGCCAGGTCCACCCATCCTCCGGCGGGTCACGGCTTGGCCAGCACGGGCAGCACGATCCCCGACGCCTGCGCGCCGCCCCGATAGACGCTCTGCGTGGCCGCGTGGAAATCCTCGGGCTTCGCGTCCGGGATGTTCAGGAACACTTGCGGGTTGCGGTCCGTCAGCGGGAACCACGAACTCTGCACCTGCACCATGATGCGGTGCCCGCGGCGGAACGTGTGGTCAATGTCCGGCATCGTGAAACCGACCTCCTCCACCTGGCCGGGCACGAACGGCTCGGGCCGTTCCATGCTGTGGCGGAACTTGCCCCGGAACGGCTCGCCGCGCACGAGCTGCTGGTAGCCCGCGAGCGCGAACGTCGGCGGCGGCACGTCCTTGACCACCGTCTTGCTGTTGGGGTGTTCATCGGCGCTGTTCGGATCGGGGTAATCGGGCGGGTACACGTCGATGAGCTTCACGTCCCAGTCCGAGTCCGTGCCGGTCGTGGAGACGAAGAGTTTCGGCGAGACGGGTCCGGCCACGGTCACGTCTTCCTCCAACGGTTCGGTCTGGTAGGTGAGCACGTCGGGGCGCGTCGCGGCGAAACGCTGGTCGCTCACCATGTACTCGGGCGGCACGGCCACCGCGTAGTAGGCCAGGAACGGCACGGGCTTGGCCGGGTCGCTGACGTACGAGTCGTAGCCCGGCCGCGTCTCGACGGCCGGCTGCCACGCCAACCCGCCGCCAGGTTGAAAATAGAGCGTGCGGTTCTGCACGCCGGGCGGGGGCCAACTCGGGTAATGCCGCCAGACGTTGCTGCCGGTCTCGAACACGGTGGCCTTGGCCAACCCCGGGTCGGGTGCGTCCTTGAGGTGGTGCTCGAAGAACGGGAACACGAGGTACTGCCGATAATAGTCGGCGGTGTTCGCGTCGAAGTTCACGTAGCCGAGCCGGTGGCCGTCCAGGCGTCCCCAGCCGCCGTGAATCCACGGGCCGACGACGAGTTTGTTCTCGGTGCCCGGGTTGTATTTGCCGATGGCGGCGAACGCGGAGAACGGGCCTTGCAAATCCTCCCCGTCGTACCAGCCGCCGACCGTCAGCACGGCGCAGTGGATGTTCTTGAGGTGCGGGGCGAGGTCGCGGGGCTGCCAGTAGTCGTCGAAGGTGTCGTGGCGCACCTGGTCGTCCCACAACGCGCTCGTGCCGGGCGGGAAGAATTTGCTCAGCGCGCCGAGCGTGCCCTGCCGCAGGAACCACTCGTAGGCGTCGTCGGTGCCGTACTCGAACGGGGTCCACTTGCGCGGTTCGGCGGTGGGGTTGTCCTGCGGGCGGAACACGCTGTAGAACGAGAAGTTCGCCGCCAGCATGAAGGCACCCCCGTGGTAGGCGTCGTCGCCCTGGCCGAAGAGGTTGATCATCGGGGCCTGCGGCGAGGCCGCCTTGATGGCCGGGTGGGAGTCGATGATGCTCGCCGCCGTGTTGAAGCCGGGGTAGGAGATGCCCCAGATGCCGGCGCGGCCGTTGTTGTTGGGGACGTTGTGCAGCAGCCAGTCCACCGTGTCGGACATGTCCGTGCTCGGGTCCACGTCGGCAGGGGATTTCTTTTCGTCGAGGTGCGGGTACATCTCGATGAACTTGCCCTCGGACTCGAAGCGCCCGCGCACGTCCTGGTTGACGAAGATGTAGCCCGCGCGGTCGAAGTCTTCGGAGGGGCCGAGGTGGCGCGTGTTGGGAGGGAAATGGTCCTCGCCGTAGGAGTTTTTGCCCTCGCGCGCGTCGGCGACGCTCACGCTGTAGGGCGTGCGGATCATCAGGAACGGGTACGGCTTGGACTGGTCCTTGGGCACGTAGACGGCGGTGAAGAGTTTCACGCCGTCGCGCATGGGGACGCGGTACTCGTATTTCGTGTAGTGCTCGCGCACGTCGTACGGCGGCTCATCGGATTTCTTGCCGGTGGTCGGGTCGGCGGGCGGGCGGTTGGGAGTCTGGGCCGGGATGGTGTTGGCCAGCAAGGCGAGACAAGTTGCCGCAAGGCGCAGGATGAGCTTCGTCATGGAGTGATCCGCAGATTACGCAGATTTCCGCAGATGAGAAGAGGAAGGGGAGAGAAGATTTTCTTCCCTGTTCCCAATCCGCGCAAATCTGCGCGATCTGAGGATGAATTCCGGGTCTCAGGCCGCCCGGATACACTTCACCATCCACTTTTCGGCGGGCAAATTTTTTGCGCCTCCGGGGCCGGCGAGCCGCGTATCTGACCAGACAAACAACCTCTCAACCATGGCAACAGACAACGAACAGAGCACCCTCGGCAGCCTCGTCTCCAAAGTGGTCCACGCCGTCACCCCCGGCGTCGACTCCGACGGCGCACCCAAGGAAACGGGTGGCATCACGAACCTCTACGAGATGCGCGACCCGGTGACCCAATACCCCAAGCCGTCCTTCAGCAAGCAGCCGCAGAGCGTGCCCGGCCTGGCCGACGAGATGCACCCCAAGCCGGACCACGGCGAAAAGAGCTACGTGGGCAGCGGCAAGCTGCCCAACCGCAAGGCGCTCATCACCGGCGGTGACTCGGGCATCGGCCGTGCGGCGGCCATCGCTTTCGCCCGCGAGGGCGCGGACGTGGCCATCAACTACCTGCCCGAGGAGGAAAAGGACGCGCAGGAGACGCTCGCCCTGATCAAAGCGGCGGGCCGCCTGGGCGTGGGCATCCCCGGCGACATCAAGAGCGAGACGTTCTGCCAGCAGTTGGTCGAGACCGCCGCCCGCGAACTCGGCGGCTTGGACATCGTGGTCAACAACGCCGGCAAGCAGCACGCCACCGAGGCGATTACCGAGCTGACCACCGAGCAGTTCGACGCCACGTTCAAGACCAACGTGTACGCGATGTTTTGGATCACCAAGGCCGCCGTGCCGCACCTGCCGCCGGGCGCGACGATCATCAACACGACGAGCATCCAGGGCTTTGACCCGAGCGAGAACCTCCTGGACTACGCCCAGACCAAGGCGTCGCAAATCGCGTTCACCCGCGCGTTGGCCGGGCAGTTGGCCGAAAAGGGCATCCGCGTCAATGCCGTGGCCCCGGGACCGATCTGGACGGCCTTGCAGGTCAGCGGAGGCCAGCCGCAGGAGAAGATCAAGAGCTTCGGCAGCCAGACGCCGTTGGGCCGGCCCGGCCAGCCGGTGGAGTTGGCACCCGTCTACGTACTGCTCGCTGGCCAGGAGTCCAGCTACACGACCGGGCACGTCTACGGCGTGACCGGCGGCCTGGGTCAGCCTTGACCGGCCGCGAAGCGGCCACTCGTTCGCGGGTAGGGTTGCCTCTCCGAGGCAATCCTATTTCCTCTGGGCGGCCCGCCGGATCACGGGCATGATTAGCCAGACAAAGTTTGGATTGCCTCGGAGAGGCAACCCTACCTTCGTTGGAATCACGCCGCCAAGCGCATCGGCACGGGGAACGTTTCCCGCGCCGATGACAACCCGAACGCCTCCGCCAACAGCGCGTAGGAGCGTTTGCGGGCTGCGTGGTCCCACACCATCGTGTTGACCATCAATTCGTCCGCGCCCGTTTCGGCGGCAAGTGCTTCCAGCTTGCGGCGCACCGTGGCGGGCGAACCGACGAAGATCTTCTCCCGGAAGTCAGCCACGAACTCGCGCTCCTCCGCGGAGAACGGGTACGCCGCCGCCTCGTCAGGGCTGGCGATGGGCAGGAACTTGCCCCGTGCCCGCCGCACGGCCATCAGGTCCAGGCTCCCCGCGAGCCGGTCGGCCTCCGCGTCGGTCGGCGCGCACAGGGCCGAAACGGTCAGGATCAGGTGCGATTTCGCCAGCCGTCCAGGTTTGGACGAGGGCCGGAAGCCCTCTTTGTACGCCTGCGTGGCCGGGTAGACCCATTCCGCGCTGAAGTGATGTGCGAACGCGTAGCCGAACCCGCGTTGCGCCGCGAACCGCGCGCCCCAGTCGCTCGAACCCAGGAGCCACACCGGCGGCAGCGGCACATCGTCGGGCAGGGCGCGGACAGCAGAGAGGGGGCTGCCGGCGGGGAACGGTTCCAGCCCGCCGAAGGCCAGCAGTTCGTCGAACAGTTCGGGGAAATCATCCCCGTTCGAACGTCCCCGCCGCAGGGCGAGCGCGGCGCGTCCGTCCGAACCCGGCGCGCGGCCCAATCCGAGGTCAATGCGGCCGGGGTGCAGCGCTTCCAACACGCGGAACGCCTCCGCGATGCGCAACGGGGCGTGGTTGGGCAGCATGATGCCGCCCGAGCCGACGCGCATCCGTCGGGACGCCTGGGCCAGGTGGCCGATGAGGACCTCGGGCGAACTGGAGACGACGCTGGGCAGGTTGTGGTGTTCGCTCACCCAGTAGCGGTGGAAGCCGAGGCCGTCGACGTGGCGCGCGAGGTCCACCGAATTGCGCAACGCCTGCGCGCCGGACGACCCGGCGCTCAACGGGGAAAGATCGAGCACGGAAAGAAGGAGGCTCATGGGGGAAGATACCACGGCGGTCGACCTGTACCGGCAAATGTTCTTGCAAGGATGTTAACTGAAGCCG